>JAIENA010000484.1 GCA_019751755.1 Burkholderiaceae bacterium | reverse complement strand
TCACATGGCACAATTAAATAATCCGGATATTACTGTTAATTAACCCAGTGTTGCAGTTGGTTCTTGAAACCGCCGAGATTATCTAGTGTTTCGTGATTCTCGTCAACCCCTCGTTTTTTCTTTCATCCTGCTGCGCTGTGTCGTTGATCTGTCACAGCGCTACGGGGACAGAACTATAGCAAAGCCCCACCACGTTTGACAAGGGTGAGTTTTAACGACCCGCAATATTTATTCCTTCCATTCCCTGTTTTATGCAGACTGTCGCAACATCATGGCGCATCCGCCCTGCGTTGCGTACAGTGGCACCATCAGAAAAATCCGAGAGCACTAGATGTTTCCCCAACCGAAAGCACAAGACATCGTGAGAACCATCCTGGGCTGGCTGCACCGGGGCTTTGACGCCACCGCCACCTGGGTGACCCAACTATCGTGGTGGAAATTCTTCCTGTTCGCCGCACTGGCGATGATTGCCGCCTCGATCTTGCAAGATGAATTATTCTCGTCCGGCCCGGATGAGGAATATGTGCAGATCGTGCGCGACAAGAAAAACGCACGCCATTCCGATACCAGTATCACCATTGATGACAGCGGCATCCACTTCAACCCGCGCGGCAATAAGGCGCGCAAGGAATCCGCCTCCGCCGAAGCCCCCGCCACTGCGGAGGCGCCGGAACCTCCAGCGTCGCCTGAAGCACAGGCCCTGCCGGCGCCGCCCGCCGCCCCTGCCCCCGCTGCGCCAGCCTATGGCGGCAAACCCTTCAAGCCGGGCGCCGCCGCATCCGCCCTGCCTGGCGAGGAAGTTCATATTGAATTACCGCCGCAAATCGGCGAAGAGTTGTCGAACGCCATTGAAGAAGCCGTCGATGACGCGGCCGAACAAAAAGTGTCGCGCTATCACAAGCAGGCATCGACCTGGTTCAAGAGCTTTATCTTTCTGCTGATCCTGGCGCTGTTCGGCACCAAGGCGCTGATGGGAGGCAAAAAACGGGCCGAAGCGCAAACCCAGTACGCCAACGCGGCCGCCGAACGCGAATCCATGCAGCGCCAGCTGAGCGAAGCCAAGATGCAAATGATGCAGGCCCAGGTGGAGCCCCACTTCCTGTTCAATACCCTGGCGTCGGTGGAATACCTGATTGAGACCGACCCGCCACGCGCGTCGGCCATGCAGCGCAGCCTGATCAAATACTTGCGCGCCGTGTTGCCGCAAATGCGCGACAGCAGCCTGGTCACTAACCTCGGCCGCGAGGCGGACATGGTGGCCGCCTACCTGGCGCTGCTGAAAATGCGCATGGAAGAGCGCCTGACGATCGAGTTCAATATCCCCGACGGCCTGCGCAGCGCCGCCTTCCCACCGATGATGCTGCAATCGATGGTGGAAAACGCCATCAAGCACGGCCTGGAAGGCAAGCCGGAGGGCGGCACCCTGCTGGTGCGGGCCCAAGTGGCACACAATAAATTGCAAGTCATGGTCGCCGACGACGGCCTTGGCTTCGGTGCCAAACCAAGCGATGGCACGGGCCTGGGCCTGTCCAATATCCGCGAGCGCCTGAAGCTCTTGCATGGTAATGCGGGTTCGCTGAGCATTGAACCCAACTCCCCAAGCGGCGTAATCGCCACAATCGAAGTGCCTTACGCGCTGGCGGCGAAAAAACCGGATTGATAATCGGTCCAATTCATTGAATAATGACCAAACGTATTTTTTAACAATATTTCATTATGCCAACAGCTATCATTGCCGATGACGAACGCCTGATGCGCGACCAATTGCGTATGCGCCTGGGACAAGTCTGGCCCGAACTGGACATCGTCGGCGAAGCCAAGAACGGCGATGAAGCCGTTGAGCTGGTCGATCAGCTCAAACCCGACTTCACTTTCCTCGATATCCGCATGCCGGGCAAAACCGGCATGGAAGCGGCCGCCGTGATTGGCGATAAAAGCCGCGTGGTGTTCGTGACCGCTTACGACGCCTATGCGGTGGAAGCGTTTGAACGTGGCGCCATCGATTACGTCTTGAAACCGCCGGAGCTGGAACGCTTGCACATCACGGTCGAGCGCCTGAAGGCCCGTCTGACCGCGCCGGCCGGCGCCCCCGCTGCGGGTGGCGATGTCAATGCCAGCATGGCCGCCATGCTGAGCCAGTTGGCGGAAAAGATCGCCGCCCCGAAGAAAACGTATTTGCAGTGGATACAGGCCAGTATCGGCCAGGATTTGCGCATGATCCCGGTGGAGGAAATCCTGTTCTTCCGCTCCGATGAAAAATACACGTGCGTGCAGACCGCCAAATATGAAGCATTGATTCGCAAGCCCGTGCGCGACCTGGCCGAGGAACTCGATCCGGACTTGTTCTGGCAAATTCACCGCGCCACGCTGGTCAACGTCAACGCCATCGAAGGCGTCACGCGTGACATCCGGGGCCGCCACCTGGTGATGATCAAGGAGCGCCCTGAAAAACTCGAAGTCTCGCGTTCGTTCCTGCACCTGTTCAAACAAATGTAAGCCGGCGATGAGCGGAGTTGCCGCTCATCAACACCCCTCCCCTGATATTGCGCCAGATCAACTCTGGTAACACCGCGCTACCCTACTTTGTCACCATGGCGGCCCATTCCCGGCCGCATGGAGGGCACCATGGAACAGCGCAACAAACCCGCGCGCGGCCGGCGCAATGAGCGCAACCTCGGCCGCCGCAGCGCCGACACGTCGCCACTGCAAACGGTCCGCGACGATGAGCGGTCCCATATCGCACGGGAGTTACATGACGACCTGGGCCAGTTGCTGGCGACCTTGCGGGTCGACCTGCATTTACTGGAGCGCCAGCCGGCGCTGCCCCGCGCGGCGGCGACGCAAGTACACAGCATGGACCAGTTGCTGTTGTCAGCCATCACGTCGCTGCGCCGCATTGCCAGCAACCTGCGCCCCCGCGCGCTCGATGACGGCAGTCTGTATTTCGCGCTACAAGCCATGTGCCTGGATTTCGCCCGGCGCAATCCATTGCGCTGCGAGCTCGACGTGGTGGAGTCCGAACTGTGTTTTGGTGACCATTACAGCACGGCGGTGTTCCGCATCGTGCAAGAGTCGCTGACCAATGTGGCGCGCCATGCCAAGGCGGGCCGGGTGCGGGTCGCGGTGCGACGCCATGGCGCCAGCCTGCGCATCACGGTCGAGGACGACGGCGTCGGGTTGACGGAAGAGGATTTGCGCAAGCCCCACTCACTGGGCGTGATCGGCATGCGCGAGCGGGTGCAGGGATTGCGTGGCGATATGTCGATCCGTGGCCAGGGCGGCACCCGCGTCACCATCACGTTACCACTACCGGATCAGCCGGACATCAGCGTACCGGCAGCGCCTGCTGAATAAACCGCTGACCGGGCGGCGCCAGCAAGCGCGTCAAGTCATAACCAGCCAGCGTTTCCATTGTCAACATATCAATCACGGGCGCCACCCGGCGCGCGTAGGCCTTGCTCTCCAGCGCACGGACCGCCAAGTCCAGCGCAACGCGGGCTTGCAGCACAGCGGCATCGCTGGGCGCGGCCAGCACCCGCCCGTCACGAATCAGGTTCACCACCGGCTCCGTCGCGTAATACGCAATAATACGGCTCCGCTTCCCATCGGTGCGATCGGTGCGATAAGCAAACAATTTGCTGGCCACCTCCACCGCCACGGCATTACCCAGTACGTAGTCCGGCTGATGATGCGCCAATGCTGCACGCAGCAACGACATCTGGCTGCTGGCATCCGTCGGGCCATAGCCGCCATGGATCACATCCACCGGCGCGTCGGCAAACGTGCGTCGCATACCCAGCTCCGCATCCCGCACCCACGTGGCGTCCTTCGGCCCGGGCAACCACAGTACCTTGACAGGCTTGCCGCCCGCATCGGCCAGCAAATACCGGCTTGCGGCCGATGCCATATCGGTAAAACTCAGTAGTGAACGTGCCGTCACGGCAGCACTGGACACGCCGTTGATCAAATCAATGACAGGGATGCGGTGACGCGCCGCAGCGTCGATATCGTCATTGAGCCCATGCGCGGAAATCGCGCCGACAATCACGGCATCGGCCCGCTGTGCCACGCAATCAGCGAACTGGCGGCGCTGCGCGGACTGAAATTCATACCCGCCCGCCTGATAAACGCCAAGCCGCACCCCCAGCCGCGCGGCTTCATCGGACAAACCCCATGACACGCCCCACCAGTATTTATCCCGCGCATGGGGCAGCAAGGCACAAATGCGCCATGGCCGCGCAGCCTGCGGCAGGGGCGCGTAGCGTCCGGGCTTGCCATCGATTTGTGCCGCCATCGGGAACCAGGCGCTTTCTCCGGCGCAGGCGGGAGCGGTCAGCAGCAACACAGGGATCAAGAAACGCTTCATGCCACAAAGTATAGCCTTAAACAAAAAGCGCCCCGCAGGGCGCTTCAGCGTTCAGACTGGGAACAGCTTAGAACGAGTGACGGATGCCCAGGTTGAAGGCGCTGTCGCCAGAACCGGCTTCGTTGTTGTTACCCACGGTGTAGCCGGCGCCGTTCTTGTTCTTGATACGGGCGTAAGCGACATAGGTCGTGGTGCGCTTCGACAGTGGGTACAGGTAGCCGACGCCGATCTGGTTGGCGTCCTGGTTGTTGACGGTCTTGTCGTTCATACGGGTGTACGACGCCAGCACGTTGCCTGGACCAAACGGAACGTTCACACCCAGCAGCAGGTTGTCGCTGTCGGCCGAGGCTTTCGGCGCCACTTTAAAGCCGTAGGCATTCGCCACTGGCACGGCCGAGCTGCCGGCGCCTTTATTGGCTTCCCAGCCGAAGAAGGCCTTGACGACCTTGAAGTCATAGTTGGCGGCCAGCAGCGTGTTCTTGGCCTTGTCTTTCGGTGCGGCGCCGACCACGTCCAGGTTGCGGTTGTTATGCACCAGGCGCACGTTCAGGCCGTCTTGCGAGAAATTCAAGCCCAGGCCGAACTGGCGGCCGGCGGTGTTGCTGCCAGCCTGCTCGCCCAGCGCATACAGGGCATCCACGCTGAAGCCGGAGAACGACGGGGTGCTGTACACGATCGAGTTGCTGGCGCGGGTGTTGGCGCCGGCGGTCGGGAACAGGTTCTTGGCGGCGCCAGCGTAACCGGCACCGAACGGGTCAGCGACTTGGCTCAGCGCGTTGTACAGCATGGTGTACTGGCGGCCGATGGTCAGCGAACCCATTTCCTTGGATTTCAGGCCCACCGTTGCCAGGCGGTTGAACAAGGTACCGGTGGTGTTGTCCATGGTGCCATCGTCGGCCTTGAAACCGTTTTCCAGGTTGAACACGGCTTGCACGCCGTTACCCAGATCTTCAACACCACGGAAACCGAGGCGCGATTGACCACCGATGCCGCTGGTGACTTTGGTGAGGCTGCCAGCCGCGCCGCCGCTCTCGCGTACCAGGCCGGCGTCGACCAGGCCGTAGATGGTCACGTTCGATTGCGCCTGAGCCTGAGCCGAGAACGCGCCGATGAGCAGTGCTGCCAGAGTAAGTTTTTTCACTTGATGATCCATTGTTAGTTGAGAGGGTTGTCGCCTGAAACTGGACGGGGCGAATCATGCCTATCAAATACTTCAGCAATGTGACATCAGCAATTATTTGCAGAAAGACAGTAGCAGACCAGGGGACTGGCGGCTCATTAGGGGCCTGGCACCTTATCAGGATGGTGAATGGCTTGCACTAACTCACCACGAAAACATGGGCGCAGACACTAAAGGGGCCTGGCCCCTTATATGTCTGGCATATATCTAACACCGAAGGGGCGTTACTTGAAGCGGCAGGTCGCCATCCAGTAGTACGCCAACCGCTCGGTGCGCACTTCGCGGGCAGCGTTGGACAGGCGCTTGCGCAGCCAGCTGTCGGTCGGGTAATTCTTCATGATTTCCAGGCGCTCGCCCTGCGGCGTGAGGCGGAACTGGTAGGTGTTGCCATCGGCATCGGTGCGGGCGATCGGCACGCTGACGCCTTCCACCTGGTTGGTGTCGAGCAGCACCAGCAGCGCATCCTTGCCCAGTTTCGACCGCAGCAGCGCCAGGTATTTATCCTGCTCGGCACGGCCGACATGCGACCACCAGCCAGCCGCGAAACAGGCCGTGAATTGGCCGGCCGGGATCGTGTCGAGCGTACGGGCGTCGCCTTGCGCAAACGTGACAACGTCCGTATCGACATCGCGCTGCGCCGCCAGCGCCAGCATGTCCGGACTGACATCGATGGCGGTGACCGACTCGGCGCCCATGCTGATGAATTGCGTCCAGTAGCCGGTGCCGCAAGCCAGTTCCAGCACCTTGTGGCCCTGCAGCAATTCAGCGACCGCTTCCTGCAAGGTCTCCAGGTCGTCCTGGCGCTCTTCTTGCTCGTAGACCGCATCGTACGAGCTGGCGCACTGCGCATAATATTTTTCTAACGTATTCATAATTCGTAGGTATCTTTCTCTCCATGCATCGCCTGCTCGATCAACTTGCGGTTCAGCGTCGGCGCCAGCAGTTCGATGAAGGTGTAAATATAGGAGCGTAAATAAGCGCCCTGCTTGACGGCCACCCGCGACACATTCATACCGAACAAGTGTCCGGCCGGAATGGCGCGCAGTGCACGGTCGCGCTCCGGGTCGAAGGCCATGCCGGCAATAATGCCGATGCCCATGCCCAGTTCCACGTAGGTTTTAATCACGTCCGCATCGATGGCTTCCAGCAGCACGTCCGGCTTCAACCCCCGCAACGAGAACGCATGGTCGATCTTGCTGCGTCCCGCAAAGGCGCCATCGTAGGTGATCAGCGGGAAAGCTGCAATGTCTTCCAGGGTAATTGTCTTGGCGCGCAGCAGTGGATGGTCGGGCGACACCACGACCACGTGTTCCCATTGATAACATGGCAATGTAATAAGATTTTCCATGCCGGCAATGGATTCCGTGGCAATGCACAGGTCGGCCTGGTCTTTCTGCACCATTTCCGCAATCTGGCGCGGATTTCCTTGCAATAAAGACAAGCGCACCTTGGGAAACTTCAGCATGAACGCCTGCACCACCTTGGGCAAGGTATAGCGCGCCTGGGTATGCGTGGTGGCGATGGTAAAGCTGCCACTGTCTTGCGCCGCATATTCCTTGCCGATGCGCTTCAGGCTATCGATTTCCTGCATGATCAGTTCCACCGATTGCAGCACCAGCCGCCCCGGCTCTGTCAAACCACGGATCCGCTTGCCGTGGCGGGTGAAGATATCGACGCCCAACTCTTCTTCCAGCTCAATAATGGCCTTGGAAACACCCGGCTGGGAGGTGAACAGGGCTTTGGCGGCATCCGTCAGGTTATAGTTCTGACGGACAGCTTCACGGACAAACCGCAATTGGTGAAGGTTCATTCTTATTAGGGGCTCAGTGTAGGGCTCAGTGGCTCAATGGCTCAATGGTATGGGAAGGGCATGCCTTTACGCTATTTTACGCCCATGCTTATGCCCAATACGTATATAAGCAAATAAAGACTAAGTAGTTTGGAATAAAGCTGGAGTTTATTACCATTGTGGCCAGTTGGGGATAGTTTGTCAGAGTCAGCCCGGGTGGTTTCCCCCTCTCAGGCGCAAGCGAATCTGCTAGAAAGCTTATTTAGGAACGATATGTATCAATACGATCAATACGACCATCTCATCGTGCGTGAGCGCATCGCCCAGTACCGCGACCAGGTACGCCGCCGCCTCGCAGACGAGTTGACCGAAGCTGAATTCCTGCCGCTGCGCTTGCAGAATGGCCTGTACATGCAGCGTCACGCCTACATGTTGCGTATCGCCGTGCCATACGGCCTGTTGGCAAGTAAGCAAATGCGCATGTTCGCGCACATCGCGCGCAAGTACGACCGTGGCTATGGCCACTTCACCACCCGCCAGAACATCCAGTTCAACTGGATCGAACTGGAACAGACCCCGGACATCCTGACCGACCTGGCGTCGGTCGAAATGCACGCGGTGCAAACCTCGGGCAACTGCATCCGTAACGTGACGTCGGACGAATACGCCGGTGTGGCGGCCGATGAAATCATCGATCCGCGCCCGTATGCGGAAGTGCTGCGCCAATGGTCGACGTTCCACCCGGAATTCATCGCGCTGCCACGTAAATTCAAGATCGCCATCAATGGCGCCAAACAAGACCGCGCCGCCATCGCCGTACACGACATCGGTCTGACCGTGGTGCACAACGACGCTGGCGACATCGGCTTCAAGGTCATGGTCGGCGGCGGCATGGGCCGCACCCCGATCCTGGGCACCGTGATCCGTGAATTCCTGCCGCGCGAACACTTGCTGACCTATATCGAAGCGGTGATGCGTGTGTACAACCAGTACGGCCGCCGCGACAACAAGTACAAGGCCCGTATCAAGATCTTGCTCAAAGCCATCGGTGCGGAAGAATTCACGCGCCAGGTGGAAGCCGAATGGGTTGACCTGAAAGGCACCGAACAGACCCTGACGCTGGAAGAAATGGAACGCGTCATCGCCTACTTCCAGCCACATGCGTACAAGCAACTGCCAAACATCGAGCAAACCGAGGCGGCCACCAACAAAGCCTTCAGTAACTGGCTGCTGCGTAACGTCAAGACCCACAAGCAGGATGGCTATGCCATCGTGGTGCTGTCGGTAAAGAAAACCGGCGTGCCGCCGGGCGACGCGACGGCCGAGCAAATGGACTTCATGGCGGACCTGGCGGATCGCTACAGCTTTGGCGAACTGCGCATCACCCACGAACAAAACGTGGTGCTGGCCGACGTCGAGCAATCGAAACTGTTCGCGCTGTGGCAGGAAGTCAAGGCGCACGGTCTGGCGACGCCGAATATCGGCTTGCTGACCGACATGATTTGCTGCCCTGGCGGCGACTTCTGCTCGCTGGCCAACGCGAAATCACTGCCGATCGCCGCCGCCATCGCGGAACGCTTCGACAACCTCGATTTCCAGCACGACATCGGCGACATCGAACTGAACATCTCGGGTTGCATCAACGCCTGCGGCCACCACCACGTCGGCAATATCGGCATCCTGGGGGTCGATAAGGATGGCAGCGAATGGTATCAAGTGTCGATCGGCGGCGCGCAGGGCAATGACGCCGCCATCGGCAAGATCATCGGCCCATCGTTCTCCGCGCTGCAAATGCCGGAAGTGATCGGTCGCCTGCTGCAGGTGTACGTCAAGGAACGGGTCGAGGGCGAACGCTTTGTCGACACCGCCCAACGCCTGGGTATCGCGCCATTCAAGGAATTTGTGTACGCCACGCCGATCACCGATGCGGGCCGCCTGGTAGGAGAAGATGAATATGTCTAACGCAGTGACCCAAATCATTAAAAACCGCGCAATCGTCGCCGACGACTGGTTCGTCCTGCGTGCCGGGGAAGGCCAGGAAGCGAGCTTGCTGGAGGTGCCGGCAGGCAAAGTCATCGTGCCGCTGGCCACCTGGCTGGCCCAGCATGAGGAATTGGCAATCCGCGCCCAGACCGGCCAGATCGGCGTCTGGTTCGCCAGCGACGAGCGTCCGGAAACCCTGCAAGGCCAATTCGGCAACTTCGCCGTGGTGGCGGTGGATTTCCCGAAATTCACCGATGGCCGTGGCATGTCGATCGCCTACAACCTGCGCATGCGTCTCGGCTACACCGGCGAATTGCGCGCGATTGGCGACGTGCTGCGCGACCAGTTGTTCTCGATGAGCCGGGTCGGCTTCAACGCCTTCGCCCCCCGTCCGGACCGCAGCATCGAAGACGCGCTGAAAGGTTTGTCGGACTTCTCGGAAACCTACCAGGCGTCGGTCGACCAGAAACTGCCGCTGTTCCGCCGCCATGCGCGTAGCGCGACGGACGCTGCATCGACGGCATCGACGGCATCGAACGATATCGGCGCCGGCATTTAAGAGAGCACCATGAGCGACTTGAGTAAATTGGTGGCCGAGACCACGGCCACACTGGAGCGTATTGCCCGCGATTTCACGCCGGCCGTGTTTGCCTCCAGCCTGGCAGCCGAAGACATGGTGGTGACCGACCTGATCCTGAAAAATAAATTGCCAATTGGCATTTTTTCACTGGAAACCGGCCGCCTGCACCCGGAAACCCTGGCCATGGTGGACCAGGTCAAGGCAGTGTATGGCTATGACATCACTTTGTACCGGCCGGACACGGCGGCGGTGGACGCGTATGTGGCCAACAACGGTTTGAACGCGTTTTACGACAGTGTCGAGATGCGCCGCGAATGCTGCCGCATCCGCAAAGTTGAACCACTGGGCCGCGCGTTGGCCGGCAACAAGGCCTGGGTCACGGGCCAGCGCCGCGCACAGGCGGCGACCCGTACCTCGCTGATGGTGGAAGAAGACGATCCCGCCCACTTCATGACCAAGTTTAACCCGCTGGCGGACTGGTCTGAACAAGATGTCTGGGACTATATCAAGAGCAATAACGTGCCGTACAATGCATTGCATGACCAAGGCTTCCCCTCGATCGGCTGCGCCCCTTGCACGCGCGCCATCGAACCTGGTGAAGATGTACGCGCGGGCCGCTGGTGGTGGGAAAACCCCGACTCCAAGGAATGCGGCTTGCACGTCGTGGACGGCAAACTGGTCCGCATCAAATCCGTGAACGCCTGAATCCCGGGCGCCAC
>JAIENA010000329.1 GCA_019751755.1 Burkholderiaceae bacterium | reverse complement strand
CATCGATCGGCGCCGCATCGAAGACGGCGCGCAGTTGGCGCAGCGAACCGCTGTTCTCGCGCTGTGTGCCTGGCGCCTTCGACGGCAGGATGTCGCGGATATAGCGTTCGAAAACGAACTGCATCATGGTCGCATCGAGTGGCACGGGCTTGCACTCGAATTCCGCCCACTTGCGCTTGGCTTCGTTCAGGTCAGTCCCCAGGGGTATCTCCTTGCGCTTGCCATTGTCGTCGTAGCCGTTGTAGTAGTAGCCGACCCAGACTTTGCCGGATTTCAGTTTCTTGCGGCGCATGAGCATGCGCGGCGGCAGCTTGTAGCCAGTGGTTTTTGGACGCATATCGGGTTATCGTGCTTTGGAAAAATCAGGCTGCCAGCCGCCGGTGCTGGCCGGCGCCGTCAGCGTTGCAGGGTTGATGCCGGCGAGTTTCAGTCGGGCGTACAGGCGCCCGATAATCGGTTCGCCGGCACGGTTCTTGAAGAACACCCAGCCGTTCCTGTTCAGCCATTCAACCTGGTCGTTTTTCCGGCTGCAGCCGGAAATGATGCAAACCTCGTCCGGCTGCAGCGTTTCGGAGGTGAGTGAAATTTCAAACATGGCGGCCATCATCAAGCCCTTCCTGCGTTGCTGTTATCGTCCAGCTCGAACTGGGCGTGCAGCCGCTGCGGCAGCGTCATGTGCTTCTTCATGATGCTGATGGTTTGCTGTGCCCGTTGCAGTTCGGCCTGCAACAGCAGCGTGCCACGCTCGGCGTGTTGCAGTTTGGCGGCCAGGTCTACTGCGGTGGCGCGAAAGTCGATGCGGTGAGTATTCGTCATCATGCTGGTTCCTTGGTGTTTGGCGCGGAGCTTTCGGTCTGCGTCAGTGGAGCGATATTGCGGATTTTTTTCACCTTAACGATTGGACCGTCCGCTTCGGCTGGCGTTGCCGGCTTCGACTTCAGCTGGATCGTCACGCGCTTAGGTGCCGCCGCCGGGGCGTCGGTCGGTTCGCTGTCAGCCTGTTGATGAGGGGCGTCATCGGCTTGCTGCGTCGGCGCTGTGTGCCATTTGCCTGACTTGTAGGTGAAGCCGTTGGCATTGGCGGCCGCTTCGAATTCGGCCAGGTGATGCGGCGCGTTGTCGATGACTTGTGCGGCCAGCTCGGGAATGCGGTGAATATTTGCCGCCACCAGGGCGCCGATGTCGGTGTCTTCGTCAATGACCGGGAACATGTCTGGAGTTGCTGGCCCATCCTCTGCGGTGGTCGGGTTCGGGGCTATGCCTTCATGTGCCGCCATCGCCAGCAGCGCCTGGTGACCGATGCTTTCGTGTTCGTCGCCGCTATACCAAGGGGCGCCGCCCAGGTGTTCGCCCACGATCAGATCGACCAGCAGCAAATGCACCTCGCTGGCGTCGGCTTGGTCGATGTAGGCGCACACGCCTTCGTCGCCGCGGTCCTCGAAGGAATACAAGTCGCCCAGCAAATCGTCCGGCAACGTCATGCCATAGTCGCCGCGCACCAGCAGCTTGACCAGTTCGCGCAACGCGCCCAAGCTCATGCCGCCGGCGATGCTGTTGCGCAGTTGCCGATACAGACTCACGCGCTCGGCGGTCAGTGCTGCTGCTTTGGCTTGTTTGGCTTCCTGCTCGGCCAGCTGCGCCGCGTGCTTTTGTTGTGCTTTTGATTGTTGCGCGGGCGTGTCCGTGGTGGCCTGTTCGCTTGCTTGCCGAGTTGCTCGGTCACCGACGCTTTCGCAAATGCCTGCTTTCTCCAGCGCGGCCTGGACGGCGGAGCGGTCGAACAGGGCTTCGGCTTTGCCGTCCGCGAACAAGACGTAGGCGGCAGGCTGTGGCCGTGCGTCCGGCGCCAGGTGCGTCCCCATTGAGCCGGCCATGCCGGTCGCTGGCGCAACACGCTCGAATTTGCCCAGCGGCGTGCCCAGCACAACCAGGGGGCTGTCGCAGTTCCAGGTGTAGTTGCTGACCTGGCGGGTTGCTTCATCGCCTTCATGGACGGGGATGCCGCGCTTGCGGGCTAGGGCGATTGTGCGCGCATAGTGGGCGGCTTTCTTCTCGGCGTAGCAGTCCGGGTCTGTGCAGACGTCTGCACTTTTCGCATCCGGGTAAATCTCGGGCTGGTTGCCGGTGCGTTTGGGGCATTTGGCGCAGCTGGTGGCGCCATCGAGCAGCTTGGCATCGGTAAGTAGGAACGGCGCGTGCATCAGGTCCAGCGTATAGCGGCTCTGGATGTGGTCGCGCGCCCGGCGGTGCGACATCGGGTCGCTGTTCTGGCCGTGCGGTTCCATGATTTCCTGCAGCGCGCGTACCTGCAGCGCCGGAACCGGAATGCGGGCGATCCGCAGGGCGGTCGATGGGGGCAAGGTGTCCGGGTGTTCGAGGAAGCGGGTGCGTACTTCCGTGGTGAGCGCGCACAGTTTTAGACGGCCATAGATGTAGCTGCGGCTTTTCTTCAGCTTGTCGGCCAACTGGTCGGCGCTATAGCCGTGTGTCAGCATCAGGCGCTCGTAGCCTTCGGCCTCTTCCAGCGGATGCGGGTCATCCCGCTGCAGGTTTTCCAGGATCTGGATTTCCGCCGCATCGAGGTCTGACAAAGGGCGGCAGATCACCGGCGCGGCCATCAATCCGGCCATGATGGCGGCACGGTAGCGGCGTTCGCCGGCGACGATTTCATATTGCTGCGGCTCTGCGTCGGTCGGCGTCACCGGGCGGATCAGGATTGGCTGGGCGATACCCTTGGCCTTGATACTGGCGGCAAGTTCGGCCAGCTTGGCTTCGTTGAAGTAGCGGCGGTTCGTCTTGGAGATACGGATATCGACCAGGTTGAAGTAGCCGAATGTGCCGACTGCCATGACCAGCTCGTCGGCGACGATGGTTTGTCCGTCAGCGGCGATGGCGGTCGGGGGCGGAAGTAAGGTCAGTTCGCTGCTCATGCGGTTTCCAGTGCGTGATTGGTGGTGTCCGTGGAGTCGTCAGCGTGTTGCGCCGTGACTTGCCATGCTGCGATATCGATCGCGTGCCAAACCCGCGCTAGGTTGTCGTCGGCGTATTGCCAGGTTGGCTTCGGGAAGTTGCCCGTGGCAAGCAGCTGGTTGATGCCGGGAACGGTGATGCCAGTCATTGCGGACACCGCGCCGATTTTCAGCAGGGTTTGTGCAGACGTTTGCACATTGGTGGCTGGTGATATGAGTGCGGGCGGCATGGTTGCGGCCGAATGCGTAATGGTGTTCATTTTTTCCTCCACAGGGATGACGATTAATCGAGGTCGTTGGCGGCCAGCTTCCTGAAGTCGATGCGAGGCTGGCGTTTGCGTGCTTTTGTGGCGACGGCGTGTAGCACCACTTTGATGGCGGGCGTGTCTAGGGCTTGATAAAGCGGCATGGCTACCTTCAGCGATCGATGCGCTGCGGCCAAGGCGATCAAATCGGGTGCAGCGATTGCTTTTGATGCATTGTCTGCGGCACTGGGTGCCCGTTTCTTGGGGCGCACCGCTGCTGTCTCAGACGGTGTTTCAATGTGCACCGTCAAATTGAATTCATGTATTAAGTGCAGATGGGCGGTCAAAGCAAGATGGAGGTCGTCCGCTGTGTCGCCGCGTGCGCCGGAGTAGCCAGCAAGGCGCAGCAGCTCCAATGCACGTTCCGCCGCGTGCGCCAGCGAGGTGCCGGTGGTGGCAAGCGCAGCGACGAAATCCGTCAATGTTCCGTCTTTAATTGTCAGCGGCGTCATGGCTGGGCCTCCGTGATGGCGATGCCCAGTCCAGTATGTGCAGACGTCTGCATGTGTTGGACGTGAGTGTTAAGGCTTGGTGCCGTGAGGCAGTCGTAGCCAGGCAAACCTTCGTGTGAACTTGTTATTGCGTATTTAGGGCGTGCGTCCTTGTGATGGGACGTGTACTTGTGAGGTTGAGCGCTAGACATTGGTTCCTCTCCGCTATAGTCTGGGAGGATAATAAAGCAATGCCTTACCGTCGGTCAAGCAAAGCTTGCTGGTAGTTCACCTATGCTTTACTTTTTGCCTTACTTCGTCAAGGTTTTTGAAATGTTCGCCGCCACAAGTGCTTGGTCGAAGTGTGAGAATTGGATAGATTCCTTGGCGGAAGTATTTTTTATAATGTGCGATCAACCACAGTGGCCATGTGCCGGAAATCGTCAATGAAACGGCTAACACTTCCAATTCTCTTATTTTCCCTTTTGACCGGATGCGCCGCTCCGGTGCATCAGACATTCACACCGCTACCGTTTGATGCTGCGGAATACGAGGCACTTCCGAAGGTCGGGAATGGCATAGTTCGAGGACAAGTTTTTGCGAAGACGGTGGGGGGAGGGGTTGTAAAAGGTGCCGGAAATTCGGTTTTCTTGATACCGGTGACTACCTATCGGAAGCAATGGTATAGGGAGATGCTGATGGCAGGAAGGAAGCCTGCGATATCTCAGGATCCAAGATATTCGCAGTACGACAAAACAAAAATGACCGATGGTGAGGGGCGTTTTGAATTTTCGAATGTTCCACCAGGGGATTACTATGTATTAAGTAATGTCAATTGGCAAACTGTCTCGGATAATCAATACACTAGACGACTGGGGATACTTGATGATCAAGGAGGGCTGGTGGTCGCTACCGTCTCAGTAAAGAACGATGTAGTTACCGACGCAATACTAAGCCGTTAGTTTGTTGATTGGATGATTTTGAGGAACGTTTAATTCAGCATTCTTCATAAAAAAGCCCGCGTCGATGCGGGCTTTTTTGTAGCTATCTTCTGCGTGACTTTCTCCGGTGTTCAGCCATTACGCCAATAATTTTCAACTGGGTGATGTCGCTGCGAAGGGTCGGGTAGTCATCGTTTAAGGGGGTTAGTTCAAAAATGATAGTGCCGTTACTATCAACACCGCGAGGACGGTACTTTTTGAATGTGGCCTCTTCCTGCCCATTTTTTGCGGCAACATATTCGCCTGGGCGGGGTTCCCAATCTGGCTCGATAATAACCATATCGCCGGGCTTGAATTCGGGAAGCATGGAATCTCCCTCAATTTCCAATCCAAAAGCCCATTTGGAATAGTCGTCGTCCGTATAGAGCGTCGCATAG
The DNA here is from genome assembly GCA_019751755.1 of Burkholderiaceae bacterium. Classification (GTDB taxonomy): domain Bacteria; phylum Pseudomonadota; class Gammaproteobacteria; order Burkholderiales; family Burkholderiaceae_D; genus Rugamonas. The sequence continues at coordinate 5,489 of JAIENA010000329.1, read as the reverse complement.
CCAGCACCTAACTCGTACGGTTCGGTTATCTCTTTTAGGGCTCCTGCCTGTATTGCTGAAATCACTGGTATTGCTCTCTTGCCTACATTTGCTGGTGCGACATTGCTGTCGAATCTCTGTTGCTCAGAGGGAATGAGACGTAATTTACCATAATTATCATCCCCTTGGCTCGGCTTGTCAGTCATGAACCAGTTGATATCTATTTTCAGCAGTTCCGCCAGCTTTTGCAGATTTGGCTTGCTAATGCGGCCAGAGTCCTCCCATCCGGTAATGGATTGCTTCGTGACCCCAATTGCTGCGGCAATATCCTTCTTTGTCATGCCGCTATTTTCAATTGCTCGTTTAATTTTTGATGAGAGCAACTCAGTCCCTGTGCCAGCCATAAAATTATCTTTCAGTGAATCAAGCATTGCTTGATTGTCCGTTGTAAGGTGTTCATCAATCAATACTTGACCGGTGTAAGGCATTGCTTTACCATCGACTCATGAATACACCCTTCCAAAAAGCTTGCGACATCGTTGGCGCCGCCAAACTTGCCCAAATCCTTGGGGTGTCGCCACAGGCCATTAGCGAATGGCGAAAAGCCAAGCGACCGATCCCGTTGGAGCGATGCGCGCAGATCGAAGAGGCAACCAAAGTTGCAGTGACCTGTGAGGAGCTTCGGCCCGACAAGCAGGAATTTTGGGCATATCTTCGACTGCCGGGAAGTAACCCCAAGCCTAGCATTTAAGTAGCGCCGATTGAAATTTGAGCAGTTGGGGTGAGGAAATTCGAGGCCACATTGCACATTGATCCGCCGTATAGGCTGGTTGGTTGTAGATGTGGCTGCAAGCGGAGTCGCTCATGCAACAGGAAATATGCGCATTGGTGCGGCCTGATGCTCTTGTTGCCAGATTAGCGTTGTGGACCTGAATTGTCGCGCACCGGATTCTTCATCTTCCTTTTGTAATTTTGGGAAAAGCCCTTACCGCATTATCGGGGTAACTGTTGTCGTTTACATCATTCATTTTTAGGAACTTTGCATGAGCCCCAAAGACGCTTTTTACAACACGGTACACGGTGCCCCTGGCGGTCACGCCGCTCTGGCAATCCGTCTCGGCATGTCGGCGGCAGTACTGCGCAATAAGGCCAACGTGCATTCCGTCACCAACAAGCCGACGCTGGACGACGTGGACAACATCATCGGCCTGACTGGCGATGCGAGTGTGCTGTATGCGCTGGCAGGGAACCATGGCTATGTTTGCACCAAGATTGCCGGCGCCGATGCCGCCGCCGTTGCAACGCCGTTGGCCATGGTGACGCGCATAGCCACCCGCAGCGCCGATGCGGTGGCCGTCGTGAGTGATGCGCTGGCGGATGGTCGCCTGGACGCGCGCGAACTGGTGGCGATCAAGGAACACGCATATGAGGCGATTCAAGCCTTGCAGGATATGGTCGTCGGCCTTGAGCAAAAGGCCCGGGCGCAGCTGGAGGTGATGCATGGCTAATTTTAATTTGCCGCGTCGTGGCTGCAACGCCGCCAAAGCGCTGGCCTCGTTGCAAGGGATGGGCGGTGTGGCGATTGTCTCCAGCCTGAAGCGCGTGTCGGGTTTGAAGTGCGGGACCGCGTCGTTTCAGCTCGATGTCATCGAGCGTTTGCAGGTTGCGGGCCTGGCCGTGGTCGATGGCGATGAAATCCGTATCACGCGCGCCGGACAGCAGTACCTGGGCGTTTCTGTAAAGCCAGATGCTGGCGAAGGTATCCCAGCTGGTCCCCGTTACGTGGCGCCGTTTCAGCCACGGGTGCAGCGTAGTAAGGGGCCGCTTGTGATTCGTGACGGCGCGCTTGATTTTCGTGCGTACCCCTCTCGCTTCGGTGACTGTTTGGTTCCTTACCGTTCGGCAGTTGCGACTTCCTCTGGTTGATCCGGCGGCCACGAGTCAAGGGGCTTGGGTGGGTTGATCGTGATTTTCAGCTACAGCGTTGCAGCCTCGCCAGTGCCGGTCAGTGTACGCACCGGGTTTTCATCAAATTGGAGAGAGGAAACCGATGCAGAGCAATCCACTGTCAAAAGGTTGCCAATGGCACTGGCGACCGCAGTTTGTATTTGTTCAATAGTTACAGTTTTAAGGGAGTTTTTCATGAAGATGACTTTGGAAGATACGAGGGCAGTGCTGTCCCCGTTTGCGATTTTATTTCCCTTGCCGACTCAGGCAAATGGGGACGAACTGGTAGCGATCTGGCATTCGCTCTTGAAGGAATTCTATCGTGCTGACGTGATGCTGGCGAGTCGGCGTTTGGCGGCAAAGCTGACCAGGTTCCCATACCCTGCCGACTTGATCCAGGAAATGGCTGGTGCGCCGTGTGTTGGCGTGCAGGCCGGCACGCAGAGCGCAGCCCTGCAGTCAATTGATACAAGGCTGACGTTCATTGAGCTGCAACTCAAGCGCCAAGCGGCGGAGGTGTGTGCCTGTGACGAAGATGCCCCTGTTCTTTCGCCCAAGGATGCTTGATGAATTACTACCCGCACCACATCAATGATTTCAACAGTTCCACGCGCCACCTGTCGCGCCTGGAGCGCAGCATTTTCCGCGACATGCTGGATATGTATTACGAGAAGGAGAAGCCGCTGCCTGCTGACGAGCGGCTGTTGTTTCGTCGCCTGCTTGTGTCCGGCCCCGAAGAGATTGAGGCGGCTCAGCAGGTGTTGGCTGAGTTCTTCACGTTGACTGATGCTGGCTGGTTCAACGCCCGTTGCGCACGCGAGATCGAAGAATATCAGGCAGGCGTCGCGGCGAGTAAGGCAGGGGGCCGCGCACGCTCTTGGCCGGTAGCAGACAAGGCTATTCGCACAGCCATCCAGTCCGGTGACATCGCGACTGCTCAGGTACAACTGCGCGATTTCTTGAAGCGCTTCAACCCGTGCGCGCAGACCAGGGAGTTGGAGGAAGTCATCAATAATTTGTTGCGTGGTCCAGCACAGCCTGAGTTCGCATTTGGCACGGCATGCTCGCAGCCTGGAGGCGCGACGCTGGCCGGTACCGGTACGGCGCTGGAGTCTCGCGGTCAGGTTGCTGGCGCGGTTGAAGCCCTTAAGGAATCCGCATCAACCGGGGCAGAACCTCGGCTTAACCCCGGTTCAACCTCGGTTGATGCGCGGTTAGTGCGCGCTGAACCCAACCAGAACCAGAACCAGAACCAGAACCAGAACCAGAACCAGAACCAGAACCAGAACCAGAACCAAACCCCGCGCCAGCCAACACTGAGCGAAGAGGGCGCAGTCACGCCGGTCGCGCTCAGCATCGAATTCCGTAAGGCGGGGATTCAGACCCAGCCATCAGATCCGCGCCTGATCGAGCTGGCAAAGCAGGGAGTATCGGCAGCAACGGTGTCTGCGGCCTGCGAAGAGGCCCGGCGCACCAAGCCCGGCCAGCTCAATCTTGGCTATGTGTTGGGCATCATCAAGCGCTGGGATGCGGAAGCAAAGGCGCTCACGGTGGCCGGCGCCAAGCCGCCTTCCCGTGGCGGCGGGGAGTCCTCCAAGGACCGTGCACGTCGTGAAGCGTTTCAGAAATTAACCGGAGGAGCAGCCCATGCATTCCATGGCGACATCATCGACATCACCCCTGCCGTCCCGGCCGCTGCCCATGTCCTGGGTTGAAGACCTGTTCCAGCGCATGGCTTTCGCCTATGGTGCCCGCTTCCTGGACATGTGGACCGGGGTTGATCTGGATGGCGTGAAGTCGCACTGGGCGGCGAAGCTGGGCGTGTTGAGCCGCGATGAACTGCGCCTGGGCTACACCCGGCTGGAAACGCGGGACTGGCCGCCAACGCTGCCGGAATTTATCAAGCTTTGCCGCCCTAATCTCGATCCTGCGGTTGCCTATCATGAGGCGATAGAGCAGGGCTCACGCAGGGAGCGCGGTGAGCCGGAAAGCTGGTCGCATCCGGCGATCTACTGGGCATGGGTCAAGGTTGGTGCGTTCGCCATCACACACCAGCCGTACGAGGCACTGCGGGCGCGCTGGAGCGAAGCGCTGCAAGGCTATGCCGATGATCCGGCATTGCCGCCGGTGCCAGCGCGATGCGTTGCTCTGCCGGCGCCGGGTGGCACCAGGTTGCAGCCCGAGCGAGTGCGTGAACTGCTGGCGCAACTGCGGATCAAGCGGGTGGATATGCCGGAAAAACGTGGTGATGGGCTGGATTGGGCGCGGGCGTTGATTGTGCGGCGTGATCGTGGCGACTGCATCAGCTTTGCGCAGTACGAATTGGCGGAGCGGGCGCTGGGGTTGAGGTAGTCGGACTGGCCATGGTCGGCGGGATTGAATGGATTGAATGATGGGGGATCGGATGCAAGCAGTGATGAAAATTGAAGTTGATGGTGCGGAGTATGTAGAGGATGTCCCGGCGGTCATTCTGCGCGTGGCGCCAGCGCCGAGGGCGATCATGCCGCCAATGCCTGCGGCGAAGCGCGAATTCCTGGGGCGAATGGATAACTGGCGGCGCGTGGTACAGGGTGGTGTTGGTGGCGCCGGCAATGCAGCATGTGCGGCCTGGGCTAAGTGGTATGTTGCGCTGCGCACCGTGGAGGAGCCGCCTGCGCAGGATGTGCTGGATAGCAAGGTCAAGCCGCCTGCTGGGCTGGTGACGGCCGATCAGCTTGATGGCTGGCTGATTGAGGCGGCGTGGCGCACGCTGGGCGATTTCAATGACCGCCAGGCGCTCAAGAGCAAGTACATCTACCAGCTACCGGATGCGCTGATCCGGCGGAAACTGGTTGGTGTACGTGGCCCGCATGTGGCGTTGGTCGTGGCGCGGGCGGAAAATAAATTGAAGGCCATCTTGAAAAGGCTGGAAAACCCCGCTACGATTCGCCTTACAACTTGTCTGCCGGGGTGTCCCGTGCCTACTGTCGAATCGACGCTTCCTTAATGGAGGCATTGGTCCGCCGGTAGCTAGAGTTGAAGAATTCATGAAAGCCCCCGCCAGGTGCATGCCTCGCGGGGGCTTTTGCATTCTGCCGATCTGGTGGCTTGAAATCTAGCCGCGAGATTTTGCCATTGGCTAACCGGCTTGAATTCAAGCCGGTTGACATTGCATCCAATTCTCAACGACGAAAGGTGGTGATCTTGTCTCGATCCGCAACATAGCGGGGGATACAAGCAGCGTTTCGTTTGCCCGGTTCACCCGGGCCTTTTTTATTCCAAGACCAGTAGCGGCCTGTCACGGCGATTGCACTCGCTGCTGGCCCGTGCAGACGTCTGCACACGACGACATGCCAGGAGCGCCGTATGCCAGTTTCAGCACCACGTCCTTGCAGCTTCCCTACCTGCCGCACCTTAGTGCGCGATGGCAGCGGCCGTTGTGCAAAGCACCCGCGCGACGCATGGGCGAAGACAAGTGCCAAGGCCACGCCGCGCATCACGGGCCGCCGCTTGCAGGCGATGCGCGCCGCGCTGTTCCAGCGCAACCCATTGTGTGCCGAGTGTGAGCGCCAGGGGCGCGTGCG
>JAIENA010000469.1 GCA_019751755.1 Burkholderiaceae bacterium | reverse complement strand
ACTTAAGCAGAACCGGTTTTCGTTGGCAAGTTGTCAGTGTTGATTGTTGCACAGCGAGGGCGCGACCTCGCTTCGATGTAACAAGCCGTGGCTTTTTATGGACAAGACAGTCGATATTGCAAACCGCCAATTTTTTTTTGAGTAGAATGAACTAGCAGTGTCAGAAGGTTCTTACCTATGAAAGAAGATTCCCATTGATCTCACTTCTGGACAGTTCCGGCGGCCGTCTCTATCCTGCCGCCCTCGCAATCGCCGGCGCCCTGATGGCGCTGTTTTGGCCTGGAGCAGGTTGGCTGGGCATTTTAGGCGCCCTGGCATTTATTGGTGTGGGCGTGGCGGCATGGTTACAGCTTGGTGTGGCTGCGCCGGCCGGGCGCGACGACGTGTCGGCCTACCTTGAGCAGCGCCAGGCGTTCAGCGAAGAGGTGGTGCCGGTCTGGTGCCGCCAGATTGAAGCGTCGCGCAGCCAGATGGAAAACGCGGTGGCGGAACTGGCCGGCCGCTTCTCCGGCATTGTCGACAAGCTCGACACCGCCCTGCAGCTCTCGAACGTCACCGACCATGGCGAGGCGTCGCTGTCGCAAGTGTTTTCGCACAGCGAAACCCAGCTGGGCGAAGTGGTCGCCACCATGAAGGCGGCGCTGCAATCGAAGCAGGCGATGCTGGCGCGAATCCGTGAACTGGAACAATTTACCCGCGAGTTGCGCGACATGGCCGAAGGCGTGGCCAGCATTGCCGCGCAGACCAATTTACTGGCGCTGAATGCCGCCATTGAAGCGGCGCGGGCCGGTCCGGCCGGCCGCGGCTTTGCCGTGGTGGCGCAGGAAGTGCGGCACTTGTCGAACCGTTCGGCGGAAACCGGGCGCAGCATCAGCGACCGGGTTGGCAAGATCAGTTCGGCCATTGTCTCGGCCTGCCATGCCGCCAACGAATCGAGCGCCGCGGAAGACGAGGCCATGCGGTCGTCGGAAGGCACGATCGGCAACGTGCTGCGGGAATTCCGCAACCTGACCGATGCCATGGCACAATCGTCCGAACTGCTGAAACAAGAAAGTGTGGCCATCAAAGGCGAAGTCGGTGAAGCCTTGGTGCAACTGCAATTCCAGGACCGCGTCAGCCAGATGCTGGGGCACGTGCACCACAACATGGAAATGCTGCCGGTCGTGATGGACGAGAACCGGCGCAACTATGAAGCAGGGGCGGGATTGCAGGCGCCGGATGCCCAGGCGTTGCTCGGTGAGCTCGAGAAAACCTATGCAATGGCGGAAGAGCATGCCATCCACCGGGGTGAAATGGCGACCGCCAAAGCCTCTGATGAAGTAACCTTTTTCTAGGAATACACAATGGCTAAAACCATCATGGTGGTCGACGATTCCGCTTCACTGCGCCAGGTGGTCGGCATTGCGCTCAAAGGCGCAGGCTACGACGTGCTGGAGGCGATGGATGGCATGGATGCGTTGTCCAAACTCAAGGGCCAGAAAATCAACCTGGTCGTGTGCGATGTGAACATGCCGAACATGGATGGCATCACGTTCGTCAAGGAAATCAAGCAACTGCCGAACTATAAATTCACGCCCGTGATCATGCTGACCACCGAGTCGCAGGAGGGCAAGAAGAAAGAAGGGCAGGCGGCCGGCGCCAAGGCGTGGGTCGTGAAACCGTTCAAACCGGAAGTGCTGCTGGGCGCCGTGGCGAAATTGGTGTTGCCATGAGTACCGGCCACGTCGCCATCGACGGCGAACTCAATATTTATCGCGCGGCGGATTTGAAAACCCTGCTGCAAGGTGAGCTGGCGCGCAGCAATGTGCTGGAAGTCGACCTGGCCGGCGTGACCGAAGTCGACAGTGCGGGCTTGCAGGTGCTGATGCTGGCCAAGCAGACCGCGCGCGCGGAAAACCGAGAATTGCGCCTGGTTGGCCACAGCCCGGCGGTACTGGAAGTGTTTGAGTTGCTGGATCTGGGCGCGTGGTTTGGCGATGCCTTGGTGATCGGCCCGCGGGCTGCCTAATTTTCTGGCATTAACAGGAGCAAGGACTATGGATCTGGACCTGGCGCTACAAACGTTTATCCTGGAAAGCCGTGAATTGCTGGAAGACATGGAAAATGCGCTGCTCAATGCCGAACAGGCGGGCGGCCATGAATCCGTGCATGCGATCTTCCGCGCGGCCCACACCATCAAAGGCTCGGCCGGCCTGTTTGGGCTCGACCACATCGTCGCCTTCACCCACGTGGTGGAAAGCTTGCTCGACGATGTGCGCGACGGCAAGCTGGCCATGACGGATGAACTGGTTGTCTTGCTGCTGTCCTGTTGCGACCACTTATCGGGCATGATCAACGCCATTGACGCGGGCCAGACCGACCCGGATCCGGCGATGGAGGCGGCCGGCGCGCCCCTGCTGGTGCAATTGCGCGCGTATATGGGGGAGACCGGCGAGACCGGCGATGGCCATGGCGCTGCGCCGTCCGCCAGCGCCCTGGTGGCCGAACCGGCGCATCCCGGCGTGGAGCGCATCGTGGAGCCGGGCGGCGGTGCCAGCGATGCCTGGCATTTGTCGCTGCGCTTCGGCCTCGACGTGCTGCGCGACGGCATGGACCCGTTGTCGTTTATCCGTTACCTGGGCCAGATCGGCCGCATCGTCGGCATCGTCACCTTGACCGACGCGCTCCCCAGCGCCGACAAGATGGACCCGGAAGCATGCTACCTCGGGTTTGAAATCGCGCTGGAAACCGAGGCCGACAAGGCCTCGATCGAAGGCGTGTTTGAATTCGTGGCCGACAATTGCACGCTGCGCATCCTGCCGCCGCGTAGCCGCGTCGATGAATACGTGCGCCTGATCCGCGAATTGCCAATCCAAAAAGTCATGCTGGGCGAAATGCTGGTGCGCTGCGGCGTCATCACGCGGCGCGAACTGGACAATGCGTTGCAGGCCCAGGCGCAAGTCGGCGCCACCCCGGCCGCCACGCCACCGCTGGGCGCGGTGCTGGTGGGGCAGGGCGCCGCCGAGCCGGCCATCGTGGAAGCCGCGCTGACCAAGCAAAAGCAATCGGTGGAAACCACCAAGCCGGCCGAAAGCCGCTCGATCCGCGTTGATGCCGACAAGCTGGACTTGCTGATCAACCTGGTCGGTGAATTGATCATTGTGGGCGCCTCGGCCAACCTGATCGCGCGCCAGGTGCGCAACAGCGAGCTGCTGGAGTGCACGTCGATGCTGTCCGATCTGGTGGAGCAAGTGCGCGATTCGGCGCTGCAACTGCGCATGGTGAAAATCGGCGCCACCTTCAACCGCTTCCAGCGCGTGGTGCATGACGTGGCGCGCGAAATCGGCAAGGATATCGGCCTGGCCGTCAGCGGCGAAGACACGGAACTCGACAAGACCGTGGTGGAAAAAATCGGCGATCCGCTGACGCACCTGGTGCGCAATGCGATCGACCATGGTATTGAACCGGCGGAAGTGCGCGCCGAACGCGGCAAGCCGCTGCGCGGCACGGTGCGCCTTAACGCCTTCCATGATTCCGGCAGCATCGTGATCGAAGTGTCGGACGATGGTGGCGGCCTGAACCGCGACCGTATTTTTGCCAAGGCCGTCGAGCGCGGGCTGGTCGAGCCCGAGCGCAAGATGAGCGATGGCGAAATTTACGGGCTGATTTTTGAACCGGGCTTTTCCACGGCGGAAAAAATCACCAACCTGTCCGGCCGTGGCGTCGGCATGGATGTGGTGAAGAAAAACATCACGGCCTTGCGCGGCACGGTGTCAGTCGACAGCGCGCCGGGGCTGGGCACCACGGTGACCGTGCGCTTGCCGCTGACGCTGGCCATTATCGATGGCTTCCTGGTCGGCCTGGGCGACTCCACCTTTGTGGTGCCGCTGGACATGATCGACGAATGCATCGAGTTCGCCTCCGAAGCGGGCCACGATTACACCAACTTGCGCGGACAGGTGCTGCCGTTCATCCGCCTGCGCGACTTGTTTGGCGTCGATACACCGCCGCCACGGCGCGAAAGCATCGTCGTCGTCAAGCATGCGGGCCACCGCGTCGGCCTGGTGGTCGACAGCCTGCTGGGCGAATTCCAGACCGTGATCAAGCCGCTGGGGCGTATGTTCAGCCAGCTGCGTTGCATCAGTGGTTCCACCATCCTCGGTAATGGCGAAGTGGCGCTGATCCTTGATGTGCCGGCGATTGTCGGCCAAGGTTCCGGCATCACGGCCGACGTGCCGCAATTGGCCGCTTAATCAGGAGAATTCTTATGACCGCAGTCGCTCATGTAAGCCGCAACGCCGTTACTGCATCCACGGCGGAAGACAGCCAGCAATTTCTCACCTTTATGTTGGGTGGCGAAGTCTTCGCCATCGGCATCCTGGCGATCAAGGAAATCATTGAGTACGCCGGATTAACCACGGTGCCGCTGATGCCCGAATGTGTGCGCGGCGTGATCAACCTGCGCGGCGCGGTGGTGCCGGTGATGGACCTGGCGGCGCGCTTCGGCCGCCCCGCCACGCAGATCGGCAAGCGCACCGCGATCGTCATTGTCGAGATCGACGCCGATGGCGAACAGCAGGTGGTGGGGGTGATGGTCGATGCGGTCAACGCCGTCATCGATATCGCGCCGGCCGACATTGAAAAAGCGCCCCAATTCGGCGCGCGGATTCGCAGCGAGTTTATCTCGGGCATGGGCAAGGTCAATGGCAAGTTTGTCATCCTGCTCAATACCGACCAGGTGTTGTCCGTCTCCGAACTGGAAGCCATGGCGGGTGTCTCCCACCTGGCCGGCTCGGAAGTCTAAGTCCAGCGACAACATCGTCAGTCTACCGCCCCGGCCAACGGGGCGTGCTCTTCCGTTGTTTTATATAATAACAAGGAGTCCTTGCCATGACTGTTGTCCAGCGTCTTTCCCTCCTCATTGGCGCCGTTGTTCTGGGGTTGTGCACCCTGGCCGGCGTCGGTGTGTACCAGACCGACAAGGTCTATACCACCACCAATTACACCAACGTGAATGTCATCCCCAGCATCCTGTTGCTGGACAAGGGCTTCGCTTCGCTGGCGCTGTTGCGCACCCAGTTGTGGCAATACATTGCGCTGACCGATCCGGCGAAAATGAGCGAATGGGAAGGCAGGATGGCCACCAATGCGCGCGGTGTGGAGTCGGCGCTGGCCGAGTATGAACGCACCATGGTGTCGGACGACAAGGACAAGGCATTGCTGGCGGCGGATAAAGCCGGCTTCACCGAATATGAAGGCATCCGCGCCAGCGCCATGGCGCTGGCGCGCTCCGGCAAGTCGACGGAGGCGCGCGACCTGATCCTGGCCAACCAGGCACTGCTGTCCAAGGTGTGGGACGCGTTCGAGGCGCACCGCCAGTACAACGCCGACAATGGCAAGCGCTCGGCCGACGAGGCGGCGCTGGCCAAGTCGCAGGCGATAACGCAAGCCATGCTGATCGGGCTGGTGACCTTGGTGGTGGTGGTCGGTATCGGCTGGTACATCATCCGCTCGCTGACGCGGCAATTGGGTGGTGAGCCGGCCTATGCGGCGAAGATCGTCGAAGAAGTCGCCCGTGGCAATTACGCGGTCGAGGTCAAACTGCGCGACGGTGACCAGGCCAGCCTGCTGTACTCGATGAAAACCATGGTCGACACCTTGCTGGCACAAATTGGCGGCGAGCCGAAGTATGCGGCCGGCATCGTGCAGGAAGTCGCGAAAGGCAATTACGACATCGATGTGCGTCTGCGCGACGGTGATAATTCCAGCCTGCTGTATTCGATGAAGCAGATGGTCGACCAGTTGCTGGCGCAAATCGGCGGCGAACCGACCTATGCGGCCAGTGTGGTGCAGCAGGTGGCCCAGGGTAACTTCTCGGTGGACGTCAAGCTGCGTCCCGGCGACCAGGCGTCGCTGCTGTACTTCATGAAGCACATGGTCGACAAGTTGCTCGAGCAAATTGGCGGCGAGCCGGCATACGCGTCGCGCATCGTCAGTGAAGTGGCCAAGGGTGATTTGACGGTGCAGGTGCAATTGCGGCCCGGCGACCAGGCCAGCCTGCTGTTTGCCATGAAAAACATGGTGGACAAGTTGGCCTCCGTGCTCGGTGAAGTCAGTTCCGGCGCGGCATCGCTGGCCAATGCCTCCGAGGAAATTTCCGCCACCGCGCAATCGCTGTCGCAAGCCGCATCCGAACAAGCGTCCGGCGTTGAGCAGACCAGCGCCTCGGTCGAGGAAATGACCGCGTCGATTGCGCAAAATACGGAAAATGCCAAGGTCACCGATTCGATGGCGGGCAAGGCTGCGGTGGAAGCCAATGAAGGCGGCTCGGCCGTCAAATCGACGGTGGAAGCGATGACGCAGATTGCCAAAAAGATCAGCATCATTGATGACATCGCGTATCAAACCAATTTGCTGGCACTGAATGCGGCGATCGAGGCGGCGCGGGCCGGCGATCACGGCAAGGGCTTTGCCGTGGTGGCGGCCGAAGTACGCAAGCTGGCCGAACGTTCGCAAGTGGCGGCGCAAGAGATTTCCGAAGTGGCCAGCAGCAGCGTGGAGTTGGCGCAAAAAGCCGGCAAGCTGCTCGATGAAATGGTGCCGTCAATTAAACGCACCTCCGACCTGGTGCAGGAAATCACGGCGGCGTCCGAAGAGCAATCATCGGGCGTGGCGCAAATCAATGCCGCCATCAGCCAACTGAGCCAGACCACCCAGCAAAACGCCTCCAGTTCCGAAGAGCTGGCGGCGACGGCGGAGGAAATGAGCGGCCAGGCCGAGCAGTTGCAGCAGGCGGTGTCGTTCTTCCGCGTATCCGGCAATGTCCACCGACGTCCGGTGGCGTCCGCCAAGCCGGCGCGCGCCAGCGGTCACGGTAAAACCATTAACAGCAATCACCGCGCGGTCGCGCCGGATGAGTCGATAGATGACGGTAGTTTCGTGCGGTTCTGAATAAAAACCACTGCGGCCCCATTCGAGGGCCGCAGTGGTTTTTCGAGTGGGGGGGGCATGTTGAACAATATGACGGTCCGAGCCAAGTTGATCCTGTTGATCGGGGTCGGACTGGCTGCGCTGGTACTGGTGATGGGCATCGGCATCTATGGCATGAAGCAGGATGCGGCGTCGCTGACCTATATAGGCAAGGACAAACTACCGTCCGTGCTCAATTTGATGATTATCAAGAATGCGCAAGACTCGTTGCGATCGGCCAATCGCGTAATCGACAGTATCGCCGCGTATCCGAATGAAATGAATGAGATCGAGCGCCAGTTGAAGCGCAAGAAGGATTTCTGGGGCGAGGCTGAAAAGTCATGGAAGATCTACGATGCGCTACCGCAGGATGCGGAGGAAGCGGCATTGTGGAAACAGTTCATGAAAAACTGGGAGGCCTGGAAAGCTCAGGATCAAAAAATCGACGCCATGGCTGAAGACATCATCAAGGCGCCGGAAGACCAGCGGGATGAGATGTTCAAGGTGCTGCACAAGTCCTTGTTCAACCTGCGCACCCAGTTCCTGGCGGCCGAGGCGGATATCGACAAGCTGGTTGAACTGAACCAGAAAAACAGTGACGCGGCCGTGGTCCATGCGGAACAGGTATCGAGCCGTTCGCAGTTGCTGATGTATGTGTTTGCCTTGATTGCGTTTGCCGGCCTGATTGCGCTGGGCTTTGCCATCTTGCGCGGCATTTTGCGCCAGCTGGGCGGGGAGCCGGCGTATGCGGCGGGCATTGTGCAGGAGGTGGCGCAGGGCAACTTCGCGGTCGAGGTCAAGCTGCAACAGGGCGATCAGTCTTCACTGCTGTATTCCATGAAAATCATGGTCGAGAAATTATTGGCGCAAATCGGCGGCGAACCCGCGTATGCGTCGAAGATCGTCAATGACGTGGCGCGCGGCGATTTGACGGTGGAGGTGAAGCTGCGCCCCGGCGATGAATCGAGCCTGCTGTTTGCCATGAAAAGCATGGTCGATAAGCTGGCCTCGGTGCTGACCGAAGTGTCGAGCGGCGCGGTGTCGCTGGCCAATGCATCCGAAGAAATTTCCGCCACGGCGCAATCGTTGTCGCAGGCGGCGTCGGAACAGGCTGCCGGCGTCGAGGAAACCAGCGCCTCGGTCGAGGAAATGACGGCGTCGATTTCGCAAAATACGGAAAATGCCAAGATCACCGATTCGATGGCGAGCAAGGCGGCCAGCGAAGCGGTCGAAGGCGGCTTGGCCGTCAAGTCCACGGTGGACGCCATGAACCAGATCGCCAAGAAGATCAGTATCATTGACGACATCGCCTACCAGACTAATTTGCTGGCGCTCAATGCTGCGATCGAGGCGGCCCGCGCCGGTGAGCATGGCAAGGGCTTTGCCGTGGTGGCGGCCGAGGTGCGCAAGTTGGCTGAACGCTCGCAAGTGGCGGCGCAGGAAATTTCCGAAGTCGCCTCGTCCAGCGTCGAGTTGGCGCAGAAAGCCGGCAAGCTGCTCGATGAAATGGTGCCGTCGATTAAACGCACGTCGGACCTGGTGCAGGAAATCACGGCCGCATCGGAAGAGCAGTCGACCGGCGTGTCGCAAATCAATTCCGCCATCGGCCAGTTGAGCCAGACCACGCAGCTAAACGCGTCCAGCTCGGAAGAACTGGCTGCCACCGCCGAGGAAATGAGTGGCCAGGCCGAGCAATTGCAGGTGGCCGTGTCGTTCTTCCGCGTCCATAGCGCTGGCGCGCGGCGCGCGGCGTCCCGCAAGCCGGCCAGTCTTTCCCGCACTGTGCGTCCGGCCGCGCGCCAGCGTCAGGGGGCGGAGGACGATGATGCGGATGACGCCAGCTTTGTCCGTTTTTGAGGTGGCGTGAGGCTGGCTGCAGTCGGCTGCGGCTGACTGAGCTTGGCCGCTGTCCGGGTGGCGCGGCTTGCAGGCGCGATCCGGATCGCCTAGCATGGCGGCCTTCGTCGACGCGTTAAGGAGCCGCCATGGCCATCACCATCTACCACAACAATGCCTGCAGTAATTCACGCGGCGCGCTGGCGCTGATCCGCGCCACCGGCGTCGAGCCGGACATCATCGACTACCTGAAGAACCCGCCGAGCCGCGAGCGCCTGGCTGAACTGATCCAGGCTGCCGGCTTGACGGCGCGCGGCGCGATGCGCGACAAGGGCGCCTTGTATGAACAGTTGCACCTGGCCGACCCGGCACTGTCCGACGATGCGCTGCTGGACGCGATGAGCGCGCATCCTGAGCTGATCAACCGGCCGTTCGTGGTGACGGACAAGGGCGTGCGCCTGTGCCGGCCGCCGGAGACGGTCCACCAGATCCTGTAAAAACAAACGGCGCCGAGGGCGCCGTTGTTGTTTGGAGAAGGATCGTTGAGTGATCGCTTAGTGGTCGCTTAGTGGTTGCGGTCCAGCGCGAAGCGCGCCAGTTGCAGCAGCGCGGTTTTATACACGCTCTCCGGCAAATCCTGCACCGCGTTCAACGCGCGCTCGCCGGCTTCTTCGGCGGCGCGGCGCGTGTAATCGAGCGCGCCGCTGTGGGTGATGGCCGACAGGATGGCGTCGAAATGCTGCTCATCGCCATTTTCAATGCACGAGCGCACCAGGTCGCGTTGTTCGGGCGTGCCAAACTTCATCAGCCAGATCAGCGGTAACGTCGGTTTGCCTTCACGCAGGTCGTCGCCCACGTTCTTGCCGATTTCGGCGGCGTCGCCGGTGTAGTCGAGCACGTCGTCGATCAACTGGAACGCCGTGCCCAGCGAGCGGCCATATTCGCCGGCTGCCGCGATCTGGTCGTCGTTGGCGCCCGAAATCAGGGCGCCCAGTTCGGCCGCGGCTTCGAACAGTTTGGCGGTCTTGGAGCGGATCACTTGCAGGTAGCGCTCTTCGGTCACGTCCGGGTCGTGCATGTTCAGCAACTGCAGCACTTCGCCTTCGGCGATCACGTTGGTGGCGTCGGACAGGATGCTCATCACGCGCATCGAGTCGAGCGAGACCATCATCTGGAAGGCGCGCGAATACAGGAAGTCGCCCACCAGCACCGAGGCGGCATTGCCGAACAGGGCGTTGGCCGTGGCGCGGCCGCGCCGCAACGACGATTCATCGACCACGTCATCGTGCAGCAGCGTCGCGGTGTGGATGAACTCCACCACGGCGGCCAGCTCGTGATGCGCCACGCCTTTATAAGCATAGGCATTGGCCATCAACAGGACGAGGACGGGGCGGATGCGCTTGCCGCCAGCGCTGATGATGTATTCCGCAATCTGGTTTACCAGCGGCACATCGGAGTGCAGGCGCTGGCGGATCACCAGGTTCACCGCGTCCATGTCGGGGGCGATGGTCTGGATGATGGTGTTTTGGTTGGCGTGTTGGGTAGCGGCAGACAAGGCAAACCTGCAAAGAGTAT
>JAIENA010000379.1 GCA_019751755.1 Burkholderiaceae bacterium | reverse complement strand
TGCTTTTCAAAAGTCAATAACGAAAGCAAAACGAAAGATAAGACAGTCATTTCTTTTGCTTGAAATGCCGCGCAAGATCGATTTTTCGTGTCGTGATGTGTGCTGTTTACCACGAAATCGAAAGCAAAAAACGTGTAAATGCCTCAAAACGAAAGAAAAATACGGTGAAATTTAACTTTTTTCGTATGAATTGATTGTTTTTCTTTCTTTTGGTTGACGCTGCATATTTTTCTTTCTAAAGTGCGTGCATCGATTCACATTGCAAGCCAGACCATGAAACGCAAACCAGTTTATCGCCGCGCCGCCGCCAGCGGCCTGTTATCCCTGCTGACCGTCACCGCCGCGCCGCTGCTGGCCGCGCCGGTCGGCAACCTGCGCAGTTTTGAACCCGCCCAGGGCGGCGTCAATGCCGGTGCCACTGTCGGCGTATGGCAGATCGCCACCGACAATGGCGCCCTGATTCGAATTGAATTGCCGCGCGCCGATGTGTTGCGGATCTGGGCCGCGCCCAAGACCGGCAGCCAGGCCGCCGAACTGACCGGCGCGGGCGATCAGGCCGCCGCCATCGTGATCGGCAAGGCCGACCCGCAGGTCGCGGCCAGCATCACGCAAGAGGCCAGCCATGTGGAAATCGCCACCAGCGCGCTGCGCCTGCGGATAGACCGCAAGCCGCTGCGCTTTACCTTGTATCGTGCCGGTGAGGCTGAACCGTTGTGGCGCGAAGTGCAGCCGTTGGAGTTGGCCACGGCGAAAAACGAATCCTTGACCGTGCAAACGCTGTCGAGCAGCCGCGCCGAGCGCTTCTTTGGTGGTGGCCAGCAAAACGGCCGCTTTGAATTCAAGGGCCGCCAGTTGCACGTGTCGTATTCGGGCGGCTGGGAAGAGGGCGATCGCCCCAGCCCCGCGCCATTTCTGATGAGCTCCAAAGGCTGGGGCATGCTGCGCAACACCTGGTCCGACGGCGTCTATGATTTGCGCCAGCAGGAACAAAGCACCTTGCAGCATGCTGAAAAACGTTTCGATGCGTATTACTTTGTCGGCAAGGATATCCGCGACGTGCTGGCGCGCTATACCGAATGGACCGGCCGCGCGCAAATGCTGCCGCGCTGGGCGCTGGAATATGGCGACGCCGATTGCTATAACGATGGCGACAACGTCAAAAAGCCCGGCACCGTGCCGGCCGGCTGGAGCGACGGCCCGACCGGCAAGACGCCCGACGTGGTGGACAGCGTGGCCCGCCGCTACCGCGAGCACGATATGCCGGGTGGCTGGATACTGCCCAACGATGGTTATGGCTGCGGCTACACGTCGCTGCCGGACACGGTGGCGGGGCTGGCGAAATATGGTTTCCGCACCGGCCTGTGGACCGAAAACGGCGTCGACAAGATCGCGTGGGAAGTGGGCAAAGCCGGCAGCCGTGTGCAAAAGCTCGATGTGGCGTGGACCGGCAAGGGTTACCAGTTTTCGCTGGACGCGAATAAATCCGCGTATGACGGCATTTTGAACAATTCCGACAGCCGCCCGTTCCTGTGGACGGTGATGGGTTGGGCCGGCACCCAGCGCTATGCGGTGGCGTGGACCGGCGACCAGAGTGCCAGCTGGGATTACATCCGCTGGCACATTCCAACCCTGATAGGCTCCGGCTTGTCGGGCCAGGCCTACGCCACCGGCGATGTCGATGCGATCTTTGGCGGCAGCCCGGAAACCTATGTGCGCGATTTGCAGTGGAAAGCGTTTACCCCGGTCTTGATGGGCATGTCCGGCTGGTCGCAGGCGTCGCGCAAGCATCCGTGGTGGTTCGATGAACCGTACCGCGCGATCAACCGGCGCTACCTGAAACTCAAGCTGCGCCTGACGCCGTATATGTATACGCTGGCACGCGAGGCCGAACAAAGCGGCGCGCCGCTGGTGCGCGGCCTGATGTGGGATTACCCGGACGATCCAACGGCGCTGCTGGAAACCCATAAATACCAGTTTATGCTGGGGCGCGACATGCTGGTGGCGCCGGTCTACCGCAGCCAGGCCGTGACGCAGGGCTGGCGCAAGGGCATCCACGTGCCGCAAGGGCAGTGGTTTGATTACTGGGATGGCCGCCAGGTCACGGCTGACAAGGCCGGCCGCAGTCTGGACATGCAAGTCACGCTGGACAAGTTGCCGGTGCTGGTGCGGGCCGGCGCCATCCTGCCGATGTATCCGGAAGCGCTGTATGACGGCGAAAAGCCGAAGGATGTGGTGACGCTGGACCTGTATCCGCAAACGCGGGACGGCGCCTCCACTTTCACCATGTATGAGGATGACGGCAATACCCGCCGCTACCAGCAGGGCGCCTTCAGTGAGCAGCGCTTCACCATGGCCAGCGCCAATGGCGCGGTATCGGTGCAGATCGGCGCGGTGACCGGCAGCTACGATGGCCAGCTGGCGCAACGCGGCTATGCGCTGCGCATGCTGGCGGCCAACCGCCCATCCGGTGTCGACGCCGGTGGCCGCGCGCTGCCAGCCTTGCCGGAGCGCGCCGCGTTCGATGCCGCTGCGGAAGGATGGTATTACGATGCGCAGGAACGGGGCGGCAGCGTGTTCGTCAAAACCGCCGCCCGCGATATCCGCCAGCCCTTGCAGCTGACTGTGCAAGGCCAGGTGGCCGTGGCGCGCGCCGATGGCGACTTCCCCGCCGCCCCGGCGCTGGGCCGCGCCTTGCCGGCCGATGCGATGGTGGTGGTGTCGCGCCCGTTCGAAGAACCGGGCCACCCGCTGGAAAACGCTTTCGATGACAAACCGGGCACCTGGTTCCGCACCGTGCGCAGCCAGGCCATCAAGAGTGGCGCGCATGAATGGACCATCGGCTTCACGGAACGGCGCCTGGTCGACGGCATCGAGATCGTGCCGCGCACCGACGCCAACTGGAAATATGGCCAGGTGCGCGATTATGAAATCTACCTGGCCGACAGCAATGGCGACTGGGGCAAACCGGTCCATACCGGCCGCCTGAAGCTGGAACAGGGCACGCAGTCCATCGCCTTCAAACCATCGATCGGCCGCCTGCTGCGCTTCCGCGTGCTGTCGGTGCATAACCCGGATGGCGAGGGCGCGGACAGCGTGGACCCGATGGTGACGGCGGCGCAGGGCGCCAGCGCGCGGGCATTCGATGCGGCGGCGGCGAAAGATGTGCCACCGATTACCTTGTCGGCATTCCGCATCCTGGAACACCCGGTCAAGGACGGCGATGAACAGCAGCGCTACCTGTCCGACCTGTTGCCGGCCAAGGCGCCGGGCCGCGACAAACCAGCGTCGGTCAATCAAACCAACAGCGCGGAAATGCGCATGAACGGACTGAGGTTCCACAAGGGCCTTGGCATGGGACCGGCCGGCCGCATCGATCTGCAGCTGGCCGGGAACTGGAACTTGCTGCGCGCCGACCTTGGCGTGGACGACAGCTGCCGGGACGCCGGGGGCTTGCAATTCCAGGTCTGGAGCGGTGACCGGCTGTTGTACGACAGCGGCCTGGTCACAGCGCCCGCCGTCGTCAAACCGGAACTCGATATCCGCGGCGCCACCCAACTGAGCCTGCGCACGCTGGGCGCCCAAGGCAAGCGGCCGGCCAACGTTTGCGGCAACTGGGCCAACGCCATGCTGACCGGCACCGAAGGCGCCACGGTGCGAATCCGAACCGATTCGCCGCCACCACGCTGAATCACCACGCTGAATCAACACACTGACAGCAGCCTAACAACCCAACCACAACAAGACGCGCACCCCTCGCCATGACGGGGGAGGGGAGCGTGCATCCTAAAGGAGACGCACATGCAAATGAAAAAAATGATCGCAGCCCTGGCGGCGGCAGGACTGGCATCGGGAATCGCCACGGCCCACGCGGCGCAGGGCGCCGACAAGGCCGAGAACGCCGAGAACGCGCCGGCCAAGGAAGTGGTGCGGGTCGAAGTGACGGGCTCCAGCCTGAAACGCATCAATGCGGAAACCGCCTCGCCGGTGCAGGTGATCGACGCCAAGCAGATTGAAAACATGGGCGCCCGCACCTTGATGCAAGTGCTGGACAACCTGCCTGCGGCCCGTCCGGCGCAGCAGGACTTCCGCTCCATGTTCACCGGCTCCGACGGCGGGTCGCAGGCCAACCTGCGCGGCCTCGGTGCGCAAGGCACGCTGGTGCTGCTCAATGGCCGCCGCCTGTCGTTCTATGGCGCGCCATCCGGTTTCCAGACCATGTTCGTCAACATCGATGCGATTCCCGCCGCCGCCATCGAACGCATGGAAGTGCTGACCGACGGCGCCTCGGCGGTGTATGGCTCCGACGCCGTGGCCGGCGTGATCAACGTGATCACGAAAAAGAATTATCAGGGCCTGGAAATGCGCGCCAGCAGCGACAGCTCGTCCAGCGTGAAATCCTATGGCGAGCGCCAGGCCAGCCTGATTTATGGCGCCGGCGATTTGGCGAGCGATGGCTACAATGTCTACGGCTCGGTCAATGTCTATCAGCGCGACCGCATTTCGCTGGCGGACACCTACCTGAAGCGTCCCGAACACTTCTACGTCAACAACCCCAACTTCATTTCCAACTTCCGCATCGGCACCGGCAGCGAGCCGGGCACGCTCAATCCGGGCACCTTGTTCGTGTTCGACCCGCTGAAAAACAATGCGCGCACCCAGCGCGCGGTGGCCGGCTGCCCGACCATGATCACGGAAGCCTCCGGCAGCCGCTGCATCTGGAACAATTTGCCGTATTCGCTCGATACCGGCCCGACCTCGGACCGCGCCACGGCGTTCCTCAGCGGCCGCGTGAAACTGGGCGGCGACCTGGAAGGCTTTGCCGAGGCGGCGCTGACCCACATTAAGCTGCGCGGCGAAAACGGCCCGCGCAGCTTTAACAGCGGCAGCAGCAATAACTGGTTCTCGCGCAACACCGGCACCCAGCTCAATACCTTCACGATTCCCTATCTGGGCCCGAACAACGTCTACCTGAAGGGCAAGCTCGATGCCGACATGGCGGCCACCATGGGCGGTGCGGCCGGCCTGAATTACCTGATGCAGGATGCGGTGGGCCATTTCGGCCAGAAAAACACCGACGATAACTACCGCGTGATGGCGGGGCTGCGTGGCAGCATCGGCGGCGCGCTGGGCGGCTTCCTCAGCGGCTGGGACTTTGAAACCGCGCTGGCGATGGCGGGCAGCCACTCGGTGCTGTACCAGACCATCAACATCAACACCAAGGGCTTTGAAAAGGCGTTCGGTCCCTTCACCAAGGACCCGGTCACGGGCCGCAGCTATATTGCGGATAATCCCGCCTACAAGTTCGGCGTCATCAGCGATGCCAATGCGGCGCTGTTGCGCGAAGCCTACCCCACCTTCGACGTCCAGTCGTGGACCAAGCTGATGACCTGGGACGGCAAGATCGAAGGCACGCTGTTCAAGCTGGGCGAGCGTGAAGTGCGCGCCGCGTTCGGCGCCAACCTGATGCGCGAGAGCTTTGAGACGCCGGGCAATGCCGACGCCGCCAATGGCCTGATCACGCAGCAGGGCGGTTCCTGGTTTGACGGCAAGCGCACCATTGCTTCGCTGTTCGGCGAAGTGGTGGTGCCGGTCACGGAGACGCTGGAAGTCAATGCCGCGGCCCGCCTCGACAAGTACCCGAACTTTGCCGCCAACGTGGCGCCGAAGATTGGCGTGCAATGGCGCGCGCGTCCCGAATTGCTGGTGCGCGGCACCTATTCGGAAGGTTTCCGGGCCCCGAACCTGGCGGAATCGGGCAGCGGCGGCGTGTTCGCGCAAGTCGGCGGCATCCGCGATACGGTGCGCTGCGATGAAACCAATGCGATTGCCCGCATGCTGATGAAGTCCGTGAGCAAGACCGATGCCGATTTGGGCAAGACGCTGTTGAACTCCAACTGCTCGACCACGGTGGGCGGCCTGACGCCGCCGAATCCGCAACTGCAGCCGGAAAAGGCCAAGATTGCCACTGCCGGCATCGTGCTGCAGCCGGCCAGGGATGTCAGCATTTCGCTCGATTACTGGTTCGTCTACCGCAGCAATGAAATCATCCGGCAAGACTTCAACCAGCTGTTTGCGGAATTGGTGGAAAAATATAACCCGGGCCTGGCCGGCACCAACCAGGCCATCCGCAGCGCGCTGACCGACGCCGACCGTGCCAACGTGGCGGCGGTGGCGGCGATGTGCGCCAATCCAGCCAATGCCGCCGCCTGCGCGGGCGGGGCGCCGAAGTACTCGGTGGGCAACCTGGGTGGCCTGATCAACTCGTACTCGAACCGTGGCCGCACGCTGGTCGACGGCATCGATATCGACGCCCGCACCCGCTTCTCCCTGGGCGACTGGGGTAAGTTGGGCACCGGTATCGCGACTACCCTGCGCAAGCGTGAAAAATACAATATCGAAGACGGCAAAGGCTTCTCGGGCAATTACGTCGGCAATTACGATTCGCCACGGGTGCGCGCCACCTTCAACGCGGACTGGAGCTATGCTAATTTCATCACCAGCGTATTCGTCAACTATACCGGCAAGACCAACTGGGCCTACGGTCCGTGGGATGAGGAAAATGCGCCGGGCACTTGCAAGGCCGCCGGTGTCGACATGCCGAAAACGTTGTGCGATGGTGCGCCGTCTTACACCACCGTCAACCTGGGCCTGACCTGGAAGCCGATCAAGAACCTCGATCTGGGGCTGAACGTGAAGAACGTGTTGAACAAGCGTCCATACTATGACCCGAATGGCTGGGAAGGTTATAACCACAGCACCAACCTGTTTGGCCGCCAGTTCGCACTGTCCGCCAGCTACAAATTCCGGTGATTTAAAAATTAGAGGCTACAAGTAATGGAAAAACTGATGAATCGACGTCACTTCCTCAACACCGCCGCCGGCGCCGGCGCGGCGCTGGCGGGCGGCTGGTCCGTGCCGGCCTTCGCCGCCACCGGGCGCGAGCGCCTGCGCCTGGGCATGATCGGCACCGGCATGCGCGGCCAGGTGCTGCTGCGCGAACTGCTGCGCCGCGACGACGTGGACGTGGTGGCGCTGTGCGACATCGAACCGATTATGCTGGGCAAGGCGCTGGCGATGGCGGACAAGGCCGGCAAGCCCAAGCCCCGCACCTTCGGCGAAAACGGTGACAAGCTTGCCTACCGCGCCATGCTGGATTCGAAGGCGCTCGATGGTGTGATTATCGCCACGCCATGGGAATATCACGCGCAGATGGCGATTGACGCCATGCAGGCCAAGGTGGCGGTCGGCTGTGAAGTGGTGGCGGGCGTGTCGCTGCAAGACCACTGGAACGTGCTGGACACGCAATTAAAAACCGGCACGCCGTACATGTTGCTGGAAAATGTGTGCTACCGGCGCGACGTGCTGGCCGTGCTGCAAATGGTACGTTCCGGCCTGTTCGGCGAACTGCTGCACTTGCAGGGCGGCTACCAGCATGATTTGCGCGCCGTGAAGTTCAACAACGGCGATCCTGCCAAGCCCTATGGCAGTGGCGTCGAATTCGGCGCCAAGGGCTGGTCGGAGGCGCGCTGGCGCACCGAGCACTCGGTGCAGCGCAATGGCGAACTGTATCCGAGCCATGGCATCGGTCCGTGCGCGATGTACACCAACATCAACCGGGGCAACCGCTTTACCCGCATTAACACCTTTGCCACCAAGGCGCGCGGCCTGCATGACTACGTCGTCAAGCAGGGCGGGCCGGCGCATCCGAGTGCGCAAGCGAAATTCAAGCTGGGCGATATCGTCACGACGACGATTTCGTGTGAAAACGGCGAGACCATCTTGCTGCAGCATGATACGTCGCTGCCGCGCCCGTATTCGCTGGGCTTCCGGGTGCAGGGCACCAATGGCCTGTGGATGGACCTCAACCACAGCATCCATATCGAAGGCATCAGCAAGCCGCACCAGTGGGAGGATTTTCAGGGCTACCAGGATAAATTCGACCATCCGCTGTGGCGTAAATATGGCGAGCAGGCGGCCGGCGCGGGCCATGGCGGCATGGATTATTTCGTGATCCATGCCTTTATCGAGGCGCTCAAGGCGCGCGCGCCGATGCCGATCGATATCTATGACGCGGTGACGTGGAGCGCCATCACGCCACTGTCCGAACAGTCGATCGCGCAAGGCTTCCAGACCTTGGACTTCCCGGACTTTACCAAGGGACTGTGGGCCAAGCGCAAACCGATCTTTGCCTTTGACGACAAGTATTAATGTAGCAAATTAACGCAGCAAATTAATGCGCTAAGGCGGTTCCGGCCCCGGGACCGCCAACCAGATATTGAGGAGACAGAAACGATGCAACCTCGAAGTGTGCTGCTGCAGTTCTCAGTGTTATTGCTGGCCGGTTGCGGCGGCACGTCCGCCGTGACGCAGGAAGCGCCACGCGCCGTGCAGGGCGCGCAGGCCGTCGCCCCGGCTGCGGCGTCCACCGTGGCCCTGGCCGGCAACGCTTTTATTACCAGCGCGCCGTCCGGCGCCACGGAAATCATCAACGACAACGGACTGGCCAACTGGACCAGCGCCAATACCGTGACCAGCATCTGGTTCCGCGTGAGCGCGGCCGGCAGCGTGACGGTGGCGCTCGACGCCAGGTTGGCGGGCGGCGCCAGCAGCACGGTGCGCGCCACCGTCAATGGCACACCCTTTACTGTCAACCTGGCCGGCGCGGCCAGCAAGACGTACCCGGTGGGCACCGTCAATGTCGCCGCGCCGGGCTATGTGCGGGTCGATTTGCAGGGCATCAGCAAGAGCGGCGGCTACTTTGGCGACGTGTCGGCCCTGAAGGTCAGCAGCAGTGCCACCCTGAACTATGCCAATGACGCGGCCAATTACTATTGGTCGCGCCGAGGCCCGTCGGTCCACCTGGGTTATACCGCGCCCGCCAACACCGAATACTTCTACAACGAAGTCACGGTGCCGGCCGGGCAGGACAAGATCGGCTCGTACTACATGGCCAATGGCTTTGGCCAGGGCTACTTCGGGATTCAGGTCAAGTCGCCGTCGGAACGCTGGATTCTGTTCTCGGTCTGGGATGCGGACAGCGGCGCCAAGACCACGCTGGTGAAAAAAGGCGCGGGCGTGGTCGATAACGCGTTTGGCGGCGAAGGCACGGGCGGCCAGTCGTACCTGGTGTATAACTGGGCGGCCGGCACCACCTATCGCTTTATCACGCGGGCCCGTCCGGATGGCGCCGGCGCAACCGACTACTCGGCGTGGTTCTATGCGCCGGAGCAGGCCGGCTGGCGCTTTATCGCCACCTGGAAGCGTCCCGCCATCAGCACGTATTTGACCGGCGTGCACTCGTTCCTGGAAAATTTCATCGATACCAATGGCTACCTGGAGCGCAGCGCACACTATGGCAACCAGTGGGCGCGCACCACGTCGGGCAACTGGACCGAACTGACCACGGCCCGCTTTACGGGGGACGCGACGGCCACCAATGCACAGCGCATGGACTACGCGGGCGGGCTGCACAATGGCCGCTTCTATATGCGCAACGGCGGCTTTTTCAGCCCTTATGTGCCGGTGAACCAAAGCTTTACGCGGCCCGCGACCGGCGTGGCGCCCAACGTGGATGTGACGACCCTGCCGCAATGACCTGAAGCAAAGGGCGCGTGTTATTCTTCCGGCAATGAACGCGCCCATCGTTGAAACCGCCATCCCCGCCGCCAGCCAGTTGAACCAGGAACTGGCTGGCGCCTACTTCCACGATTGCTGGCAAACCACGCTGGCGCCGCACCAGCGCACGGCCATGCAGATGTACCTCGACGCGGTGCGGCAGACGCCGGGCTGGGTCAATGCGCTGATGTCGCTGCGCAACCGCGTGGTGGGGCTGGTGGGCTTGAAGAACCTTGGCAGCCTGGGCGGTTTGCCTGCCGCCAAGGCGGCCGCCGACTACCGGCCGGGCGACCGCGCCGGTATTTTCAAGGTATTGCGCGTGTCGGACGAGGAGGTCATCCTGGGCGACGACGACAAGCATTTGCGCGTGCAGGTGTCGGTCTGCAAGCTGCGCCAGCCTGGGAATGATGGCCAGGATGGCGTCGCTGTGTCGACCGTGGTGCATGTGCACGGGCTGCTGGGGCGCCTGTATATGATCCCGGTCGCGCCCATGCACAAGCTGATTGTGCCGGCCGTGTTGCGCCGGCTGCGCCAATAGCGGCTGCCGGTCAGAGACCCATCAGAGGCGCATCAGAGACGCAACTGGCCTTCGATACTGTCGTCCAGGGTTTTCCCGAGCACCGCGCCGGCCATGATCTTGGCGCTGGCCACCATGTCGCCATGCTGGTTGTCCCAATAGTAGC
>JAIENA010000055.1 GCA_019751755.1 Burkholderiaceae bacterium | reverse complement strand
GGTGGCGGTGGTGGCCGCCGCCAGCGGTGCGGACGCGAAGGCCGCGCTGATGGCCAGCGACAGCAGCATGGCAGGGGTATAACGGCAAGGCAAAATCATGTTCAAGCAAATCTCCCGGGTGGACACACCACCCGCAGGGTGGCTTGCGCGACGCCAAGGCCGCCCTGCGGGATTGACAACGGCACGCGCTAGAAAGTCGAGCGCAGCGACACCGTATAGCTGCGGCCCGGACGGTTTTCATCGAAAATCGCGTTCTCGAACTGGGTATACGTCTTGCTGACCGCATTGTTCAGGTTCCACGCGCTGATCGACAAATCGGCGTTATAGGCAAAGCCAAAGGCACGCTTCAGATTGATGCTGCCCGACAGGTCGATTTGCGTACGCGGCGTTGAATACGCATACGCGCCGCCCGGCACATTCAAACCGGTGTTGGCATTGGTCACCATGGTTGACGTGTACTGGCGCGAGACGCGGAAACTGTAGCCATTGCGTTCGTAATACACCGTCAGGTTATTGGTGCGCGGCGGCACCCCGGCCACCGGCGGCGCGTTTTTGGCTTCATCGGTCTGCCTGGTGTACGTCAGGTTGCCGGTAAAGCCGAAGCCTTTCACCGGCAGCATGTCGAGCGGCTGCTGCCACGTGAATTCAACACCGCGCACTTTGAGCTTGGTGTCGATGTTGTACGGCTCCGTGACCTCCACCAGGTGCTTGTCACGACCACCGCTGGCGGTCACCGACTGGTTCTGCGCATCGGTCAGGCCGACCGTGCCATACAGCTGGTCCAACTGGGCCAGCGAGAGCGTTTGCGTGCGGGTGCCGGGGCGGCTGGTGATGTCCTTGGCAAAGCCACTCAGCGCGACATAGGCTTCCCGCGTGAAGTAATATTCCGCGCCCAGATCCAGATTGTTGGCCTCGAACGGTTTCAGGTTCGGGTTGGTCACGCTGCCCTGGCGCGCGCCCTGATCGCCAATCGACAAGCGGGTCTGGCGCAAATCGGCCGGGTTGGCGCGGGTCATGGATTTCGACCCGGAGGCGCGCAGGATCCATTCCGGCGTCAGACTGTAGGCAAACGATGCCGACGGCAGCAGGTTGTGGTACTTGACCGTTTCATAGGCCCACTGCGCGATGTTCGGATACAGGCCGCCATTGCGCAAGGCGGCATTGCGCGGATCGGCCGCCGCGGTCAGGTCGCCGATGGTCTGCTCGGTCTGCGCATAGCGCAGGCCCGCGTTGTAGCGCAGCGTGCGCCCCAGCAGCGGGGCTTTGCCATTGGCTTCCAGATACAGGCCGCCGACCTGTTCGCGGATATAACCGCCGCTGCCACTGTTAAAGCCCTGATAGATATTGTCGCGGAAGTACTGGTAATCGCTGTCTTTGGCGAAGCGCGGCCAGTCCACCGTAATGAAGCCCTGGTTGGATGGAATCGCATACTTGGCGATATCGGCGTTGGTGATTTTGGAACCCAGGTAGGTCAGCGCTGCGCCGCCCGCCGTGGACCCGGTGCCATAGCCTGGATAGGCGGTGGCGGCATCGGCGATCGGGCCCGGCGTGCTGCGGCCATCGCAACCAGGGCTGCGCAACTGGGTGTTGGGCGCGAACAGCCGGGCACTGACGTTGTTGCCGCAGGCAGCGTTCATCCACGCGTCAGCCACGCCAAAGGTACGATAGCGACGCTCGATGTCATCATACGAGCCGCCAAATTTCAGGCTAAAGTCGTCGTCGCCCCACTTCAAGTTCAGGCGCGCACCCTTGGTGGTGTTGGTGCGCTCATACAAATCCATGCGCAAGCCCGACAAGCCCTGCCCTGCCTGGTACCAGCCAAAGTTGCTGGGGTCATTCGGGCTCAGGTTGCCGGTATAGGTCGGCGTTTCGCCCGCCACCGTATTGTTGTAGGTGATCACCGAGGGCGCGGATTTGGTCGCGAACAACACCGTCGGCATGTCGCGGTAGAAGGAGCTGGAGGTCAGGTTGACGTGGCCATCGATGCTCCACTTGTCATTCGGACGCCATTCAAAGCCCGGATTAATGCTGCGGAAGTGCGTGTTTTCCTTCATCGGACGGTATTCCAGGGCCCAGAAGGTATTGGCCAGCATGGCCTTGGTAACGGTACAGCCGGTGGCGCAATCGGTCTTGTCGAATTCCATGCCGATCGGGATCGGCGTATTGGCGCGGGTGCCGACGTTCATGCCCTGCTGCGTCATCGTGGTGCCCTTTTGCGCGAACAGGGTATCGAGGTAAATATCCCAGCGGTCGTTCGGCTGCCACTGGAAACTCAATACCTCGCCCTTGCGGTGGCGCTCGCCGCCATACACGATGTGGCGCCCCAGGCGGCCCATCAGTCCATTGTCGATCTGTTCGATGGTGGCGCCCGGATTGAGCGCCAACAGCATGGCGCGGTCGATTTGCTTGCCCGGCACCAGGATGTTACGGGCATACTCCGGCAACAGGTTCAGTGGCAGTCCGGATGGCACCGTGTCCGGCGTCGATTGCGAACCACCGGCAGTGGCGTTGGCCTTGTCGCTGGCATTGGTCTGGAATCCTTTCAGCTGGAAGTTACGCATGTCGACGGTCTGGAACGCGTCGGTATGGAACTTGGTATTGCCCCAGGCGAAGCCACCCAGCAGCCCGACCTTGCCCAACGGGGTTTGCCAGGTGTTACTGATCAAACCGGAGCCGGTATTGCCAAACTGGCCGTCGCGGTCGCGGTAATTGCCGGACAACGTGATCGCGGAGCGGAAACCGCTCTTGTCGAACGGCCGCACGCTGCGCATGTTGACGGTGCCGGCTACGCCGCCTTCGACCAGGCTGGCCTGCTGGCTTTTGTAGACACTGGCGCTACGGAACAGTTCCGACGGCAGGAAGTCCATGTCGACTTCCCGGTTGGCGCTGATGTTGCCGCCCCAGCTGCCGGCCGAGGCCGACGCCATCGGCGCACCATTGAGCAGCACACGGGTGAAGGCGGCGCCCATGCCACGGATGGAAATGTTCAAGCCTTCACCATCGATGGCGCCGCGCGTCACCTGCACGCCCGGAACCCGGGCCAGCGCGTCAGCAATGTTCGGGTCGGGGAATTTGCCGATGTCTTCCGAGAACACGGTATCGGTCAAGCCCACGTTGTCGCGCTTTTCATTGGCCGACAGCGCCAGCGAACTACGGAAGCCGCTGACTGTCACCACCGGCGCCGCTGCTGCTGCGTCCTTGTTCTGCTGCTGGGCCAGCGCGGGCGGCGCGAAAGCGCCGGCAATCAGAGCGGCGATCGTCGTGAGGACGAGTGCCTGGCGCCCGCCCATCGAAGGGGTATTCATGACTTTGTCTCCTGTTATATCGGCGGCCTTGTGATGGCCGCTGCGTTGAAATGTTAGTTTTAACATTGGTTTTGTTTGGCGCTACCATTTTAATATAGTCGGTTTACCCTTGCCAGGTCAACCACAAGCTAGCTGCCGTGTCAGGAATGCCCCACACAAAAGATTGCGCTAACAAAAATCACGGGATTGTGATAACGGCACAACTTCAACCTTGCTACGAACGAAAAGCCACAGCTCGGCAAAAACCCGAGGCCCCGACGCGCCATCGCGAGCAAGCACTATTGACGTAAATCAACGCTGCGTGTCACTCTGGATGCAGGCGCGCTGCCGCCAGTGGCGCCGGAAAAAACAGACTGGGAGACTCGTACTCATGAATTCGTCTTGGTGGCAATCGCTGGGCATTGCCAAGCGGCTGGCGGCGCTGAACATCAGCGCCATCGTGGGCATTGTGTTGCTGACCGTGGTGTTCCTGGTGTCGGAGCGCGCACTGATCCTCGACGAGCGCAAGAACAATGTGCAGCAGACGGTGGAGGCGGCGCACGGCGTGCTGGTGCATTTCCAGCAGCAGGCCGCCGCCGGCACACTGCCGGAGGCGGAAGCCAAAAAACGTGCGCTGGAGACCATCAAGGCCTTGCGCTACGCCGGCAGCGAATATTTCTGGATCAATGACATGCAGCCGCGCATGGTCATGCACCCGATCAAGCCGGAACTCGACGGCAAGGACTTGTCGGAGACCAAGGACCCGACCGGCAAGCGCCTGTTTGTGGCATTTGTCGACATGGTCAAGGCCAATGGCGCCGGCCATGTCGAGTACCTGTGGCCCAAGCCGGGCAGCGAGCAGCCGGTGCCCAAGGTGTCGTATGTGAAAGGGTTTGCGCCGTGGGGCTGGCTGATCGGTTCCGGCGTGTATGTCGACACGGTCGAACAGGCGATCTACAACCGCGTGATCGAATTTTCGCTGGCGGCGCTGGCGCTGGGCGGCCTGCTGCTGGCGATCGGGGTCGCCATCTCGCGCAGCCTGCTGAAACAACTGGGTGGCGAGCCAGTCTATGCGGCCAGCATTGCACGCCAAATCGCCGAAGGCAAACTGAGCGTGGCGATCGAACTCAACAGCGAAGACCAGGGCAGCATGCTGGGCGGCCTGAAAGCCATGCGCGACGATCTGGCCCGCATTGTCGGCTCGGTGCGCCAGGCCACCGACATGATCGCCACCGCTTCGGCCGAAATCGCGGCCGGCAATGCGGACTTGTCGGCCCGCACCGAAAGCCAGGCCAGTTCGCTGCAGCAAACCGCCGCTTCGATGGAGCAACTGACCGGCACGGTCCGGCAAAACGCCGACAATGCGCGCCAGGCCAATGCCCTGGCCGCGTCGGCATCGGACGTGGCGCGCAAAGGCGGCGCCGTGGTGGCGCAGGTGGTCGACACCATGGCCTCGATCAATGACTCGTCGCGCAGGATCGTCGACATCATTGGCGTCATCGACGGCATCGCATTCCAGACCAACATCCTGGCACTCAATGCCGCCGTGGAAGCGGCGCGCGCCGGCGAACAGGGCCGCGGCTTCGCGGTGGTGGCGTCCGAAGTGCGCTCACTGGCGCAGCGCAGCGCCGGCGCGGCCAAGGAAATCAAGGCCTTGATCACCACCTCGGTTTCAACCGTGGAAGCCGGCAACAAGCTGGTGGAGCAAGCCGGCAACACGATGGACGACGTGGTGGCCAGCGTCGGGCGCGTGACGGACATCGTCAACGAGATCAGCCACGCCAGCGACGAGCAAAGCACCGGCATTGCCCAGGTCAACCAGGCGATTGCGCAAATGGATGCGGTGACCCAGCAAAATGCCGCACTGGTGGAGCAAGCCGCGGCGGCGGCGCAGAGCATGCAACAGCAGGCGGCGGTGCTGATGCAGGCGGTGGACGTGTTTCAGTTGGATGGCGCCGCGCACAAGGCGGAGCGGCCTGCACGGCTGGGCTATTGACGCGCCGTCAGGCATGCATCGCGGCGCCGCCCCTGGTCCGAGAGGCGTCTAGCCCCGCACGATATTGAGCAGCAGCCATGCCGGCAGCCCGACATACAGCAGCGCGTGCCCGGCCCGTTCCAGAGCGCGGCGAATGCCGGTGGCGGCGGCCGGCCGCAGCAGTGCACCCAGTAGCGCCGCCGCTTCGATGCCCGCCCGCAGCAGCGCCGCGCACAGCACCACGCCGATGGTCCAGGCAGCCCACCACAAGGAAAACCCGCGCAGATACGCTGCCAGCCCAAACGTGTAGTACTCCCCCAGCGCGCTGCCAAAGGCGATATGCTGGTGCAGGTGGAAGGCGGGGATCGCCAGCGCCAGCGGCAGCGCGGCAAATTTCACCAACGGATGGTCCCAACGCCAGCGCCGCAGCGCCATGCGGGCCTGGCCATACACCGCCATCACCGCCAGCCACCGGCTCACCGGACTGGCTTGCTGCGGCGCTGCGGTGGCCGATACAGTGGCAGATACGGTGGCCAATGCCGCCGAGAAGCCGGCGGGATCGTCCACCATTAATCCAGAATGCCATGGCCGGCCCGACACCAGCCGCAACGTCACCCCGGCGGCGGGAATCGGCAACCGCCACGGCGTCACCGCCACGATGTCCTTCAGCGCCAGCTCGGTGCGCAAGGTCCCGCGCGCCAGCACCAGGCGCCCATCGGCAAGCGTCGCCTCGGCGCTAAAGGCGCGCAGCAGGCACCAGGCCGCGACTTCCGGCAACAGGAACAACGCGCCAAACAAGCGGATTTGCGCCAGCGTGTTCAGGCGCAAGGCGTCATCCTGCAACAGCGCCACGCCCATGCCCAGCAATCCCACGCGCGCAACGGCCCGCAACAGGCCCGCCGCGAACCGGGCGGCGGGCGGCAGAACCGCAACCCGGGCCGGCAACTTGATGGCGGCGCCGGCGCCTGGCCCTCCTTGCGCGCCCTGCAGGAGAGGCGCCGGCAGCGCCGCCAGCGCCAGCACCAACAGGAACCCGGTCGCGGCCACGCCGACCCAGTCGCCCCAGCGCACCATCAACGTCGCAGCAGGCTGGCGCACCGGCAAATCGGCAATCACCAGCGCCGCTTCGCCCATTGGCGTCCCGGCCAGGATCGCGCCGCTGGCGTCAATGGCGGCGCTGTAGCCGTTGGTCGTGACGCGAAATTGCGGCAAACCGGTTTCGATACTGCGAAACGCCGCCACCATCTGGTGCAGTTTGGCGCCTTGCCGGTCGGCGCTGAACCATGAATCGTTGGACATGGTGAGGATCACTTGCGCGCCCAGTCGCGCGCCATCGAGCGCCAAGCGGGTATCGACATCGTCGAGACAGATCAGCGGCAGCACCGGCACTTCGCGCCCGTCGGCCAGCCGCAGCGGCAACACACGCACCCCATTGCCGGGCTGCCAGTTGCCGGTCCACGGCAGCAGGCGGCGCAAGGACGGACTATCGAGCCAGGCCGGCACGTATTCGGTCAACGGGAACAGCCGGGTCTTGCGGTAAAACAGCGGCGCGCCGCTGTCCGGCGGCACCAAGGCGGCCGCATTGTATTCACCGGCATGGTCGCGGTCATAGGTGCCAATCACGAACGGTACCCGGGCCGCATTGACGTTGGCGACAATTTCACGGTCGAATTCCGCTCCCGCCTGGCTTTTCGGCTGGCCGAAAGTGGTGGGATAGGCGGTTTCCGACCACAGCACGGCGTCGGCACGCTGGCGCTCGATCGCGTCATAGCTCATGGCGAAGTGACGTTTTAAGATCTCCTGCACCACCGCATAGGCGCCCTGCTGTTCGCGCTGGCGCTCATAGTCGGCCATATTGGCCTGGATCAGCCCCATGCGCAGCGGCTTGCCGCCTGGCGCCGGTTCGCCCGACAGCGCCGCCACGCCATAGGTTCCCAGCAACAGCGGCGCCAGCGCGGCCAGCGCCAGCGGTTTGACGGCCATGCGCCAGCCTTGAACGCGCCGGGCCCAGGCCGACGCCAGCGCCAGGTTCGACAGCAGCAATAACAAAGTCAATCCGGCGCCGCCACCAATGGCGGCACCCTGGCGCAGCCACGGCGCCGGATACAGGCCATAGCCGATGGTGTCACCCAGCAGACGCGGCACCCAGCGTTCGGTGGCAACCCAGGCGCAGCTTGCCGCCAGTGCCGCCAACAGCGGCCCGTAACGACGCAGCGTGACATGGCGCACCAGCGCGAAGGCGAGTAATTGCGGCTGCAACAGCGGTGCGGCCAGCAACAGGATGGCCAGTCCGGCCACGTCGCCGATGCCGGTATAGCGCCCCAGCGCCATGCCAAGCCAAGGGAACACCGCCAACGTGTACGCCACCGTCATCGCATACGCGCTGGCCAACGTCGCGGCCATGGTGTGACGGGCGTCCAGCGTGGCCAGCCAGGGCACCAGGAAAACAAACCCCAGCACCCAGCTGGCGCCACCCGCGACATACCAGGCGGCCAGCACGGCGCTGGCGGCGATGCCGGCAGCGGCCCGCATCGGGAAAAAATTCATCTGCTTCATGGTGATCGGTGGCGACATTAATGGCCACATCAACGGCCGGAATCGGTTGGGGGGGGAATGGTGATGCGCCGCAGCGGCAATCCCGGCGGCGCCAGTTCCGGCGGCACCACCCGGTCCGGCGGCAAGGCAACGGCCCGCCCGGCCGCGTCCACCGGCTGGTAGTCCGGCGCGAACATCAGGATCGCCTCAATGCGCTGGCCATCGTCGGTGGCCTGGTGGTGGCGTACAAACCCCTTCGGTAGCGGGAAGTCTTCCGGCACCGCCAATCCCACCAGCGGCGGCCGGGTACCGGGGGGATTGAAGGCGCCGAGGCCGGTATGGATGCCGCGCTGATGCAAGCGGGTGATGACTTCCGCCATCGTCGGTTGCTCGCCACGCGCCACGTAGCTGCGCAAATCCGGCGTCGGATCGGCATCGCCCTCCGGCGCGGGCGGCGCCGCCGATGACGTGGGCGCCACGGCCGGCTGGCTGACCGGCGCCGGTGTCACTGCGGCGCCAGCCGCTGCCAACGCGGGTGCGGGCCCATTCGCGCCCGCGTCCGGACCGGACGTCAGCCACAAGAAGGCCAGCAGCGCGAGGCCGCCCGCCGCCAGCACCAGGGCGATGGCCAGGTAACCGGGGCTGGGACGCCAGCGCTGATCCATGCCGGGGTGCTCCTGCACTTACGGGGTTGCCACGTTATAGGTCGACACCGCCCAGCCCATGCGCTCGTGGCCATACTGGTTCCAGATCGGGTTTTTACCCGCTGTGAAACCAGTATAGCGCGGTGCGCCGGTGCCGGTGGAGCCGCCGAACAGGCCGGCCGACACGGTGCTGCCGTTGTAGGTCGGGTGCGTATCGTCGGACTGGATATAGTCATAGCTGCTGCTGGCCGACACGAACTTCGCGTTGGCGTCGCGCAAGGTCGAGCGCAGCGTGGTCGTGATGCGATTCACGTAGCTGGCCTGGCTCTCGCCGTCGACATAGCGCAGCGCTTCGGCATCGACCACGCCGTCGCCATTGCTGTCATAGTCGGCGCCCATGTATTGCGCGAAGTTATCGGCGCATTTAAACCCCTTCTGGCGCGCCAGGTCGCACATCAGGAAATTGATGCGGGCCAGCGACGGCAGGAACTTGTCCTGCATATTGACGGTGGCGCCGGTGCTCGGGTGTTTGCAGGTGCTTTGCACCCGGTCCGCGTTATAGCCCGGATAGTGCAGGTTCGAGATGACTTTCAGCTTGACGCCGGCATAGGCGTTGGCGTTGATGTAGTCCATCGCGGCGGCCACGTAGGTCTTGCAACTGGCTTCGGCCGCCGTCAGCACGCTGTCGTCGCAGGTGCCGCTCTGGCTTTTATACGCGGTACGGGCCTGCAAGCCGTCGTTACCGCACATTTCAAAGGTCACCACGCGGGTATTGCTGGCCTGCATATAGGAACGCTCGGCCACGATCTTGTTGTTGTAAACATCCGAGGCGATGGCGCCCGACTTGGTGCGGCGCACGCTCTCAATATCGGCGTTCCACAGCGCCGACAGATATTCCGCCTGCACCGTCGGCGCCGCGTATTTGGCGGCGTTCAGTGTGGAGCCGTTGTAACCGGCATAGATGGAATCGCCATAGGCGACGACGCGGAATTTGGCGGTGGTGCCCGGGCGGTCGATGGTCCAGGATACGTTTTGATTCAGGGTGCTGGCGCTGGCTTGGGTGGCCAGGGTCAGCAAGGCAAGTGCGGGTAACAATTGCTTGATACGCATAGAGTGTCTCCGTTGATGTTGTTAAGTGTGGTTCCAATCAGGGGTCCATGCCGGCGACTCATAGTACGCAGCGATGGCGATTTAACATTTCATTGGTGCAGGTTTGGCTCGCGGCGCCACCCGATTGGCTCGCGCGGACAACGACCGTGTCGCGCCGGCCCAACGGCGGCGCATATCTGATCCATACTTCCAGAAGGATAGTTGGGCCGGTTTCTGCCGCTAGAATGCCCGGTTCCACGTTCCGGACCCACCCCATGCAAAACTCCCTGCAGGCGATCGCCAATGAATTCGACAGCTATATGCAAGACCGTGCGCAGCGCTTGGGCTACCGCGTGCATTTTCCGTCAATGGACGCGGTGTGGGGACTGACGGCGTCGAGCCGGATGGCACTGATGGTGTTTGCGGACAGCGTACCGCTGCCGGCAAGCGCTGCCTTCACGCTGCCGGACAATCTGCGGACGCTGCACGACCGCGGACATTTTGTCGCCTGGAGCGGTGAATCGGGTGCGCTGGTGCAGGTCAACATCTATCGCCACGAAACCGCCGCCGACCATGATCTTGAAGGCCGCGTCGGCGTACGGACCTTTGCCGAAACCTTTTTTGGCGACCCGCAGCGCCGCTCCCTGACGCTCGACGAATCGAGCTACTACCTGGGCTGGCTGGCGGAAGCCATCGTTGGCGCCGAACCCGCCGCCCTGGCGCTGGCCATC
>JAIENA010000422.1 GCA_019751755.1 Burkholderiaceae bacterium | reverse complement strand
GCATAAATCCCGCCCAGCGCCACCAGTGATGCATGGTTGCCGGTTTCGACGATCTTGCCGTCTTCCATCACGATGATGCGGTCGGCGCGCTGCACCGTGGCCAGGCGGTGGGCGATGATGACGGTGGTGCGGCCTTTCATGGCCGCTTCCAGCGCGCCTTGCACCAGGCGTTCGGATTCGGCGTCCAGCGCGCTGGTGGCTTCGTCCAGCAGCAGCAGCGGCGGATTTTTCAGCAGGGCGCGGGCAATCGCGATGCGCTGGCGCTGGCCGCCGGACAGGCGCACGCCGCGCTCGCCCAGGAACGATTGATAGCCGTTGGGCAGGCGTTCGATGAACTCATGGGCGGCGGCCATTTTCGCGGCCTGGATCACTTCCTCGTCGGTGGCGCCAGCGCGGCCGTAGCGAATGTTTTCCATTGCGTCGGTCGAGAAGATCACGGTGTCCTGCGGCACGATACCGATCGCGTCGCGCAGCGTGTGCAGGTCGAGCTGGCGGATATCGACGCCATCGAGCTTGATCGAACCCAGTTGCGGGTCATAGAAACGCAGGAACAGCTGGAACAGCGTGGTCTTGCCGGCGCCCGAAGGGCCAACCACGGCAATGGTTTCGCCGGGTTTGATATCGAGCGACAGCTGCGACAGGGCCGCCGTGTCGGGCCGCGACGGGTACGAGAACGTCACGTCGCCCAAGGTCAATGCGGCGCCGTTGGCGGCACGCGGCGGCAGCGCCAGCGGGTGGGCCGGCGACTGGATGTCGGATTTGACGGACATCAGTTCCAGCAGGCGCTCGGTGGCGCCGGCGGCGCGCTGGGCTTCGCCCATCACTTCCGACAAGGCGCCGATGGCGCCGGCCACGGTGGTCGCATACAGGATGAACTGGCCCAGTTCACCGCCCGTCATGGTGCCTTCGAGCACCGCGTGGGCGCCCAGCCACAGCACGAATACGATGGTGCCGAACACCAGCACGATGGCCAGCATGGTTAAGAATGCACGGGCGCGGATGCGTTGCATCGCCGTGGTGAAGGCGTTTTCCACCGAGGTGCTGAAACGCTCGGTCTCGATTTTTTCGTGGGTGAAGGCCTGCACGGTCGGCATCGCGTTGAGGATTTCACCGGCCACGGCGGAGGCGTCGGCAATGCGGTCCTGCGACGCGCGCGACAGCTTGCGCACACGGCGGCCAAAGCCGACGATCGGCACCACGATCAGCACCAGCAAGCCGAGGATGATCGAGGACAGCTTGACGGAGGTGAAGAACAGCATCGCCAGGCCGCCCAGGAACAGCAGCACATTGCGCAGCGCCATCGAGATACTGGTGCCGACCACGGCCTGGATCAGGGTGGTGTCGGTGGTGATGCGGGACAGCACTTCACCGGTCTGCGTGGTTTCAAAAAATTCCGGACTTTGCGTCACCACATGGCGGTACACCGCGCTGCGGATATCGGCCGTGACGCGCTCGCCCAGCCACGACACGGTATAAAAGCGCGCGGCCGTGGCCAGCGCCAGTACCGTGGCCACGCCAAACAGCGCCAGGAACACCGCGTTGACATGCTCGATATGGTTGCCACCCGTGCCGGCGGCGCCGAAGCCCAGGTCGATCATTTGCTTGAACGCGACCGGGATCGCCAGCGTGGCGCCGGCGGCCACCACCAGCGCCACGCCGGCCATGGCGAATTGCTTTTTGTAGGGACGCAGGAAAGGCAGCAAGCCTTTCAGTGCGGCCAGGCTGCCTTTTTTCTGCTCGCGCGCTTCGGGTTGGGCGGCGGCCGGCGCCGGATTGGCATGATCGGCCGGGTTGGTGTTGCTGTTGCCTGCGATGCTGTTATTCATTGAGCGTTCTAATCGTTACAGTTTCATGGGCCGTACATAGCCGGTCAGTTCCAGGTAGCCTTTGCCGGCCAGGACGCCGTCGCGCTGCACGGTCACCGCGCCCTCCCAGTACACCGCGCCCGTGCTGCGGCGCGAATCGAGCTCCTGGTCGTCCTGCAGGGGCGCGATCTGCCACACGGAGTCGCCGGTGGCAAGTTCGATGGCAACGGGATACTCGGCATTGGTGCGGGGCGAACGCCACCGCCTTTGCGGGGTAAAGCTGACCTGGTCTTGCGCATAATGCGTGATCTTACCGGATGCGTCGCGCCATGTCGCGTGCGCCCACAGTTTACCACCTGTCTTGCTGCGCATATGAAAGGCCATCAGCGCGCCGCCATCGGCCAGGTTGATACCGACCCAGTCCCAGCCCGCCGCATCCGGGTCGAGGTAGGCGCTCGACCATTCGTGGTCCAGCCACGTCACGCCCGTCACCGCCAAGGCGACCGGCCTGGCGCCGTTGCCGGTACGGGTAATGGTGCCGCTGGTCTCGAGTTGCGGTTCGCTATAGTAATAGCTGGCGCTGAGCGGATCGGGGCTCTTGCGGGAATAGCCTCTTTCGCCCTGCAGCATGACCGGCTGGCGCGGCCGCAGCGTCAAGTCCAGCGTAAAGCCGCTGGCGGCCAGCGTCACGTGATAGGCGCCATCGGGCTTGCGCAGCATGCGCCAGTCATCGAGTTTGACGTCGGTGTCGCCGGTTTTCGCGTAGGCCAGACCAAAGCCCTCGCGCGCCGAGCGCTGGTCGTGCACCAGTTTGCCGGTGGCGGGATCGGACAGCGCCGCGTGGCCGATGATCAACTGGCGCGGCGCGAAGCGGCTGGGATTGGCCGGGTCGTGCGGCGGCGCGACGCGGAAAAACGTGACCTGGTAGCCCAGGTCCTTGCCGTCCGGGGTCTTGACCCAGCCCGTGGCGTACCACCACTCGGTTTTATAGGCGGGATGGGCGCCGAGATCGCGCGGAAATTGCAGCGACTGGTCGGGTGTCAGTGGGGTCACGGGCGGGTACGCCGGCGGCGCCGCCAGCGCCGGGGCGCCAGCCAGCAGCGTCATAAGGAGCAGGGCCAGCAGCGCCAAGGCGCGTGCAACGAGACCAGCGTGATGATGCGGCATTACCAATCCTCCCTGACCGCGCGGATCGGATCACCGGACAGCGCCCGCCGACCCGAGGCCAGCGCCGTCAGCGCGGATGCGGCCAGCAGCGCGGCCGCCACACTGCCCAGCAGTGGCCACGGCAGGTGCAATTGCATGGTCCAATGGAACGATTGCGGGTTGACGATAAAGACCAGCACCAGGCTGATGACCCAGCCCAGCACGAAACCGGTGGCAATCCCCAGTCCCGTCAGGGCACCGCCTTCGATGGCCAGGATGGCCAGGATCTGGCGGCGCGTGACGCCGAGATGGCGCAGCATGCCGAATTCGCGCGAGCGTGCCAGCGTTTGCGCGGAGAACGTGGCGGCCACGCCAACCAGGCCGATGACAATCGCGATCCCTTCCAGCAAATACGTGATGGCGAAGCTGCGGTCGAACATTTTCATGCTGAGGGTGCGGATTTCCGATAGTTCATTCAGTTCCAGTGCGGCCCCGAACGGCAGCGTTTTCACGGCGCGCTTTAAATCTTCCATGCGCGCGCCGCCGGCCAGCCACAAGGCCACGTTGTTGATGTCCATGTCGCCGGTCAGCGCCTGGTAGTCGCTGAGGCGGATTTGCACGGCGCCGTGGGTGCGCGCATAGTCGCGCCAGATGCCGGCGACAAAAAAATCACGCGGCACGCCGGCCAGCGGCATGCTCAGTGTGGCACCCGGCTGTAGTCGATACAAGTCCGCCATCGGTTCCGAGATCCAGGCCGGCATGCGGCCCGGTGGCACCGGCAGCGAAGGGCCGGCCATGGCCAGCACGGATTCCGGCCGTGCGGCGTCGACATTGCGGGCCATCAGCAGGACGGCCGGACGGGCCGGGTCCAGCTGCAAGGCCTTGACGCGCAGGAAATCAGCCTTGGCGATGCCGGGCAGCGCCTGCACCAGACGCTGTTCGTCCGGCGCCAGTCCGGCCGTGCCGCCGCCGGCGCTGCTGGCATACAGGTCGGCCGGCAGCACATCGAGCAGCCACTGGTCGACCGAGACCCGGAAACTGGCCACCATGATCGCCATCGCCACCATCAGGCTGAAGCTGGACAGCACACCACCGAGCGCCATGCCGGCCTGGCCGGGGGCATTGGCGAGGCGCGCCAGCGTCAGCGCGGCCACCGGCGAGGCATGATCGCGCCCGCCCGGACCGCGCGCCCACAGCGCCGACAGGCGACGGAACACCAGGCCCGCCAGGCGCGGCATCAGGGCGATCGCGCCGACCAGCATCAGTGCGATCGACAGGTAGCCAAAGATCGGCAATTCCCACAGCGGCGGCAATTGCGACAGCAGCGCCGCCAGCGCCAGGCAGGCGACACCGGGCCAGGCCGGGGCAAAGCGTGCCAGCGCGGCTTCCTCGGCGCCGGCCTTGAGGGCGATGGCGGGGCGGGCGCGCGCCGCTTCCAGCGCCGGCGCGGCGCTGCCCAGCACCGCGACGCCGACGCCCAGCATGAAATACACCAGCGCCGCCACCGGCGTGAATTGCACTTCCGGCTGGCTGCCGGAAAACAGGCCGGCGCCCAGGTCGCCGCCAAACAGTTGCAGCGCCCCGGCGGCCAGCAGGTAGCCGGCCAACATGCCCAGCAAGCTGCCGATCACGCCCAGCGTCAAGCCTTCCAGCATCACCTGGCGCAGCAATTGGCCCCGTTCCAGGCCCAGCACGCGCAGCAGCGCAAACTGGCTGCGGCGCCGGATCACGGCCAGGGCCTGGGTGGAAAACACCAGGAAGGCGCCCGTAAACAAGGCCACCAGCGCCAGTACCGACAAGTTGACGCGGTA
The DNA here is from genome assembly GCA_019751755.1 of Burkholderiaceae bacterium. Taxonomy (GTDB): domain Bacteria; phylum Pseudomonadota; class Gammaproteobacteria; order Burkholderiales; family Burkholderiaceae_D; genus Rugamonas. The sequence continues at coordinate 5,379 of JAIENA010000422.1, read as the reverse complement.
GGCGCGGCTCATATTGTCGTTGCGGCTGTTCTGGTCTTCATCGTTCGGACTGCCGACATGGAAGCGGCCTGGATAATCGCGGTGCAAGTCGCGCGCCAGCGCCGTCTTGAAGGCGGCGCGGTCGACCCCGTCCTTCAGTTTCAAGTCGATCCGGGTCAGCTTGCCGAGCCGGTTAAAGCGCCACTGGGCCGTGCCAAGATCCATCACGCCCAGCCGCTGGCCGGTGCGGGCCCGCGCCAGGGGACCGGCCACCCGCAGCGCCAGCGGCTGGGTGCCGCTGCGCAGTGTGAGGGTGGCGCCGGGTGGCGCATTGAGCCAGGTTTGCGCGGCGGCCGACAAAAACACGGTATCGTCGGCCAGCGCATCCATCGCATGGTCTTCGGCGGGAATGCCCATCAAGTCGGGGGTGATTGCCGCGGCGCGGAACATGTCGATGCCGAGGATTTCCAGCGGCACGCCCTGGTTCGGGATGGCGGCGTGGATTTGCAGCACCGGCGAGGCCACCGCCACGCCGTCGCGCTGCGCCAGCAGCGGATAGACCTGTTCATCGAACAGGCTTTCGGTGCCGCTGACCTGGACGTCGGCCTGACCGGACAGGCTTTTGACGGCCGAGGAAAATTCATTGAAGGCGGCGGCGTTGATCAGGTGGATCGCAAAGCCCAGCGACACGCCGATGGCGATGGCGAGGATGGCCGACAGCGCGCGCATCGGGTGCGAACGCCATTCGCCGAACAGCAGCCAGCCGGCCAGCCGGCGCCGCTGCACGCCGCCGCGCACTTCACGCACAGGCGCCATCAACCGGGGCACTCCAGCGCCAGCCGGTCGGCGGCGCGCTGGGCCTTGATTTTTGCACGCTCCAGCTGTTGCACCACGGCGCCGCGCACGTCTTCATCGGCCCATTTCTTTTCCAGCCGCAGCTTGGCGCATTGCTTGCCGCGCAGCTGCGCGGCGCGCGCGCTCTGCTGCGCAAGGCGGTCATCCAAGGCTTCGCGCTTGTGGCGCTCGCGTTCCAGCGTGCTCGCTTCCTTGCGCATGCGTTTTAAATCCGCCGCCGCATCCGGGTTGGCAGCGGGGGCTTCCGGCACAGCGATCACCGCCGCGGTGCCCGTCTGGCACGGCTGTTCGGTGTAGGTGACTTTACCGTCCACGGTGCATTTATGCACGGTTTGTGCGTGACTGGCGGAGGCGGGCAGCAATGCCGTCAACAGGGCGGCGGTCAATGGCGCAGCCAATGAGGCGGCCAGCGTGGCCGATCGCGGCAGGTGCAGGCGAGTCACAGGATTTTCCCCGGATTCATGATGTTGTGTGGATCGAGCGCCTGCTTGACGGCCCGCATCAGCTGCAATTCCAGCGCTGAGGTGTAGCGCGCCAGTTCATCGCGCTTGAGCGCGCCGATGCCATGTTCGGCCGAAATCGAACCATCGAAATGGTCCACCGCGTCGTGCACCAGACGGTTGACTTCGGCCTGGTTGGCCAGGAACGCCTCGTGGCCGATGCCGTCCGGCGGCGCCACATTGAAATGCAGGTTGCCGTCGCCCATATGGCCAAAGCACACCAGTTGGCAGCCCGGGAAGGCGCGCTGCAATTGCGGTGCGGTCTGGGCGATAAAGGCGGGGATGGCCGAGACCGGCAGCGAAATATCATGCTTGATATTCTTGCCGGCCCGGGCTTGCGCCAGCGGGATATGTTCGCGCAATTGCCACAGCGACTGCGATTGCGCGATCGACGACGCCACCACGGCGTCATCGATGAGGTGGCGCTCCAGCGCGGCGCCGATGGTCTGCTCCAGTAGCGCCACCGCGTGTGCTTCGGATTCACTGCTCGACAGTTCGAGCAACACGAACTGCGGATGGGTGGCGCTGAACGGCTGTGGCAGCGCAGGGAAATGGGTGTGCACCAGTTGCAGGCAAAACGCCGACATCAATTCATAACCGGTCAGGCTGGCGCCGCAGCGGTCTTGCGCGAGTTTCAATAAATCCAGCGCGGCCGCCGGCGAGGGCAGGGCGGCCAGCGCCGCGATACAGGCTTTCGGCTGCGGATACAGTTTTAACACCGCGCCGGTGATGATGCCCAGCGTGCCTTCGGCGCCGATATACAGGTCGCGCAAGTCGTAGCCGGTGTTGTCCTTGCGCAGCGCGCGCAAGCCATCCCACACCTCGCCCTGCGGCGTGACCACTTCCAGGCCCAGGCACAGTTCGCGCATATTCCCGTAGCGCAGCACGGCGGTGCCGCCGGCATTGGTGGCCAGGTTGCCACCGATGGTGCAACTGCCTTCGGCCGCCAGCGACAGCGGGAACAGGCAGTCGTATTCTTGCGCCGCCTGTTGCACCGTGTGCAGCACGCAGCCGGCATCGACCGTCATGGTGCGGTTGAATGGATCGACCTGGCGGATCCGGTCCAGCCGCGCCAGCGACAGCACGATCGCCGTGCCGCTGTCATCGGGCACGCTGCCCAGCACCAGCCCGGTCTTGCCGCCCTGCGGCACGATGGGCACGCGCCATTGGGCGCAGGCGCGCACGGTATCGGCTACTTGCGCAACCGTACCGGGGCGCAGCACGGCCAGCGCGCTGCCGGTAAAGCGGCCGCGCCAGTCCGTCAGGTAGGGCGCCATGGCATCGGCATGCGTCAACACATACGGGTCGCCCAGCAGGATGCGGCAGTGGGCCAGGAAGGTGTGTGCGGCGGCGGTGGACAGGACGGTGCTCATCATTTGGCCGTGGTGTTGACCTTTTTCAGCAGATCCTTGGCAATCTTGCGCGCCGCCTGCTTGTAGGGCCGCACATACATGATGGCGCAGATGAAATACACCACGACAATCGCGGCTTCGCCCCAGCCCAGCCAGGCGGACGTGGTGCCCAGGTCGCTCCAGCCGCGCACCACGCCTTCGGTGAAGTACAGCAGCACCATCATCGAGGTCCATTGCAGTGTGTAGATGTCGCGCTTGACGATGCCGGCCAGCGGGAACAGCAGCGGCGCCGCCTTCAGCGCCAGCCACGAGCCGCCCGGTTTCAGTGGCGCCAGCAGGGTTTCCCACGCGATGCACCACAGAATCAGCAAGCCCATGCTCGCCACCGCGCCAATGTGGAAGAATTTTTGCCGTTGGTCGATCATGGGACTGTTCATCATACGCTCCGCAATTTCCAGGCGGTTTCCGCCAGCCGTTTGCCTTGTGAGACTGCCAGTTTTTTCTCATCCTCGGTCAGTGCCCGCTTGCCGTCCAGGCCCGCCCAATGGGTGGCGCCATACGGCGAGCCGCCGCTGGAGGTGGTCATCAGTTCCGGATTGGTATAGGGCAGCCCCATCACCAGCATGCCATGGTGCAGCAGCGGGATCATCATGGTCAGCAAGGTCGATTCCTGGCCGCCGTGCAGGCTGCCGGTCGAGGTGAAGACGCAGGCGGGCTTGCCGGCCAGGGTGCCGGACACCCATTCGGCCGAGGTGCCATCCCAGAAATACTTCATGGCCGACGCCATGTTGCCGAAACGGGTGGGCGAGCCCAGCGCCAGGGCCGCGCAGTCGCGCAGGTCGTCCAGTTCGACATACGGCGCGCCCTGGTCCGGCACGGCGGATGCGGTGGCCTCGGCCACGCTGGAGACGGCCGGTACGGTGCGCAGCCGCGCTTCACAGCCGGGCACGCTGTCGATGCCCTGGGCGATCAGTTCGGCCAGACGGCGCGTCGCGCCATGGCGTGAGTAATAGAGGACGAGAATGATGAGGTCTGGTGTGGTCATTGCATCATTGTATGCGAACCCAGACCCTGCAGCCTACCGTGGCGGGGATTGCATCGAATTCAACGAATACACTATGGTGCAGCGTCAATTTTCCGCGACTTCCCGCAAGCTCGGCAGACGCGTCACCAAAACAGTGGCGATACGCCGATCCAGGACTTCCAGGACTTCGAATTGCAGGCTGTCGATCTCGATTTTTTCACCCACTGCCGGGAGGTTCGTAAACCTCTCAAGCATGAACCCGGCAAGTGACGTGTATTCGTCGTCATTGGATACCAGTGCATCACTTTGCAGCACCTGCTGCAGATAAAACAAGTCGGCGGTACCGTCCACTTTCCACTGATCGTTCCCCAGCGGTTGAACATCCGGTTGCTCGTCCTCATCAGGGAATTCACCGGCGATCGCTTCGAGGATATCGATCGGTGTCACCAATCCCTGAATGGTGCCGTATTCATCGGCGATCAAGACTAATTGTCCATGCGATTGTTTCAACCTGTCCATCACCTTTAACGCGCCGACCGAGTCAGGCATGACAATCGGATCCCGCACGCTGGCAAGGTCAATTTTCCCGTGCAGCGATAAATCCGCGATCAGATCTTTCGCGCGCGCCACCCCGACGATTTCGTCAAGTTGGCCCCGGCAGACAGGAAAGAAGCTGTGGGGCGTTTCTAATATTTGCCGGCGCACTGTCGCCGCGCTGGCATGGAGATCAATCCAGGTCATATCCGATCGCGGGGTCATGATCGAACGCACGGAGCGCTGCGACAGGTTCAATACGCCGCTGACCATATTGCGTTCTTCGCTGTCGAATGCGGGCGCCTCCGCGGGTTCGGCCGGGTCATGTGATTCCTGATTGATCTCGGCGCGCGTTTTGCTCCCCAATAACCGCAGAACCGCGTCAGCCGTGCGCTCGCGCAGCGGGACATGGGCGTCCCGCTTCGCGAAATTTCGTCGCGCAAGCTGGTTGAAAAATTCGATGACAATCGAAAATCCGATCGCGGCATACAAATACCCTTTCGGAATCTTGAAGCCGATCCCTTCCGCGACCAGGCTCAGGCCGATCATCAGCAGGAAACTCAAGCAGAGCACGACCACGGTCGGGTGCGCGTTGACGAAGCGGGTCAACGGCTTCGAGGCGAATATCATCACCGCCATGGAAATGACCACGGCCGCCATCATCACACCCAGTTCGTCAACCATGCCGACAGCGGTAATCACCGCGTCCAGCGAGAACACGGCATCGAGCACGATGATCTGCGCAATCACCGCCCCCAGACTTGCGTAAGTCTTTGGGCCGCTCTGGACATGGGTTTTTCCCTCGACCCTTTCATGCAGCTCCATGGTCGCCTTGAATAACAGGAATACGCCACCGAGAAGCAGGATCAGGTCGCGGCCGGAAATCGGATGCGTCATCACCGAGAACAGTGGCGCGGTCAGGGTCACCATCCACGAAATCATCGTCAGCAGGCCAAGGCGCATGACCATTGCCAGTGATAAGCCGATCAGCCTGGCCTTTTCTCGTTGGTGCGGTGGGACTTTCTCGGCCAGGATCGCAATAAAAATCAGATTATCGATGCCTAGCAGTTTGTCGGACTTGAATCTGGATGCCGACTGTACGGCGGCGTCCAGCCTGGTTGTCTCGTCTTTCTTG
>JAIENA010000087.1 GCA_019751755.1 Burkholderiaceae bacterium | reverse complement strand
CTCCACCTTGTTTTAGAAGGAACGAGGATCCGGAAATCAGGGCTACGCCGCAAGTCTGGGGTTTATGGCGCGCTTACCATTAGCTGAAGCAGTCGTCCGGGAGGCGGTGGCCCTTACCTCAGCTCGCCCTTACGGCTTACAGGAGCAGCAAGGGCGCTTTGTGCGCGCGTTGGCTTTAGATGGGTTCGTTATCCAATGGGATGAAAGTCCAAGTATGGGTGAAGTACCGTTGCTTAGAGCTGCGCTACCAGGTGAGGTAGACCTTCCCGATGTCCATGATGAGGTTCACCAACTTCTAAATTACTTTGGCTTCGTAGTCAGCAGGGGTCATCTCGACCAAGCCATAGAGGCGCATACACGAGGCGATTGGGCGGCGGCGAACGGTCAGACCCGAACCTTCATAGAAAGTCTATTCGACAGTATAGCTGACCGGGTTGATGCGGCAGAGGCGGCAGAGGCTACAAGCTCCGAGAACCGGCGAGCAATGTTGGGGAGGAAAGGGTTTCTGTCAGCTGAACGTCATGAATGGAGCACGGATGGCAAAAACTACATTAATGGCCTTTTCAAAATGCTTCATACTGAGGGTTCGCATCCGGGCTTATCTGATGAGGATAGAAGCACTTTTCGCTTGCATCTGGCGTTAATAACTGCACGAACCTTCTTACGTCGCCTTAAGAATGGGGGATAACCCATCTGGCAGAATGCGTCGAATGAATGCTATGAAATCGCTAGGTAAAGGTGCATGTTGACGCCGACAAGAAATTGATCCAAGTACCGACGTCTGACTGACCCATCCAGAATCGGTAGGAGCGCAGTAACGCTAAGGGCTCGATTGGAACGAGGGTGGGGCAGCGAAATGTCGGCGTCCGGGTCAATTTTGCATCGGCTTCAACAACTGAGCCACACACCTGCAAGCCGGTATTAAAGGCGGGTGAGTAAAGCAGATGGGGGGCGGCTCAAGTCCTGACGAATGTCAGGATGCCGCCGAAAGACGGCGCCCCCTGTGTCACGGGAGCATGTAGGGGCGGTTTAGGCCGGACCGACCCCGGCCTGCCCCAATGAGAGCGTCCCGAGACTTCGAGGAATTTCTTAATTTTCCAATTTTATTATAGTGTTCTGATTATCATTATCATATAAAAAACTCAAAATATAATGAATAAAATATTTTCCTCGTTTAGTCAAGTTTGTTGGAAATGCATATCAGATCAGGGGCTTCAGAAAATAGTGAAGAATTCTGGAAAGAGAGCACAATGTTCTGGATGCGAATCAACGCTTATTTGCGTTTCAATTGAAGAAATTGCGAAGATCGTTGATCCAGTTATTAGAATGTTTTTTTCTGTTCAAGAACATGAATTTTACACGCTTGAAGATACTGATTATTATTTCGAGCAGGAAGAAGGAGAAACCCTATCTGCTGTTCTTCATGAAATTGTTGGAGCAGACTACTTTGTTGACGCATTAGAGAGCTCATTGTTTGAAATAGGTTCTGAATCTTCGGACAGAACATTTAATTTTTATAACGATGAGGCTCGCTACGAGGCGATTTTCGGATATGGCTTTGGTGAGCCATCTAAATTTTCCGAAGTTTGGAATGAAGTTAACGAAAAAATTAAACTTCATAGCCGCTATTTTGGAAACGATACAAAAAATCTTTTTGATTCAATTTTCTCTGGCTTGCAATCACTGCACTCATTTAATGAAGGAGAACATACTTCAGTCATTCGGAAGATTAGTAAAGGGCAGCCAATTTGGCGTGCTAGAAGGTGCACCTCTCCCTCTGAATTGAATAAATTTCTTCTCTCCCCGCAAGTCGAACTTGGCGCTCCGCCATTGGGATTGGCCAAGGCAGGCCGTATGAACGCAGAAGGTATTTCGGTATTTTATGGCGCTCTTGAGGAGGATACTTGCATTGCTGAAATGCGGCCTTCAATTGGAGATATTACGGTAGTTGGACTATTTGATACCAATAAAGATTTATTGGTTCTTGACTTCAGCCTTCTTGAGTGCACTATTAACAAAAATAAATTAAGTTATTTTGATGATAAATTCTTAAATGAACGCGACAAGCAGAACTTCCTTCGGCAATTACATAAATTAATCAGCGCACCCGTCGTACCTGGGCAAGAAAGAAACTATTTAATCACTCAAATATTATCAGAGTACCTTGCTCACATTTTTAGTCCTAAAATCAACGGATTACAATTTAATTCAACGCAAAGAGACGGAGGGACCAACATAGTATTGTTCCTAAATCAATCCGGATTTTTCCCGGATGTTGTGGATGAGATTCCTGTAACTTACACAGGAAAATATCCTAAAATATTTGAAACAACTAAAGTAAGTTACAGAAATAGGCGTGTTCGCCCTGATTCGGTTAGACAAGGCGATCTAATTCCCGTTCCTGATTGGGAATTAGGCCAAGAAGGTGAGTGATGAAATTTGCTTTGCACAACTGGCATTCGTTTCGCGGAGGCGAAACATCCCAGCCAAAATGCAACAAACCCGCCTTTAAGGCGGGTTTGTCTGGAATGGGGGTGGTCCCGCAAGCGCGACCACGTACTAACGGGCACATCGAAAAACCTCGTTTTCTGAAAATTTCTCTTATAGGAATCAAAGGCTTACGAAGCGGAGCTAGCCGGAAAGGTAGGTTTTTCGAAGCGCCCTAACCTAGCGTCATCACCAGTACAGAGACTGGGAGTGGACATAGCCTAGTGCTGCATCTATAGGGGACCTCGAAATACCTCCCCAGCCATGGCATGATGTCAGTGCATTAAACTTGACGATCTAACCATGATGAAGCCGAATCTGTTTGCCGTCCAGGAGCGCGAAGCCAAGCTGACGAAGCTTGGTGATTCGCTGCAGGAACTGGAGCGGCTTGTTGACTTCGCGGCGCTGGCCGACGCGGTGGATAACGCGACCCCAAGACCGAGTCGGGAACGCGGCGGACGTCCGCCATTCCCTACGGAAGTCATGGTGCGTATCCTTCTGATCCAGCAAATGTTCAACCTCTCGGACGAACAACTGGAATTCCAGTTGCTTGATCGGATGAGCTTTCAGCGCTTTGCCGGATTGCGTGACGCCAGTCAGATCCCGGACCGCACGACAGTCTGGACCTACAAGGAACGGTTGATCAAAGCAGGCGCCAGCGAAACTATTTTCGAGGCGGTCAACCGCCAGTTGGCCAAACATGGCTACATCGCCCGTGGCGGCCAGATGATAGACGCCTCGATCGTGCAGACGCCCAAGCAATCCCTGAACAAGGAAGAAAAGAGCATCGTCGTTGAAGAGAACGCGATGCCGAAGGGCTGGTCGCCATCGAAACGGCGCCAGAAGGATCTGGATGCGCGCTGGACCAAGAAGCATGGCAAATCCTGTTTCGGCTACAAGCTGTCGGTGAACGCGGACAAGCGCTGCAAGCTTATCCGCAAAGTCAAAATTAGCACCGCCAGCGAGCACGACACGCTGCACTTTGAAGATGTGCTGGACCCGGCCAATACCAGCCGGGATATCCACGCTGACAAAGGCTACATTAATTTTAAGCGCGAAGAACGGCTGACCAATGAGCGCTACCGCATGCATATCCAGCGCAAAGGCAGCAAGAATAAGCCGCTGTCCGAGGCGCAACAGCGCCGCAACCGGCGCATTGCCAGCCCACGCGCCCGCGTCGAGCATGTCTTCGCCGGCATGGCGCAACTGGGCGGCAAGATGCTGCGCTCAATCGGCCTGGCGCGGGCCACATTGCATCTGAACTGGAAGGCCGCCACCTACAACTTGCGCTGCCTTTGCTATCTAAAGGAGGAGCGTTCTTCGGCGTTCTAACGCCCGAAGTCCGTCCGAATCGCCCCAAAAGGTGGATTCGGATAGCAAAATGGCCATGGAAATGGCGTGGATCATGGCGCGGCCGCTTTTTATGCGGCTATTTTTTCAGCGCCAATGCTCAAATCTCCAGTAAATCGAGGTTCCCCAGACAGTGGGGCCGCCGGTGAGTAATATGAAGGCGGGTAATTTTGCACTCTTTGAGAATGATAAGTTATAAAAGGGTGCGAAATTCACAGAAGCATGCCTTCCCTGCGCCGCTGCAAAAACGGTGGGAATTTTGCCATTTCATCAATAGGAAGTCAGATTTCCCTGATCTACCGATAACGCAATTGCCACAGGCCTTACCCAAATATTGGTTGAGCCAAGTACAAAGGTTTCCCCCGTCCACGCCAGCAGCAACGTCGTCCCCATGACTTCCGCAATAGCTTCAGCAGCATCCGGCGGTACCGCGTTTCCGATACGCTCCCTCCAAGCGCTATCACTGCCGCCGTCAAGCGTCAGTCCTGCCAGAGCGTCACCTAACTTGGCGGCCTGAATCTCGCGTTGCGTCTGCGGATCGGTTGACCAGTGCTCATCAGGATCGATCAGCGACTGCAGCGCGGCTAGTTCCAGCGTCGTGAATGGGCGATGCCACGTCCCATCCAGCGCACGGATGATTGCCACCAGTTTCTCGTCAAGTTGCGGCAACGCAGACGCTAGGTCGATACGCGGATCGGCAATGGACCAGCGGCCATTGTCATAGCCAGCCGAGGCACTGACCGCGCCGCTTTGTCCGCTCCATGGAACGACGCCATAATGGCCGCCGGTCAGATACGCATCGCCAGGCATGCGGTGCATGGCACGCGGGTCGGCCACTGCAAATGCTCCCTGTCCGGTAGTGCTGCCAGCAATGACGGTTCCCGAAGGCCCGTCAAATGGCGTGACCAGGTATTTGCCTCCGCCTTCGAAACCGGTGCTTGAACGCGGATCCGCTATCGCAAAAGCGCCCTGATCATCGCCGCCGATAGGATTCCGGGCATAGCTGGCCCGTTTCGTAGCGACAAACTTGCTAAAGACCGGTTCGCCGGAAGGGCGTGGATCAGCAATACAGCCGCCACCACTGCTCGGGCCATGGCCTGAGGTGACTGTGCCGGCATGGTCGTGCCATCGGACGACTCGAAAGACGTTTTTGTGCGTCTCAGCACCACCTGCGCGCGGGTCTGCCACCAAGAAGCCCCCTTGAATTGGAGAACGCTGGCCGGTGATAGTGCCGATGGAGTTCTCCCAGCCACGCACGCCAAGTTGGCCATAATTGCCATCATTCTGGCACCTGGGATCTGCGACGGAGAATGCGCCGGATGCAGGTCGCCCATTGGCGGTGATGGCGCCGCAGTGTTCGCTCCAATTGTTGACGCCGAGCGCATCATTGCGCATATCCGGCACGATCAGGTAGTCCCGCAGGTAGCCGCTCTCGATGGCCAGCTTGTTCAGGCTACGCCAATCGCTGCCAGCTTCCACAAATGCAAGGCGAACCCACGTTTTCCATTGCAAGCGCGGGATACGGTGCATCGGCCCCGCGGCGGCATCACCTGGGAACGGCATCCGGCCCAGGATATCGCCGACTGCGCGCAGACGCTTCTTCACCGGTTCGTAGAGGAAGGGCGGTACTTTTTTCGTGTTGCGTGCAACTAGAAGAAAGCGCTTGCGGCTTTGCGCCAGACCACCCAGCTCGCCGCAGTCGTGCGTAGTTTCCGCCACAGCATAGCCAAAGCGCTGCAGCAATTGAATGATCTGGTCCAGCAGGTGGCGGGCGCGCGTTGACAGGCGTGGTACGTTTTCGAACACGATCAAGTCGACCGGGTCATCCGCCCATGCCTCGCACATCAGCCAGACGCAGCGCAATGTGAGCTCGTTCAGTGCCTGGTATTTGACCGTCTTGCTCAGCGACTCGCTGAGCAGCCCGGATGCTCCCTTGCACGGACTGCTGATGAAGACAACGTTGGGCGATTCGTTGCCGGCAGCGCGCCGGATATCAACGGCATTGGCTTCGCGCCAGCCTGCGGGAGGCAGCTTGTCATGGAAAGTGACATACTGCTCACGCGTGAAAAGGTCCATTACGGTCCCGGGTCGACCTGGGCCTGCGTTATCGAAGTCGCGAATCGCCGCCGGATCGACATCGATGCCGCCGATGCAGCGATAGCGTCCGGCCAGGGTGCCAATGCGCGGCCGCGCCTTATTGAATCCCTTCTTGCCGCCGCCCAAGCCACAGCAAAAGTGAAAATGTTTAATTTCCCTCGTTTCGGTAATCCGAGCGTGTTCCATTTTTCAGCCCCCTATACGTGCAGGATTTCTTTAGTCGCCTTCAATGTCGACGGTAGCCACGTCCAGCGATCGTGTAGCTTCGTCCCCGCTGAATCCGTACTGCCGACTTTCTGGACCGATGGCTGGTATTGGTACACGTTGCAACAAATCCTGAGACCGGCCGCCTTGCGCATACCCGCAGCAGCCGGAACCATCCCCACACGCCACCATCCGGTCCTGCCGCACACATTCACTGGCATGCGCCAGCAAATGTTCAATCTGCCGCAGCGTCATCGTCCGCCCCGAGATAACCCAAGACCCATCAATTAACCCAGCCAGCGGCAGATCCACAATGACCCGCCCATCAAGCAGTACGATCGAACAAACCATGGCACTCCTGTCGAGTTCGAAGATCACGCCGCTGCCAATGAACCGCTGATGTGGCCGAGGCGGCACATGACGCACGCATGTGCCGATCGCGATGTTGCTCATGGTGACCTCCGTACGACTATCCTGCTGATGTCAGGTTAGGCGTTTATCGCCTATATTTTTAGGCGTTAAACGCCATAGTTTGATAACCATCAAACGTGACAACGCCGCCAGCGCCATAGAATCAGATGCAGGGCTGACGATAGGGGCCCAGAAGGAGATTGCTTGTGAATGCATGCTACCCGAAGGGCGATTTGCGGCGCCTGCTGGCCGTTCTCGGCGCAATAGATCAGTTGGCATATCCGACCTTGTCCAACATTTCGACGTCGCTTGGCTTTGGACCAACTGGCGGCCACACAGTAAAGCGCCTGATGGAGCAGGCATCGGAGCAAGCAGGCGTCAGAATTTCCAGAACGGGTTTTACCTATCGGATTGACGACTGGGGGCCGGCACTGGTGCGCGATGGCGCGCTGCTGGCATGGCATGCGCGGCGGAACATCGCTGCGCCTGCAACCATGGATACAGACGAGGTGGAAAATGGCGACCTATCAGTTTGGCGAGCGCACGATCAGTGAAACGCACCCGGATTTCCAGGCAATGGCGGCGGTGGCGCACCGCCAGCACATGCGCCCGCTGTGCCTGTGCAAAGAACTAGGGCTTGAAATGTATGTTGCCAGTATTGGCGAGCGCTATATTCTCAAGCGGATGCCGGAAACCGGCAGCCAGCATGCGCTGACGTGCGCTTCATACGAGCCCCCAGCTGGCCTTTCCGGGCTAGGGGAGGTGCTGGGTAACGCCATTCGCGCCAATTACGACGACGCTGGCACCACCACGCTGCGCCTCGGGTTCTCCATGTCCAGGCGCCAGACGGCTGCACTGAAAAAGGACGTGGCGCCAACAGCCGCCACCGGTAACGACCAGGTGCGCAGCGACGGCGCTCGCCTGTCCCTGCGCGCGCTGCTGCATTACCTATGGCGCGAGGCCGGGCTGCATCGCTGGGTTCCGGCCATGGCCGGAAAGCGGTCCTGGTATGTGATCCGCAAACACCTGCTCAAGGCCGCTGAAAGCAACTTCGTCGGCGGGCGCAAGCTGGCGGACATGCTATACATCCCGGAACCATTCGTACTCGAAGAAAAAGACGCGATTGCCGCGCGCCGGTTGGCGCAATTTGAGCGCTTGCGGCATGGACGGGGCACTGACACATCGCTGTTCATTGTCGTCGGAGAAGTCAAGGAACTGGGCGAGGCGCGCTATGGCAAGCGGATCGTATTCAAGCACTTGCCGGATTGTCCCTTCATGCTGCGCAATGACATAGCGCAGCGCTTAGAACGCAAGTTCATGCAGGAGCGAGAGTTGTGGAATATGTTCGACGATTTGCACCTGGTCGCATGCGGGACGGCGAGCCTGGGCCAATCTGGCATACCGGCAATCGAGGAGCTCACGCTGATGCTGGTGAGTGCCCAGTGGCTGCCGCTCGAAAACAGCTACGAGAAAACCGTGGTGGAGCGTCTTGTCGCACACGGCCGGCGCTTCGAGAAATGCCTGCGCTTTAACCTTGCGGCGGACAAGGCGCTGGCCACTGTGGTCTTGTCAGATACGCCGGAGCCAGTCGTCGTCTTTGTCGTGCCGCCGGAATCGGCCGACAGCGCAGAGAAGGCCGTCGATGACCTGCGCGGGGAATGCCAGTACCCGGTGGTGGTTTGGCATTGTGCGGGAAGCGAATTTCCTGAGCTTCCCCCGGCAAAAAGCTAAGAAGGTCTGCGCGGCTGGAAACGCTGGTAAGGATTAATTGAAAACCAGTGGCATCGTGCAGCCCAGCCCCAGCAGCAACAGCAGCAGCCCTCGAAGTGCCAGGTCCACGCGGCGGTGGCTAAGAATGTCTTTGCGCCCATGCCACAGCGCGACCAGCCCGCAGACAGCGGCTGCGATGGCGCCAATCCAGCCGGCCGGCGTGTGCATCAGCGACGCGAATACCAGCGCCAGCAAGGAGTCGTACTTCGCCGCCGATGGCGCCCACCAGGGCATTTTGCCGCTGCCCAGCACGAAGCCGACAAAGACACAGAATGCGCCGAACAGCACCATCCCCAGCATCATGGCGCCAGCCGCCTGGATCCAGGAAGCCTGCGTCAGCCGCAACGCGACGGCTTCGCTGGCGCGGTTGACGGCCTGCGATAATTCGCCGATGGCCTTTTTGGCTTCGGCGTCCGCGATGGTGGCGATGGCCGCGCGCTGCAGTTCGACGGTCTTCGCCAGTTCCGCATTGACCATCCCGGGATAACGGCGGTACAGCGTGTCGTAGGATTCCAGTGCGATCAGTATCAGCCACAACGCGTCGTTGTCCTTCAAGTCGAGTGCGCTTTTTACTCGATAGAGGTTCTGGATTTCCTTGTCGGTCGGCTGCCGTCCAAGCAGGCGCTCGAAGGAGCGTTCGACGTCAGGCATACAGAACCCCACCGAGCGCTCGTTGCGCCTCCGCGCGCCATCTCGCCAGCTCGGCGCGGTTGCCCAACGGGAGTTTTTTCAGCGCCACATCGATGGAGAGGCGAGAACTGTAAAGGTCATCGCTAACACGGTCCGCTAGGTCAGGAAAGACCAGCGACTGGCCACCGGCGTCTTCGACCTGGCGCCGCAGTTTCGAACTGTTATACAGCTCGAACTTGTGTTCTTCGCCATAGTAGGCATTGCGAACCACGTGCACCGCTGAACCACGCATGGTGCGCATATATTCATTGAGCAGTTCCAGGCTATCGCGCTGCCGGTTGATGACCCAAAAGGTAATCACCTGCCGGGCCAGTTCTTCCAATGCGTTGTGCAGCATCGCAGCATGTGCCGTCACGCCGCGATTGTTACGCGCCGCAGTGTTCACGATCACCGGGCCATCGCGGTATTCGTCGCACAAATTAATAAAGTCGATCCAGCCATTCGGATCGTCCAGGTCGATAGTCTCGGTCCGGATTTCATCCTTGTACATTTTATGGACGTCGGGATTGGATGTGTCGGCGTCCAGCAATAATGGGACGTCGCCATGTGAACGCACCGTATCAATCAGTCCGACCGAGACCACCGATTTTCCCACGCCGCCTTTGCCGCCTCCGACAATCAAAATATCCTTGCACATAGCTCCCTCCGTTTAAATTGTTTCTATAAATCTTCGGTGTCCGGCGCCGGTGAAAATTTAGCGCTGGATTGCAGCGATGGCGAGGCGCCGATGTTTGCGTTGGTATTAGGTAGCTTGGAAA
The DNA here is from genome assembly GCA_019751755.1 of Burkholderiaceae bacterium. Classification (GTDB taxonomy): domain Bacteria; phylum Pseudomonadota; class Gammaproteobacteria; order Burkholderiales; family Burkholderiaceae_D; genus Rugamonas. The sequence continues at coordinate 326 of JAIENA010000087.1, read as the reverse complement.
CCGTTTTCGAGACGGTGTCACTGTGCGACGCCAGTGGCTTTGATAGAGGCCGGCCATTCGATGCCGGATAAGTCCGGGAACGTGCAAGCCTGGACATATATGTGCACAAGGTTCCGCCGGCTATTTTCAGACCGCCGGCGCTTAATACTTCGGCGATCATCGCGTAGGTATAGCCCTTGTCCTGCAGGCCGCGCACTTCGTCGGCAAGCATGGCGACAGCCTGGTGGGCGGAAATGGGGGCGCCGCTCTTGTCAGGTTGCGGCATATCCCCCAGTGATTGCTTCAGCTGCTGGACGAGTTCGACGCTGTGTTTGGCCATGGTGGCG
>JAIENA010000153.1 GCA_019751755.1 Burkholderiaceae bacterium | reverse complement strand
GACTCGGTGGTGGTGTTTAATATCGGCAGCGCGCCGGCGGAGGTCTATAGCGGTGGTAACCGGGCGCTGATCAACAATGTGTCCGGCACCCGCATTACCCTGTCGAGCAACCCGTTTGCATCGCAAAACCCGCAGATGGCGTCGCCGACCTTTCGCTTCCAGGTCGTCACTGGCACCGTCACCTATGTCTGCGCCCCTGCGGCGGCCGGCACCGGCACGCTGATGCGCCATGCCAGCACGGGTTTCGCGCCTTCCATGGCGATCCCGGCGGCGCCGCTGGGCAATGGCGCGCTGCTGGCCAGCATGGTCAGCGAATGCAGTTTTAATTACACCACCCTGGCCAACACCAATACGGCGGTGATCAGCATCAGACTGGTGCTGAGGCACACGAATGGCGAAAGCGTCACGCTGGTGCGCCAGGTTCACGTCGATAACACCCCATGATGACGACTCCCCGCATTGTCCGGCGCCACCAGCACGGCGTCAGCATTGTCACCGCGATTTTCCTGCTGGTGGTGCTGTCGGTGCTGGGTACCGCCATCGTGTCACTGTCGGCCTCGCAGCATAAGGACTCCGTGTTTGATCTGCTGGGCTCCCGTGCCTACGAGGCCGCCCGCAGCGGCATGGAGTACGGTTTGTTCCGCCGCCTGGAAGGGACCAAAGACTGTCCTGCCTCGGTGAGTTTTAATCCCACACCGCCCACCATGTCGTCCTTCACCGTCACCGTGACCTGCAGCGTCAACACCACCACCATTCAGCAGACCACGATTACCGCCACCGCCTGCAACCAGCCGTCCGGTGGCGCCTGCCCCAATCCCGCGCCCACCAGTCCCGACTACGTGCAGCGCGTTGTCACGGTGCAGTTCTGATGCGCATCGTTCAACAGGTATTGCGGTGGCTGGCGATGCTGGCGGTGCTGGCCTTGCCGCTTGGCGCGCGGGCGGACACGCCGATTAAATTGTTCAAGGCGTTTGCCGGCAATGTCAGCTTTACCGGCACGCAAAAGACCATGCGCACCAGATCCAATACGAGTGATCCATGCGCGGTCGATACCGGCACCTTGAACATGGTGCTAAACGGGCTGCCGACCGGTTCCACAGTGCTGAGCGCCCACTTGTACTGGGCTGGCTCGGCGCTCAGTGACAATGATGATTTTTCCGTCCTGTTTGACGGGCAGCAAATCGACGCGCCAGTGCCGCGGCGCTATACGTCGAACACCATCGGCGGCACCGGTAGTCGGTATTTTTCCGGTGCGGCCGATGTGACCACGCAAGTGGTTGCCAAGCGCAATGCGACTTATACCGTGGGCGGGTTGACGATTGATGCGACCTCCACCTATTGCGGATCGCAAGCGGTATTGGGTGGCTTCCAGTTGTTGGTGATTTATTCGCTGCCCAGTGAAACCTTCCGTGTGCTGAACATTTACGAAGGCTTGCAGTACACGCGCAACTCATCCTTGACGCTGACGCTCAGCAACTTCCAGGTGCCCAATCCGATTGGCAGCCTGACGGGGCGTGTCGGCCACATCACGTGGGAAGGCGATGCGACGCTGAACAACAGCGAATACCTGAAATACAATGGCGTCAACATGCAGGACACGTTGAATAGTTCCGACAATCAGTTCAACTCGGCCAGCAACATTAATAACGACAGCGTATCGTACGGCATCGATTTCGATGCCTACACGGTGCGCTCGCCCGTCATCAAGGCCGACGACACCAAGGCCGACACCACCTACCAATCTGGCCAGGACTTGGTGTTGATGAGCGCGGAAATTATCGCGGCGCCGAATGTGCCCGCGACCGACCGTGCCATCACGATGAAACTCAGCGGCACACTGGCGCCGTCGCAAACCAATTCCTATGTCATCACCGTCAGTAACAATGGACCGCTGACGGAGACCGGCCCGATCACGGTGACCGATACGCTGCCCAGCACGTTGATCTACGGCGGTTTCTCCGGCACCGACTGGAACTGCACCCGCGTCGGGCAAAAGGTCACCTGCTCCTACACCGGCTCGTTGCTGGTGGGGCGCGTGCTGCCGACGCTGACACTGAATGTCACGACTTCCGCACTGGCCAGCGGGCTGGTCAGTAACAGCGCCAAGGTCGGCGGTCAATTGTTCGACTATGACGACAGCAACAATACCGCCACCGTCAGCACCCGCATTGGCGCGGCGGCCTTCACGCCGGTCTACGCGTTCACCGATCAGCCCTGCACCCACAATGTGCCGTTCGACAGCAATGTCTGTAAACAGTTGACGCTGCAAAAAGTGGTCGCCAATGACCCTCAACGGATGTACATCACCTTCCTGGTCAACGGTATTCCGACCAGTCTCGACAACGCCGACACCGCCGTGCGCATGCGATTCGCGCTGTCGTGCCACAATCCGATCAAGCATGCCGGGGTCCAAGCCACTTTCTTCAATGAGAGCGGGGCGGGCGCCGCGTCGTCGTTGCCGCTGTGCGCCCAGGAAGGGATCGTGCCGGGCGCGACGTCGAGCACCTGGAGCAATCAGGCCGATATCGTGTTTGCCGGCGGGTCGGCCAGCAGCAGGGACGCCTACCTGTTCACCTATGCCGATGTGGGGCGGATCGAATTGCTGGCGCGCGATACGCTGGGGCGCCTGGGCACCACCGACCCGTTCGTGTCGCGTCCCAAGGAACTGGTGCTGACGGCGCCAAGCGAGAACAAAGCCAGCAATCCGGCATCGATCAGCGACCTCAAATTTACCACTGCGGGGACACCCTTTACGTTGACCGTCGGCGCCAAAACCGGTGGCGACACGCCGGTACTGGCGCCCAATTTTGGCAAAGAGTCACCTGCCGCCGTGGTGGTGCTCGACACGCAACTGGCCACCGATAGTGCCGGCAATGTTTTCCCTGAGATGGCGACCGGGGCCCAGCCGTTTTCAGGCAGTTTCGGCGCCTTTAGCGGCGGCCAGGCATCGGGCAGTTTCACCTATGCCGAAGTCGGCCTGATTCGCGTCACCGCCCGGCTGGACGATGACGATTATCTCGGCAGCGGCCGGGTCAACAGTGTCTCGGTCAATCTTGGCCGCTTTGTCCCCGCATGGTTTGATACGGTGGTGGTGCCGCCCATGCCTTGCCATGCCAAGCTCAATTGTCCCGCGTCCATCGCCGGAATGGCCTATTCGAAGCAAGCTTTCGATGTGCAGGTGCTGGCGCGCAACGCCGCCGGCGTCACGGTGAAAAATTATCAGGGCGCGTTTGCCAGGGGCGTCACCTTGCGCGCCTATTCCGCCGCCAAGGGCACGACCGAAAACCCGCCGGCGTCGAGCTCTTCCGCGCTGAGCGCCAGCAGTATCCCCAGGGTGTTGGCCAATGACCCGCCGCACAACACCTCATTCAAAGCGGGCGTGGCCAGCGCCAAGCCGGTGTATACCTTCCCGGCGGCCAACGCCTTTATCGGCACCCAGGCGCAGGCGCGCAACTGGATTGCGCCGACCACGATCTTTGTACGCGCCACCGAATCGACGGGCAGCGATAGCGTGACGTCCAATGTCGGCAGTGCGGTGGAAAGCGGCATTACCATCGTCAGCGGACGGCTGAAGGTCGACCATGCGTATGGCTCGCCGTTGCTGCAACTGCCGCTGCAGGCGCTGGCCCAGTATTACCAGGGCGGCTCCGACGGTTGGGTGACCAACACCGTCGATAATGTATCGCCCTTGGCGGCCCTGTCCGACGTGGTGTTTTCCAATTGTGATAACCGCTTGAAGGCATCCAACATTTGTGACACCGCCAAACTCGCCGTCGTGTCCAGCAAGAGCGGGTCGCGTGACGCTGTCTCGGCCTCGACCACGGTCACGTCGGGCGTCGCCACGCTGACGATGAAGGCGCCCGGCGCCGGCAATGTTGGTGGCGCCACCGTCAGCGTGAGCAACCTGGTGTGGTTGCCCAGTACGCTGGCGCGGGTAGTGTATGGCATGTACAACGCGCCATATATTTACCTTAGGGAAATACATTAAACAATTTGGCGCGGCTTTGTGTGTCGTCCTGCACAAAAAAACCGGGAAAAGTTGATCCCGCCATGAAATTCACGCCTGAGCGGGTGCAAATCTTGAATATAATCAAGCCACTGCGAAATATTGCGCAAGTTGCTTGAACTATCACTGAGACATTGGGTATGGGGTTTTTCGGTAAAACGAAAAAAAGGGAGGGCTGGCTGGCAATGGCGTCTTATGCCGACGGCATGCTGGCGGTTGCCGCGCAGCGCCGTCAGGGCGACAAGCCTGCGGTTTCGTTGGCGGTGTTTTATCCGGGCAGCAGGGACGAGGCGCGTGCGCTGGTGGCGCGCATGGGTAAGGACATCCCGACCGCGCAGTACCATTGTTCCAGCGTGCTTGAGTTCGGCAAATACCAGATGCTGATGGTGGAAGCGCCCAATGTTCCCGCCGCCGAGTTGAAAACCGCGGTCAGTTGGCGCCTCAAAGACATGATCGACTTCCCGGTGGCGGAAGCGACCATCGACGTGCTCGATATTCCGGTATCTAAAAACGGCGCCGCCCACAATCACCAGGTGTTTGCCGTCGCGGCGCGCAACAGCGTGATCGAGCCGCACCAGTCGCTGTATGCCGGCAACAAGATCAAGCTGTCGGCGATCGATATTCCGGAAATGGCCCAACGCAATATTTCCGCCTTGCTGGAACCGGAAGGCCGTGGCCTGGCCATGCTGTCGTTCGATATGGATGGCGCCTTGCTGACGGTGACCTTTGGCGGCGAACTGTATTTGGCCCGTCACATGGATGTGACCTTGAGCCAATTGCTGGGCGACAGCGACGAACAAAAGCAGCAGCATTACGACCGCATCACGCTGGAGCTGCAGCGTTCGCTGGACCACTTCGAGCGGCAGTTTAATTATGTGGCGGTGGCGCGCCTGATCCTGGCGCCGACCGGCAGCACCAGTCTCCACACTTACCTGGCGTCGAACCTGTACATCCCGGTCGATGTGCTGGATCTGTCGACGGTGCTGGACCTGGACAAGGTGCCGGAATTGCGCGACGTTGCCCAGCAGGCGCGCTACTTCATGACCATCGGCGCGGCTTTGCGCGATCAGGAGCATGCGTCTTGAGTCAGCAAATCAACCTGTTTAACCCGCGTTTCCGCAAGCAGACCAATTATTTCAACGCCACCGCGATTGCCGCCGGTCTGGCGGTGGTGCTGGCGGGATCCTTGGCGGCCGGCCTGATGGCGCGCCAGCGTGTCACCACGGTACAGGCCGAAGCCGATCAGGTGGCGGCGCAATTAAAGGCGATCGAAGCGCGCAAGACCGCGGCCGGGGTGCTGACGCCACGTCAAAAAAGCGCCGCCCTGCAGCAGGAACTGGCACAAGTGGAAAGCGATAACCGGGCATTGCAGGAAGTCGCGGCGATCCTGGAAAAAGGAGAAGTCGGCAATACCCGTGGCTATTCCGGGTATTTCACGGCGTTGGCGCGCATCCGCGTGCAAGGCTTGTGGCTGACCGGCGTGCAAATTGCCGGCCCCGGCAACGAGATTGGTCTGCAAGGGCGCACCGTCAGCGCGGGGCTGTTGCCGGCCTATCTGCACAGCCTGGCGCGTGAACCGGTGTTGAAGGGGAAAACCTTCGGGCACCTGGAAATCGGCCAGCCCAAACCTGCGGCGCAGGCAGCGGGAACCGCCGATCCTGTCGCTGCCGCTGTCGTAGCTGCATCCGGAGCCGCCGCCGCCGCAGCAGCAAATGCGCCGGCGCCCTACGTGGAATTCAGCTTGCAGGCGGCGCCTGGCGGCGCGGCGGCCAAGGGGGACGGTAAATGAAGCAGCGCTGGAAACAATTAAGCGCCAAGGTCGACGCCATGACCATGCGCGAGCGCGTGATGATGGCGGGCGCCAGTGCGGCGGCCATCGTGTTCCTGGTGTTCACGCTGCTGATCGATCCGGCCACGGTACGCGCCAAGTCCTTGCAGGCCGTGATGCAGCAGCAGCGCCAGCAAATCGCCATGATGGAAGCGGAGTTGCAGCAAAAGCAGTTGGTGGAGGCGGTCGACCCGGACCAAGCCAGCAAGGAAGCGCTGGCCCGTATTGCCCAGCACAATACGCAGCTGCGCGCCGACCTGCGTGAGCGGCAGCGTGGCCTGGTGGCGCCGGAGCGCGTCAGCCAGGTGTTGCAGCAGATGTTGCAGGGCAGTGGCCGCCTGCGCCTGGTGTCGTTGAAGACGTTCCCGCCACGCGGCATGAGCGATGGTAAATTTTCCGAACCAGATAGCGTGGCCGACGCGTCGCCGGAACCAAAACCGGTGTCGATCAGCCTGCTGCCGGCGCCGGCCGCGACGCCAGGCGGTGCCGCCGCCGCACCGGTGGTGGTGACGAAGCAGGAATTGCTTTACCGCCACGGGGTGCAAGTGGTGCTGCAAGGCAACTACCTGGAGATGGTCAACTACATGCAGGCGCTGGAACAGATGCCGGAGCAACTGTTTTGGGGCAAGGCCGCGTTAAAGGCAGATGACTACCCGAACGCGACGTTGACGTTGACCTTATATACGCTGAGCCTGGATCAAAAATGGATCGCACTGTGAAAAAGACGTGGATGGCGGTGGGACTGCTGGCCGCGCCGTGGCTGGTGCTGGCCCAGACGCTGACGGACCCGACGCAGCCACCGGCGTCGCTGGCGGCGCCGGGCGTATTGCCGGCGGCGGCCAGTGCGGACGTGTCCGGGCCGGTGCTGCAGTCGATTTTGACATCGCGCGAAGAGGGCGGACGCCGTATCGCCGTCATCAATGGCGAATTGCTGCGCCAGGGTGCCCGCTATGGCGACGCCGTGGTGGAGCGGGTGGGCGAAGCCGAGGTGGTATTGCGGCGCGGGAAAAACAGGGAAACGCTGCGGCTGTTTCCGGCCACGCCGGGCGGCGGCAAACCGGTGGTAAAACCATAGATGCATATGAATCAGACTCTCATGATGAAAAAAATCCTTTGCTGCGCAGCCATGGCCGGCCTGGCGGGGTGTCAAAGCGCGCCGCCACGCGACACGTATGACGCGATTGCCAGGGAAATGCGCAATGCCGCCAAACCTGCCACCGCCGCCAGCGCGCCCGATGCGGTCGAGGCGGCGCTGTTGCCGCCGCTGCCGACACTGGCGTCGCAATTGCCGAAAGCGCGTCCGGTGCTCGATGAACGGTTCAATGTGAGTTTCGTGAAGCCGGTGCCTGCGCAACTGTTCTTCAATGCGCTGGTGGAAAAAACCCGCTACAACATGCTGATCGATCCGAAAGTCACGGGCGACATCGCGCTCTCGCTCAAGGATGTCACCTTGCAGGAAGCGCTGGACGCGGTGCGCGAGTTGTACGGCTACGATTACAAGATCGAGGGTTCGCACATTTATATCCGCCCGCTGACCATGCAAACCCGCATGTTCAAAGTAAATTACCTGACGGCGACCCGTAAAGGCAGTTCCAACGTGCGGGTGTCGTCGACCTCGGTGGCCACTGCCGGGTCGCAGAGCTCGGGCGGCGGCGGCGGCCAGGGCAACCAGGGTGGTCAGCAATCGGGCAACAATCAACCGGCCCAGGGCCAGGGCCAGCAGGTCACCCAGGTCGATTCCAGCAACGTCACGACCGAGCTGGAGTCGAACTTCTGGGCTGACCTGAAAAGCGCGCTGGAAGCGCTGGCGGGTGGCGCCGGCGACGGCCGCAGCATCGTGATCAGCCCGCAATCAGGGGTGGTGGTGGTGCGCGCCATGCCGGAGCAACTGCGCAGTATCGAGCAATATCTGAAGGCGACCCGGCTGGCGGTCGAACGCCAGGTTATCCTGGAAGCCAAAATCCTGGAAGTGCAGTTGAGCTCCGGATTCCAGACCGGCGTCAACTGGGCGTCATTCGCGTCGTTCAAGACCGGCCATGACAACCGCGCGTCGGCCGGTTTCCTGGCGCCCGGCACGTCGCTGGCGCCGCTGCCGTTTGCCGGCGGCCAGCCGCCGACCATGACCAGTGGCGGCGCGGCGGGCATTGCGGCCAGCACCGGCTTCAATCTTGCCAATGCCGCCAGCAACGCCGGTTCGCTGTTCGGGCTGGCGTTCCAGACCAGCAATTTTGCCGCCATGATTTCGTTCCTGGAGTCGCAGGGTTCGGTGCATGTGTTGTCCAGCCCGCGCATTACCGCCGTTAATAACCAGAAAGCCGTGCTGAAAATCGGCACCGACGAGTTTTATGTGACCGGCGTCAGCACCACCACCAGCAACAACACGAGCGGCAGCACCACCAGCCCGAACGTTACGCTGCAACCGTTCTTTTCCGGCGTGGTGCTGGACGTCACACCGCAAATTGATGACGAGGGCGGCATCATGCTGCACGTCCACCCATCGGTCAGCCAGGTGACAACGGTCAACAAGACCGTCAATCTTGGCAGCGCGGGGTCGCTGAACCTGCCGTTGCCGGCGTCCAGCACGTCGGAGATGGACAGCATGGTGCGCGGCCAGGATGGCCAAATCGTCGCCATCGGCGGCTTGATGCGGCAGTCCACCACGGCCGATGATTCGCAATTGCCGGGCGCCGACAAGTTGCCGATCGTCGGTAACTTGTTCCGCAACACCGACCAGCGCTCGCAAAAGCGCGAGCTGGTGGTGTTGATCAAACCGACCATTGTCGACGGACCGGCGTCCTGGAACCAGGAAACCGACGATGCGGCGCGCCGCATCGAGCAGTTTGATCCGCGCCGTAAAAGTCAAAGCAAGTAAAGCAAGTAGAGTAAGCAAGTAAGCGGAGCCAGTCTCATGTATGAATCCCATTTCGGTTTGCGGGAAGTGCCGTTTTCCATCACGCCGGATACCAGCTATTTCTTTACCAGCCCGCATTCGCAGGAAGCATTGAATACCCTGCTGGTGGCGGCCAAGAGCGGTGAAGGGTTCATCAAGATCACCGGCGAAGTTGGCACCGGCAAGACCCTGTTGTGCCGCAAGTTCCTGGCAACGCTGGGTGACGAATTTGTCACCGCCTATATTCCCAACCCGTATCTGGAACCGCGCACCTTGATGCTGGCACTGGCCGATGAGCTGGAAATCACGCTGGCGCGCGATGTCGACCAGCACCAGTTGCTGAAATCAATTACCCAGCGTTTGCTGGAGTTGGCCGCGCAGGGCAAGCAGGTGCTGTTGTGCCTGGATGAAGCGCAGGCGATTCCGATCGACAGCCTGGAAGCGCTGCGGCTGCTAACCAACCTGGAAACGGAAAAGCGCAAATTGTTGCAAATCGTTTTGTTCGGTCAACCGGAACTGAACGCCAACCTGCAAAGCCCGGTGATTCGCCAACTGGCGCAGCGCATCACGTTCCATTACCACCTCGGTGCGCTGTCGCGGGACGATCTCGAGTATTACCTGGCGCACCGCTTGCGCGTGGCCGGATTTGCCGGCGGGCGCATGTTCAGCAAGGCCGCCGTGCGCAAGCTGTATGCCGCCACCGGCGGCATCCCGCGCCTGGTCAATATCGTCGCGCACAAAGCGTTGATGCTGGCCTATGGCGAAGGGCGCCAGGTGGTCGAGCCGCGCCACCTGCAAGCGGCGGCGGCCGACACGGTGTCGCCGCGCCGCGCGCGATGGCATTGGCCGATGGTGGCGGGCGCCGCCGCCAGCTTGCTGGCGGCCGGCTGCGGCCTGGTCTGGGCCTTGAGCAAGTGAGCATACATTTATGAGTCTGATTAACAAGATGTTGCAGGACCTCGATGCACGTGGTGGCGGCGCCGACCGCCAGGCGGCGGCGTCGGTTGCCGCCATGGTGCAGCGCCGACAAGCGCCACGGCAGGCCCTGGTCGCCGGTGCGGGCGCCGCGGCCGTGGTGTTGGCCGCCGCCGGCTGGTATGGCTGGACCACAATGCACGCCGGGCGGGCGGGCGGTGCCACCGCGCCGGTACGGGCGGGCGTGGATGGACCCGCGCCAGCGCCGGCCTTGCCGACGGTGATTGCGGCGCCGCTGGCCGCTCCTGCGCCAGCAGTGGCCGAGGCCGCCAAGGTGGAAGAAAAACCGGTGGCCGAGATTGCCGCCGAACTGAAGACGGCCAAGCAAGCAGTCCAGCATGCGCGGGCCGAGGCCGCCGCGC
>JAIENA010000452.1 GCA_019751755.1 Burkholderiaceae bacterium | reverse complement strand
TCGTAGTTGACGAAGCGTTTTGTTCGTCAGCAGCAGAGAAGCGAGATTATCTAGTGTTTCGTGATTCTCGTCAACCCTTCGCTTTTCTTTCATCCTGCTGCGCTGTGTCGTTGATCTGTCGCAGCGCTGCGGGGACAGAACTATAGCAAGCAGCACTCCCATAGGCAAGCACTATTTTATGTCGCGCATGGCGGGTATATTGCTCATGCTGTCCAGCAGTGACACCACCTCAGGAGAATCCAATGCAAGCCCGTATCCGATTGACCACCATCGCAACCATGTTGGGCTGCTCCGCCATCTTCAGCGCGCGGGCGGAAGCGCTGGACAAGGTCGTCATTGTCAGCGGTAGCCGGGTGGAGCACAGCAGCTTCGACTTTCCGGCAGCGGTGGACGTCATCGACGGGGAACGCATTCGCGAAGGACAAATGCGCGTCAACGCCTCGGACGCGCTGGCGGCGGTGCCGGGACTGGTGGCGCAAAATCGGCAAAACTATGCGCAGGATTTGCAGATGTCATCGCGCGGCTTCGGCGCCCGCTCCGCTTTCGGTGTGCGCGGCGTCAAGCTGGTGGCCGACGGCATACCGGCCTCGATGCCCGACGGCCAGGGCCAGGCGGCCACCTTCAACCTGGACCAGGCGCAGCGCATTGAAGTGTTGCGCGGGCCGTTTTCCGCCGCTTATGGCAATCACGCGGGCGGCGTGGTGCAATTATTTACGCGCGAACCAAGCGGCAAAGCGGTACTGGAAACCGCCGTCATGGGCGGCAGCAACGGCGCCCGCAAGATCGACGTCAATGCGCAAGGCCAGGCCGGCGGCATCGGCTACCTGCTCGATGCATCGCGCTTCGATACCGACGGCTACCGCGACCACAGCGCCGCAAGACGCGACCAGGCTTATGCCAAGCTGTTGCTGCGACCTAATGTCGACGGCAAATTGACGGTGACGGCCAGCGGCTTGCGCCAGCAGGATACGCAAGACCCGCTGGGCGTGACGTGGGCCACTTACCTGCGCGATCCACGCGCGGGCGAAACCGATGCCACCGATACCGTGACGCCGAAGCGCACCTTGGCGGAACGCTATAACACGCGCAAGAGCATCGACCACCAGCAAATCGGCGCGGCATGGGAACAGCGCCTGGGCGACAAGCGCCTGAAAGTGTCGCTGTACGGCGGCAACCGGCAAGTGATCCAGTACCAGGCGTTTTCCCGCGCATTCCAGGCGCCGGCCAGCCACTCTGGCGGCGTGGTCGATTTTGCGCGCGATTTTTATGGCGCCGAGATCAGTTGGCTCGATGTCCGGCAACTGGCCGGCGGCACGCTCAGCACCACGGCGGGTGTGGAAGTTGGCCGCTCGTCGGATAACCGTAAGGGCTATGAAAACTTCGCCGGCACGGCGTTGGGCGTGAAGGGCAAGCTGCGGCGCGAAGAGCAGGACGTGGTGTCGAATGCGGATCCGTACCTGCAAACGGAATGGGCCGGCGGCGCCTGGGTGCTCAGTGGCGGCGTGCGGCGCAGCCGGGTCACAGTCTCCGTCAGCGACCATTTCCTGTCGAACGGGAATGACAGCGGCAGCCTGCGCCACGCGCGCACCACGCCGGTGGCGGGCGTGTTGTACAAGGTATCGCCCACCTTGAACCTGTATGCCAGCGCGGCGCAGGGCTTCGAGACGCCGACCTTGAACGAGCTGTTTTACTCCGGCACCGGTGGCGGCTTCAATTTCCGCTTGCAACCGGCGCGCAGCACCCATGGCGAAATCGGCCTCAAAACCATCATTGGCTCCGGCGTGCGCCTGGATGCGGCGATCTTCAGCGTCCACACGCGCGATGAACTGGTGGTGGACGCGGCCAGCGGCGGGCGTACCAGCTACCGCAATGCGGGCAAAACGTCGCGCCGCGGCGCGGAAGTGTCGATCGACGCCAATCTGGGCGCGGGCCTCGCCAGCCGGGTGGCGCTGACAGCGCTGCGCGCGGTCTACGACACGCCATTGGGCGCCGTCGCGGCGGGCAGCCGCTTGCCCGGCGTCCCGCAAGCCAACCTGTATGCGGACCTGGCATGGAAAGATGCAACCGGCCGCATCGGTGTGGCACTGGAAACCAGCGCCAGCGCGAAAGTCCATGCGGAAGACAGCAACCTGGAAAAAGCCGCGCCGGGCTACCTGACATTCAACGCCCGCCTGACCGCTCGGCGCAACCTCGGTCCCTGGGGCGTGGCCGGCTACGCCCGCGTCAACAATCTGCTCGACCGCCAATATATCGGCTCCGTGATCGTCGGCGACAGCAACAAGCGCTTTTACGAAGCGGCTCCGGGCCGTCACTGGCAACTGGGTGCCAGCGCGCAATACCGCTTTTAAATGCCCTTGGTAGGGACCATCGTCGCACCACCGGTCGTACCCGGCGCTCAAGGTTCAACGTTCAACGCCCCGCGATGACACAGACGCTGTGCCGCCCTTCCGGATGGAACGTGATGGCGACCGGCAGCAGCCGCGCAATCACATCGGCGTTGGTGCGCGCATGCAGTGACACCCGGTCCACCGTAAAAGTCCCGCCGCCGGCCAGCGCCATCGGCAGCATCAACTGGTCCGCCAAGTGCTCGCTGACGGCGGCGCCGGACGCGATATAAAAGCGCGCATCCTGCACCGCCTGTTTCGCCACGGCTTCCGCCGGGACCGATTTCTCGCCAAATGCGGCAAACACTTCCGTCACATGCTCACTGTCCAAGGTGATCAGCAAGACATTGCCAGGTCCGTGCTTGTCCGACAACTGGCGCGGACGCAATTGCTCACCGCTCCAGCCCATGGCCGTGCCCACGGTATCGAGTTCGCGCTGCGCCACCAGATACGGCACGGCCGCAATAAAGCTTTCCGCATAGCCGGCGCGGCGTGCGCCCGGCGCCAGCCATTCCAGTCGCTGCAATTGCGCGCAAGGCTGCACCGAGGCCGACACGATCCCACCGCCGGCCGGATAAAAGCCATGCCGCTCCAGCCGGATATCAATCTGTGCGCCCATCTGCGCCATGGCGCGGCCATACGCGCGCTGCAGAAATTCCGCCGGTGGTGCTTTCGGATTATGCGTGCCGCCGCTGACCGTCACGGTGGACTGCGCATCGGCATACAGCAAGGCCGGCAGCAGGGTTTGCAGCACCAGCATGCTGCTGCCCGCCGTGCCGATGGCAAAACGGTAATGGCCGCCACGGATGCGGCCCGGTTTGAAGACCAGCGTTTGCGCGCCGACCTGCACCTCGGAGAGGTCGGCGCCACAGATTTCGGCCGCCGCCTGCACCGCCACCAGGTGCTGCCGCATCAAGCCCGGTTTGGGCCGGTTGGCGCGGATATTCACGATGCGCACCGGCTGCCCGGTAATCATCGACAGGGTCAGCGACGTGCGCAAGACCTGGCCGCCGCCTTCGCCCTGGGAACCATCGAGTTCAATCATGTCCTTATCCTTTTACGCAGACGACCTGCTTCAGCGTATGCACCACTTCCACCAGGTCGCTCTGCGCTTGCATGACCGCGTCGATATCCTTGTACGCCATCGGGATTTCATCAATCACGGCCGCATCCTTGCGACACTCGACGCCTTCCGTGGCTTTCACCTGGTCGGCCAGCGTGTAGCGGCGCTTGGCTTCGTTACGGCTCATCGTGCGTCCCGCGCCGTGGCTGCAGCTATTGAAGCTGTCCGGGTTGCCTTTACCGCGCACGATAAAACTCTTGGCGCCCATCGACCCGGGAATGATCCCCAATTCTCCCGCGCGGGCCGAGACCGCGCCTTTACGCGTGATCAGCACATCGTTCCCGAAGTGACGCTCTTTCTGCACATAGTTGTGGTGGCAGTTGACCGCTTCCAGGTGCGTCTCGAACGGCTTCTTGATGACGGTGCGCACCGACGCGATCAGGTTCTGCATCATGACTTCGCGGTTCATCCGCGCAAACTTTTGCGCCCAGCCGACGGCCTCCACGTAATCGTCATAGTGCGTCGTCCCTTCTTCCAGGTAGGCCAGGTCCTTGTCCGGCAGGTTGGCGATATGCGTGCGCATGTCCTGCTGCGCCAGTTCGATGAAGTGGGTGCCAATCGCATTGCCCACACCGCGCGAACCCGAATGCAGCATGAACCACACCGCGCCCTCTTCATCCAGGCACACTTCGACGAAGTGGTTACCGCCACCCAGCGTTCCCAGATGCTTGTAGTTGTTGGTGTTGCGCAGGCGCGGCGTCTTTTGGCATATCACATCAAATTCATCCTTCAGCTGCGCCCAGGCGGCATCGACCGGCGTCGGCGGATTTTCCCACGATCCCGTGTCGCGGCCACGGTAGCCGCGCGTCTTCGGCGTCATGCCGTGTGGGATGGCTTTTTCAATCGCACTGCGCAGCGGCCCCAGGTTATCCGGCAAATCGCGCGCATTCAGGGTGGTCTTGGCCGCCATCATGCCGCAACCGATGTCGACACCCACGGCGGCGGGAATGATCGCACCCAGAGTCGGGATCACGCTGCCGATGGTGGAGCCCTTACCCAGGTGCACATCCGGCATCACGGCGATATGCTTGTAAATAAACGGCATCCTGGCGGTGTTGGCCAGTTGCTGTTTGGCTTCGGCTTCGACCGGCACCCCGGCGGTCCACATTTTGATTGGGCTGGCGCCCGCGATATCGAGTTGTTCGTAGTTTTTCATGTCAGCTCCTGTTCTCTTGGTGTGTACCTGAACTATTGCAAGCAGCGTGCCAGCCTTGCCAATAGCGAATAAGCTATTGATTTAAAAAGGATCAGGGATTCCACGTCGGTGACCAATAATGCGATAAATCATGATAAATTATCTTATCGTATAAATATTTATCTCAAATGAAAAAGAAAACCGTGATCCTCGGTTTTGTCGGTGCCCAGCTGGACAAGGGTGGTGGCAGCAACCGGTGGGAGCGCTGGCGGCCCACGGTGGCGCTGGCCCAGCATGAGGATTTGCTGATCGACCGGCTGGAACTGTTTTATAACGGCAGCTACGGCCACGTGGTCGAGCAGGTCAAGGACGACATCGCCGCGACCTCGCCCGGCACCGAGGTCCGCGCCCATGCGCTGCCGATCGAAGATGCCTGGGACTTCGAAGACGTCTACAGCTGCCTGTACGACTTCGCGCGCCACTATCCGTTCGACACCGAGCGCGAAGAGTATTGGGTCCACATCACCACCGGCACGCACGTGGCGCAAATCTGTTTGTTCCTGATGACGGAAGCGCGCTACTTCCCCGGTTGCCTGCTGCAGACATCACCGCCACGCCGTGCCACGCCCGGTGCGCCGGGCAGCTATGCGTTGATCGACCTGGACTTGTCGCGCTACGACCAGATTGCCCAGCGCTTCCATCGCGCGCAGCAGGAAGGCGTGGCCTTGCTGAAATCCGGCATCGCCACGCGCAATCCGCAATTCAACCGGATGATCGATGAGATCGAGCACGTGGCGGTGCGCTCGCGCGCACCCATGCTGCTGATGGGCCCCACCGGCGCCGGCAAATCCTTCCTGGCCAAGCGCGTGTTCGAGTTGAAGAAAGCCCGGCGCCAGCTGGACGGCACGTTCGTCGACGTCAATTGCGCCACGCTGCATGGCGACGGCGCCGGGTCCACCTTGTTCGGCCATGTCAAAGGTGCGTTCACGGGCGCCGCGTCGGACCGCCCCGGCCTGCTGCGCACAGCCCACAAAGGCTTGCTGTTCCTCGATGAAATCGGCGAACTGGGACGCGATGAACAGGCCATGCTGTTGAAGGCGGTGGAAGAAAAACGTTTTCTCCCGATCGGCGGCGACCATGAGGTACACAGCGACTTCCAGCTGATTGCCGGCACCAACCGCGACCTGGCGATGGAAGTGGCGGCGGGCCGCTTCCGCGAAGATCTATACGCCCGCATCAATTTGTGGACCTATGAACTGCCGGGCCTGGCCGAACGGCCGGAAGACATCGAACCGAACATCGATTACCTGCTGGCGCAATTCGGTGCGGAAACCGGCGCCGCAGTACGCTTCAACAAGGAGGCGCGTGAATTATTCATGCGCTATGCCATGGCGCCGGATGCGCAATGGCATGGCAACTTCCGCGATTTGTCGGCCGCCGTGACGCGCATGGCCACACTGGCCGAAGCGGGCCGTATCACGACGGCCGTGGTGAGCGCAGAAATCTCGCGCTTGCGGCGACAATGGCGTACGCTGATACCAGCGGCAACAGCGGGCAGCACGTTGGAACAAGTGCTGGGCGATGACGCGCTGCAGCAACTGGACTTGTTCGACCGGCTGCAGCTGCAAGCCGTACTGGAAGTATGCCGACAATCGAAAAGCATGTCCGACGCGGGACGCAAGCTGTTTGCCGTCTCCCGCGAGAGCAAGGCCAAACCGAATGATGCGGACCGGCTGCGCAAGTACCTGGCCCGCTTCGACCTTGATTGGGAACGGATCACGGAGCAGTAGCCATGGATAAAGAGCAGGAACTGAAGAAAGCCAAACGGACCGCGCTGATGTTCCTGCTGGCGGCGGCCGGTATCTTTGTCGTCACAGCGCTCCTGCCTCATAGCCTGGCGGTGGATGCCATCAAGGCCGTGGCGGAAGCGGCCATGGTGGGCGCGCTGGCCGACTGGTTTGCGGTGGTGGCACTGTTCAAGCGGGTGCCGATCCCACTGATCTCGGCGCACACCAACATCATCCCCAACAACAAGGACCGCATTGCAGACAACCTGGCGCAATTCGTGCGCGAGAAATTCCTCGATCCGGCCTCGCTGGTGGGGCTGATCCGCAAGCATGATCCGGTTGGCATGCTGGGCAAGTGGCTGGCGGAACCGGCCAATGACCGCATCCTCGGCGCGTATGTCGTGCGCGTGACGGCCGGGATGCTGGACATGGCGGAAGACACCCGCATCCGCAGCTTCCTGAAAAACGCTTTCCACGCCATGCTCGACAAGGTCGACCTGGCGCACTTGCTGGCCGGTGTCCTCGATATGCTGACGCGCGACGGGCGCCACCAGGAAGTACTCGATGACATCCTGGAACAGGCGCTGCTCCATCTGGAGTCGCCGGCCAATCAGGAAGTGATTTCCCACAGCATCGTGCAGTGGTTGAAACGTGAACACGCGGCCATGGAAAAGGTGCTGCCCACCACCTGGCTCGGTGACAAAGGTGCGGACTGGGTCAGTGAAGCATTGAACACCTTGCTGGTACAAGTGCGGGAAGACCGCAGCCACCGGCTGCGCCACCGCCTCGATGAATTGATCGCCACGTTTATTGTGCGGCTGCGCGAAGACGACGTGTTCCAGCAGCGCGCAATGGAATTAAAAGCCTATATAAGGGACAGCGATGCCGCCAACGCGTATATCACGCAAGTATGGAGCGGCGTGCGCGACTGGCTGCGCGACGACCTGGCGTCGGACCATTCAGCCTTGCATGAGCGGGTGGCTGCGATGGGCCGCTGGTTGGGCGAGGAACTGGCGCACAACGACGATTTGCGCAGTTCCCTCAACGCCCACATGGAAGATGCGGCGCGTACCATGGCGCCCGATTTCTCGGACTTCCTGACACGCCACATCAGCGACACCGTCAAGCGCTGGGATATGCAAGAGATGTCGCACCAGATCGAACTCAATATCGGCAAGGACCTGCAATACATCCGCATCAACGGCACGATTGTTGGCGGATGTATCGGCCTGCTGCTGTTCGCCAGTTCGCAGGTCATCGGCCTGCTGCGCTAACCAGCAGGCCGATGACCTGCAGCGAACGGTCAATAAGAAGTCAGCGCCTTGCCAAACTTCATCAGCCACAGGCGCGCCGGACGTTCCTTGTCGTCGCCACGCGTCACCCGAATGGTGTTGGCGGCGTTGCAGCCGACGGTAGCACTGGTGATGATGACGCCATTGGCATCAACATTGCACTTGGTGACGTCGGCATCGGCCACGGCAACGCCGTCGGGCGTGTAGATCTTGGTTTTCATGCCGAAATCATTGTCGTTCACCAGAGCCAGCGTGTTGGCATCGACGAGCGTCAAGCCTTCCGCCTTCTCGGCCAGCCAGCCCACCGCGTTCAAGTCCAGCAGCAGGGTTTTCTTCAAGGTCACCACTTTGCTCCAGTCGGCGCCATTCACCGCCACACCGCCCATCGAGCTTTTCTCCAGGTCGGAGCTGGCGTTGTTGAATTCCGCCGCGTTGATGTCGGTCGCATTGCCGATTTCCACCAGCATCAGCTTGTTGAATACTTTGCCGCCGGGCGCAGCCCCCTGCTCGATGACGATGAACTTGCCATTGCCCAGCGCGACCATGTCGCCCAGCTTCGCGTTGCCGGTGCGGCCATCCTGGTAATCCGTGCCAGCCAGTGGATAGGCGTACATTTTGGTGGTGGCGCCGGTGACCGGATCGAATTCAATCCAGCGCGTGAAGCGCGCGAAGCGTTCCACCTGCTCGTTCTTGCCGGTCACGCTGTACGGCGCGCTGCCATCGGTCAGAGGGCTTTGCAGGAAACCGTGCAATTTGTCGGTGGTGGTGTCGAGCGCCATGCCTTCCATGCCCCGGTTAGCGCGGCGCTTGGCGAAGATCGCCGGCAAGCCGGTGCCTGGCGCATAACGGCTTTGCACCACGCCGGTCGCCGCATCGAGCTTCACAATGAAGGGGCCGTATTCGTCGGAGACCCACAGCGCATTGCGTTTCTTGTCGTAGGCAATCGATTCGCTGTCGATACCGTTGGCGCTGAAGACGGCCTTGGTGCCGGCATCGAACTTCATCGCATCCATGACCGGCGCTTCCGCCGAGTTACCCAGGGTGCCGGCCGGGATCGGCAAGCCGGTCATGTTGGTGGTGCTGTTGGCCTTCAGCGGCATGGACGACGTCAGCACGGCGCCATTCTTGCCGACCGTGATAATGCCAACCGATGGCGCAAAGGCTGGCGCCGGGAAGATTTTCGCGGCGATCGTACCGCTGCCGCTCAGGGCCGGAATATTCGGACCATCACCATTCGGGCCACGGTCCGTCAAACCATAGAATTCCAGGTCGCCGTTGGCGTTGGTGCCTTTAAACGCCAGCGCCGAACCATAAGATGGCAGGAAGCCTTGCGGGAAGTCCGCTTTGACTTGGGCGTTGGCGCCTTCATACGGCACGTAATACTTGGCGTCCGCCTGGATCTGGTAACGGGTCACCGCGACGGTCACGGCGCCTTGCGTAAACAATTCCACGCTGGCCGCGCCCAGGCGCGACGCCAGCGTATCTTCGAAGTGTTCGCGGGCCAGCATGCGGCGGTCATCATCGACCGTGCGGGCCGCATATTTGGCGCCGGCAGCGGTCAAGGTTGCGGCCAGCGCCGTGTTGAAAGCGGCAGGCGCGGCATTGAAGTCGAGGCTCTTGCCGGCCAGCGCGGTTTTCACATCGGCCGCCAGCTTGATGCCGTTTTGTGGGTCGCCGTCTTCATCCAGCAATTGCAAGGCCAGCAAGCGGTTGACGACCTTCGCATCGCCGGCCGCGGCGCCGGCCAGTTGCATCGGCGTAATCGTGGTGGCGCAAGGGGCGCTACCCAGTGCGATACCGCCGATCGAGAAGCTGACTGCGTCGCCATCCTTGCACGTGAATTCGCCATTCGCGCCAGTGCTGGTCTTGGCGGCTGCGCCCGCCGTATATTCCAGGCCGCTGACGGCACTGTCATAAAATAGACCATTGATTTGCGCTTTGACGGGCGTTACCGGCACCGGTTGATCGGTGCTGCCGCATGCGGTCAACATGGCGGTCAGGGCGCCGGCGATGGCCAGGGACAAGAGGGAGAGCTGGGGAAGCTGCTTCATGCTGCGGTTCTCAGTAGTAAAAGAAAGCCGCAGCTTACGCAGGCCGCATGACCGCGTGATGACACCTGAAAGTGAAAAAGCCCGCTTGCGCGGGCTTTTTCGGAATTACTAGCTTGACGATAACCTACTTTCACACTGGTTGCAGCACTATCATCGGCGCAAAGTCGTTTCACGGTCCTGTTCGGGATGG
>JAIENA010000502.1 GCA_019751755.1 Burkholderiaceae bacterium | reverse complement strand
CCCGCTAAAAAAGTAACGGGAACTACTTTGGCAGAGGCTACTCGCTACGTACAGACGGTGCTGGGATGACGCTTACGCGCAACACCTTGTACTAAACGGCGCGCCACCGGCCATTGCGCGGCAAGCTGCCCAGGCAAGATCCACAGGTACAATACCGCATGACTTCACGACTACTCCCACTGGCATTGGCCTGCCTGGCGATGCACGCCCCTGCGGCTGAATTGCGCGGGATGCTGGACCTGCGCGCGGTGCAATCCGAGGCAGGCCGAAGCTTCCTGGACAGCGGCTTGGGAAAGAGCCGATATGACGCCGGATCACCCGCCATCGGCATCGGCCAGGCGGTGCTGCGCGGAGAATTTGATCTGGCCGATACCGTCAGCGCCAGCGTGGAGTTAAGCGCCGACGACCGGCACCATAGCGTCATCGATGTGCGCGAGGCTTGGCTGGCATGGAATCCGCTGCCATCCGGCGCCTGGAAGACCCGCGTCAAGGCCGGCTATTTTTTCCCGCCGACGAGCGTCGAAATTGATTACGACGGCATCGGCTGGACACCGAAACGCACCATTTCCAGTTCAGCCATCAACAGCTGGATAGGGGAAGAGCTGCGCACCAATGGCGTGGAATGGAGCAGCCGCCGCCTGGGCCGCCATGCCAATGTCCCGTACGACGTTGGCGTGGTGCTGGCGGTCTTCACTGGCAACGACCCCGCCGGCACCATGCTGGCATGGCGCGGCTGGTCGATCAGCGACCGTATCGCCGGGCGCAACGAAGCGCTGCGCTTGGCCGATCTGCCGGTCTACCGACCGGACGGCGCCATTCCGCGCCAATCACGCACCATCCATCCGTTCCGCGAAATCGATGGCCGGCCCGGCTACTATGCCGGCCTGAACCTGAATGCTGGCCCGGACCTGGAGTTGGCAGTGCTCCACTACGACAACCGCGCCCATCCACTGGCGGTGCAGCATGGCCAATATGGATGGCGGACCCGGTTTGACCATGTCAGCGCGGTCTGGCGGCCGGCCGCCGGCTGGGAAGTGCTGATGCAGGCCATGCGTGGCGATACGCTGATGGGCGCCAATGGTGTCGCGCTGAACTACCGGTCCTGGTACGTACTGGCCAGCCATCGGATCGGCAGCGGGACGTTGGCGCTGCGATATGACCGCTTCAGTACCACTGAACACGACGTCCTGCCCGACGACCCCAACAACGAGACAGGACATGCGATGGCACTGGCCTATCAGATGCCGCTGTCGGATACCGTGTCGTTGATGCTGGAATCGCTGGTGGTCCACAGCGACCGCGCCTCGCGCACACTGATCGCCGAACCCCGGCGCCAGAGCGAACGCAGTATCACGGCTGCGCTGCGCTGGCAGTTCTAGTGGCAGGCCAAGTGTTGCCCGGAACGCATGGCGCGGCCGAGGCAATCGCGCCCGGCGGCCTTGGGCTGATAAAGTCCGGCCCGAACTGGGCAAATTTCTTCATCACGCCCGCCAGCGGGCGGCGTGCCTGCCGAATACGCAGTTCGTCACCGACACGCGCGATTTCCAGTTCAATGTCCGTGCGATTTGAAGGAGCCATGGGCAACGGCGTTGCGCATCTGGCAGGCGAACGCCAGCGGCAACACGGCATGCCGTGTTGCGAACGCCGGATAGGGCTTGGGGATGTTGTTGCTGGCTTCGCCTAAGATCGCCAGGTAATCGATCAGGCGCTGCTGATCCTTGCGCATACCAATACAGCTTCCGCAAGAATGGCTGCCCTGAACTTTTCGGGCAACGCTTTCGGGTCAGCACATCGACAGCCCCCCCCTGCAGCTGTAACAGCTCCCGGCGGATGGCGCCGATATCGAACGGAATGGTTTCCGGGGCCGGGTCGGTAAGTCAGTCCCAGTCGCTATCTTCCGCATCGCATCCCTGGAGGACCGAAGCCAACACTCCAAATCCAGTCCCAGCGTTTCCCCGGGTTCCATCAACAGCACCGCGCCTGATCTGCATGGCGAGCTCCGGCAATGAATAATGCCGGCGCATCTTACCACTGGGCCATCGGCAATACGATGCCGCTATTCGACCACCTGGTCGTACCCAGGCGCACTGGCCGCCAGCGACAACCACACCAGGTCGTCACTACTGACAGGGGGCGAAATATGATAGCCCTGCAAATACTGACAGCCCATGCTCGCCAGCGTACGGGCCTGTTCCGCGTTTTCCACACCTTCAGCCACCAGCTTCAAGCCGAGCGAGTGCCCCATCGCGATGATCGTTTCAACCAATGCCTTGCTGCGCTGAGAATCCACCATGCGGCTCACAAAACTGCGGTCAATCTTGAGGGTATGCATCTGGAACTGGGTCAGATAGCTCAACGATGAGTAGCCGGTGCCGAAGTCGTCCAGCGAAATGCGCACGCCCAGCGTGCGAAGGCGATCGAGAACCGCGCCCACCTGCCCGATTTCGCTGATTAACACACGTTCGGTGATTTCCAATTCGAGCTGATGCGGCAACAGCTGGTTGACCGCCAGTGCTTGCCCCACCAAATCGAGGAAGGCCGCATCGAGCAACTGTCGCGCCGACACATTGATACTGATCGTCAACAGCGGCAAGCAGGTTTGCCAGGCCCGCAGTTGACGGCAGGCCTCGTTGAGGACCCAGGTGCCAAGGTCGATAATCAGATCGCTTTCTTCTGCCACCGGAATAAACCGGTCCGGCCCTACGACCCCAAGGGTAGCGCTGTTCCACCGCAGCAAGGCCTCAACTTTCTCCAGCCGGCCATTCTGCGCATCGACAATCGGCTGATACACCAGCCGCAACTCATTGATCGTCAGCGCGCTGCGCAGCGCGGCATCAATCACCAGTGCGTCTCGCGAATAAGAGTTCATGGCAGGGCTGAAAAAGCCCAAATTGCTGCGACTGGCTTTCTTCACCTGGTGCATGGCGATGTCGGCGTTGCACACCAGGGTGTCGCCGTCGCCCCCATCGCCGGGGGCGCAAGCCACACCGATGCTGACCGCGATGGTGATGGCGTGCGGCGCCAGATCAAAACTGTGGCTCAGCGCGGTCAGAATCCGCTGCCCGCATGCCGCCGCCAGCTCTTGTGCCGTATCGGCTGGCAGCGATGGCAGCACCACGACAAACTCGTCAGCCCCGACCCGCCCCAGCACATGCTCCTGACCCAGGCAATGCTGCAAGCGCTGCGCCAATTGGTTCAGTAACTGGTCCCCCACGGCATGGCCAAAGCTGTCATTGACGCGTTGGAACTTGTCAATATCGATAAAGAGCACCGCACATTGGCGTGCGTCCCGCTCGGCCACCCGGAGGCACGCGCGCAACTGTTGCGATAGTCCATGCCGGTTGTACACGCCGGTGGTGCTGTCATAGTGCGCCGCCCGGTACAAGGCATCGTCGCGCTTCTTGCGCTCAGTAATGTCGATCACCAGCATCATGCAAAAGAGCTGGCCATTTTCTTGGTGGGGCGATGCGATCAACTCGACCGGCATGGCGCTGCCATCGGCACGGCGAACCACGGCCGTCTCGACATACGGGTAGGTGGCAGCCACGGCGAAACGCCGGAAATGGGCACGGAGCCTGGACTGGGCAAGATCGGGCTGCCAGCGCGTCACCACTGTGCCAATCAATTGCTTGATATCGGCGACACCAAGCATGTGGGCAAACCCCTGATTCGACGTATGAATCACACCATCGCGATCGAGAACCACAAAACCGTTACTGAGGCTATCGATTGCGCTCAGGTAGCGCCTTTCGATCTTGTCTTGCACTGCGGCGATCAGGCACAGCAAGGAGGCCCCCTTGACCAGCAGCGCAAAAATGATCCACCCTTCGTATGCTGCGGGCACCAGCATCAGCCCGTTGGCGACATTGAAAGCGCCGCGCACCAGGCAAATGCCAGCCAGCACCCGCGTAAGCCGGGTCTTGCCGGCCAGGCGGTAGCCGATCCACAGGAAGGTAACGCCATAGGTGACGGCCGTGAAATGCGCACGCCAGTCGTCCCACACCTCCCTGGCCAACCACATCAGCGCACCGCCCAGCACGCCACACAGGACCGCTCGCCGCCATTGCACATGGTTCAACTGGCCAAGGAACGCCTCGGTACCAGCCCAAAAGGCCACCACGCTGAGGGTCAGGAACAGCGCCGCGGCGACTTGCTGCAGCGCTGCCGGCAAGACCTGGGACAGCGCCGACGTGACAGCCGCCATGCAGCATTGGCCAATCGCCCAGTACAGCGCGTGTTTTTCATCGCGATGGCGCAGCCATAAGAAAAACAACACGCTACACGACAGCAAATCAATGCCGAGGGAATAGGGAACCAATATGTGTTGGCTGACGCTCATTGTCGTTAAAGGAATTCCTTCGAGGTTTTTAAGTTTAGCAATTAAAATTGCATTATGGAAATATACTATAAAACAACATCCGATTGCTAGTCCTACCTGCGGGATGGCAGAGATGCGAATGCCCCCTCTTCCTGCAATTGGGTGTTCCATGGATCACAAAAAAATGATGTGGCGTCAGCCGTAGCGCCGACCGGGTCTGGGAACGTGGCGACACGCCAGCACCAAAGCGCCTGGCTCACATTATTGATCAGACGGTTGATCAGACATCGCATGCCCGCCCGGTTACCATGCTTCGGTACAAGTCACTCTGGCATAAGGATTGCGCGATGTTCAGAAGGGAAGCAGTGGTGCCCGCCCATGGAATGCGACGAAATGTGCTGGGCATCGCCCTGGCATTCGCGATGCAGGGTCTGCTCCCCAGGCCGGCTGCCGCGTGGGCAATCCAGCCGCGCCAGCGGGTCATTATCGATAACGACTTTTCAGGCGACCCGGATGGCCTGTTCCAGTTGGCCCATCATCTGGCGTCGCCATCCGTTGACATCCGGTTGGTGGTCGGTTCTCACATTCATGAGAACGACTTTCTCGACCAGTCGGCGACCCAGGCCGATAACGCGGTGGCGCGCGTCAATGAACTGTATGCGCAGATGAAACTGGCCCGCAGACCGCCAGTGGTCGCCGGCCGCAATGCGGCATGGCAGCCCGGCGCGCCGCCGGCGATGACGACCGCGGCGCGCATGATCATTGCGGAAGCGCTGCGCGACGACACCCCACTGCCGCTCTACTACGCGGCGGGCGCCGGCCTGACCGATCTGGCCGAGGCGATACGACTGGAACCGCGCGTCGCCAGTCGCCTCACCTTGGTCTGGATCGGTGGCATGGAGCACGGTGACCTGCTGCCGGGTGTGCCGCCGCGCCGTGACAGCGAGTACAACCTGACGATCGACCTGCTGGCGGCGCAGTTCGTGTTCAACCAGTCCGGACTGCCAATCTGGCAGATTCCCCGCAATGTGTATCGCCAACTCAATCTCAGCGATGCGGAATTGTCCGCCGGGTTACGCCATGCCGGCGCCCTTGGCCGCTACCTGAGCGCACAGATCGAGCGGGTGCGCGCCACGGTCAAAGCCAACCTGGGCGAGACCTATATTCTCGGCGACAGCCCGCTGGTCACCGTGACCGCACTGCAGTCATCGTTTGAGCCAGATAGTTCATCCAGTGCTTATGTGCTGCGCCCCACACCGCACATTGCCGACGATGGCAGCTACGTTCCGGTCGCCGGCGGCCGGCCCATGCGGATTTACACCGCCATCGATACGCGTTTAACCTTGAGCGACATGTTTGCCAAGTTCGCGGCCAGCGGCAAGTGATCTGACGTCAGCGCCGCCTGCGGCCTGAAACAGCCAATGCACGACTACAACGCCTCGTGCCTGGGTGGTGGCACATAGGCCGACCGTGCATCGCGCACCTGCTGGTGGTTGGCAGCGGCCCAATTCAACAACTGCTGCATCGGCTGCATCAATGACTCGCCCAGCGGCGTCAATGCATAATCGACGCGCGGCGGCACGGTGGCGTGCGCCGTACGCCGCACCAGTCCATCTTGCTCCAACCGGCGCAGCGTTTGCGACAGCATGCGTTGCGAGATGTCGCCAATGGTATTTTTCAGTACGCTGAAACGCATGATCCGGTGCTCTCTCAGCAAGAACAACACCAGCATGCTCCAACGATCCCCCATGCGCTCCAGTACGTCGCGAATGGGACAACGTTCCGCCCAGTCAACCTTGGATTTGTGAACCGACATCGGCCTTCCTTTGCATCTGCGATGGCACCTGGTTACCTGAAAGTAACCAGGTAACTTTTAACACCCTACTTGTACTCTATTTTTACATGAGTACCATAGTGATAGCAACGATCAAAGTGAATGTAAGTATCAATTAAATACCGAATCACTCGGATGCATTCCTCATTTTTCACCCTCACCAAGGACAGGCACATGACTTCCCAGCTTCTCGTTACCGGCGCATCCGGACAACTCGGCCAACGCGTCATCCACCATTTGCTGAACACACTTGCGGTGGCGCCCGGGCGCATCATCGCCACCAGTCGCAACCCGGACAGTCTCACGCAGCTCGCAGCGCTCGGCGTGACAGTGCGCGCCGCCGACTTTGAAGACACCGCCTCGCTGCACGCCGCCTTTACCGGTGCACAGCGCGCCTTACTCATCAGTACCGACGCACTGGACCGCCCCGGCCGCCGGCTGGCACAACACCAGGCCGCGTTGTCTGCCGCTGTGAGCGCCGGTGTGCAGCACCTGGCCTACACCTCCATGCCACTGCCGGACAACTCGCCCTTGCTAATCGCGGCGGATCACGCCGACACCGAAAAGGCGATCAGTGGCAGCAACCTGGCTGGCTGGACCATCCTGCGCAATCACTGGTATTTCGAGAATTTGTTCATGTCGTTGCCGTCAGCATTGGCCAGTGGCCGGTGGTACAGCGCGGCGGGCCAGGGCAAGATCGCACACATTGCCCGGGATGACCTGGCCTTGGCCGCTGCGACCGCACTGTTGACAGGGGAAGGCAAACATACTTACACCCTGAGCGGCGCCCAAGCCTTCACAACTGAAGAAATCGCGGCGGCCGTCAGCCAGGCCACTGGCAAGGCAATCGAGGTGGTACCGGTCCCTGTGGACGGGCTCATTCAAGGCATGGTCGCCGCAGGCCTGCCGGCGCCTTTGGCTGCGGTGTTTGCTTCGTTTGATACCAATACGGCGGCAGGCCGCGTTGCAAACCTGAGCGATGACTTCCAGACGCTGACCGGCACATCTCCGCAGCCCTTTGCGCAGTGGCTCGACGCCAACAAGGCAGCCTTCGCCGGATAAGCCCGATCCCGGCCAGTCCCTTACTGGCCTCCGGCCGGCATCCCGACGCAAACAAGGGTATCGCCTGTTGAAGCCGCGCAAAATTAACCCGGACGCCGGCTTTTCGCTGCGCCACCCTCGTTCCAATCGAACCCTTATCGTTACTGCGCCGCGACCGATACTGGATGGGTCAGTCAGACATCGGTAGCCGGATCAATTTCTTGTCGGCGTCAACCGTCGTGGGACATTGCGCAATTCCTGTTGCGTTCAATCAAGATGTATAATGTACTTTTTGATAATTTCCATAGACAGCGTTCATGAAATCTCGTTTTAACGGCCTGGTGGCCAGCCTGCTCGCCTTCGGCCTGGCAGCCTGCGGTGGCGGTAGTGGTGGCGGCAGCACGTCGACCCAGGGAAATAATCCCGCCGGCAATTGGCTCAGCTTTACTCCCTCGACGCTCAGCGTCACCCAGGATGAGGGCGACAGCGTCAGCGTGTCACTGATCGCCCGCTCCAGCCGTACTTTTGCCGCGCCAGTCAACGTGGCCATCACCGATGCCACGGGCGTGATTTCGAATCGGGTGGAAATCACGGCACAATCGGACCTGGAGTATCGCGCGACGCTGCACACGTCAGGCACGCTGAAAGCCGGGCAACATGCCACCACGCTTGAAGTTCGCCTGTGCGAAGATTTGCCGACCACCTGTGCCAAACCCCTGCCAGGATCGCCCTGGCGCGTTCCGCTGACGGTGACGGTACAGTCGGGCACCAATCTTTCCGCCCTCAAACCCGTGGAGGGACTCGGCCCCTGGTCTACCTACCAGGGCAACGCGGCGCACACGGGCTTCGTACCGGCGAGCTTCGATCCCACCGTGTTCTCGCGACGCTGGAAAGTGCCAAGTCAGGCTACCGGCAAGCGCAGCTATCCATCCGCCGCCATCGACAACGGGCGTGCGTTCTTTGTTCGGGCTATCGCGGGCGGCCATTCCGAACTGGTGGCCATTTCGGAAGACACGGGCGAAAAAGCCTGGTCGGTCGACCTGGGAACCCTGTACCAGGTCAATCCGCCAGCTGCAGCGAACGGCCGCGTGTACCTCACCTCGACCGGCCACTCCGATACCTTCCTCTGGGTATTCGACCAGGCGAAAGGTACGCAACTCACTAAGCAAGCCATGATTTCTCAATGGCCAAGCTATTCCGCGCCGACCCTGCTTGGCACGGATCTTTACACAGTGAGCGGCTACGCCGGCGGCATTTCGCGTTACAGCGATGCGCAAGGCAAGTTCCTCTGGAATGGCCCGGGGACCGCCTATGAAGGCTGGAGCCCGAGTACCGATGGCCGCTTCGTCTACGCCTACAGCGTGCCCGACAACAAATTGCGGGTGCTCGATGTGGCCGATGGCCGCTCGGCTTACACCATCGGCGACCCCTACCCGTACAGTACCTACTTCTTTGCCAGCGCGGTGGTGCTGACGGACACGGGGCAAGCCATCGTCGGCGCCGGCAACTTGATGGCATTCGACCTGGCCAACCACACGCGCTCGTGGACGCTCAATACCGAGACCAGCGGCACGCCCGCCTATGGCAACGGTACCATCTACGCCGTTGGCGCCAACGGTCGCTCGCTCGAGGCACGCGCACCGGCAACCGGCAGCCTGCTGTGGACGGCGGCCCTTCCAGAGGGCGCACCTTTCAGCAACGTGATCGTCACCCGCAATCTAGCCTTCGCCAGTTCGGACGCCACTACCGTCGCGATCGACCTGAACACGCAAAAGGTGGTGTGGACGTATCCGATGGGTGGCAGCCTGGCGATCTCGGCTCGCGGCGTGCTGTACGTCCTGAGCAAGACTGACGCGCTGGCCGCCGTCAACCTGCGCTAGGCGGGACACGCGGCTCGGGGGAACGACGCCCGAGCCGCCGGAGGGCACCAGGCCTTGCTCCACTCGTCTTTCATTCCATTTCGACGCCATGACGGAAACCAGATGACCGCCCAACTCGTCAGCGAATTTGCTGCAGGAAAAATCGAGCATTTGTACATCAAGAGCGGGCATGGCAAGCCGACCGTCGAATTGGAGGACGGCGCCTTGATGAGATGCGAGCAAGGTTTCGGAATCGTGGGAGACGTGCACGCCAATCGCCTCAGCCCCCGGCAGGTCCTCATCACTATGGCTTGCGAGCTGGAAGCGCTCCGGATTGCGCCGGGAAGTCTCAGGGAAAACATCGTCATCGCTTCCGGCCATCCGGAATGGTTCCAACCAGGCTCGTCGATAGTGACACAGTCCGGGGTGGAAATACGCCTGACCATGTTCTGCGAGCCGTGCCAACGGATCGGGCACGTCGAAGAAAATTTCGCCAAGCTCGTGAACCGCCGCGGCGTCCTCGGCTCTTTCGTGCAAGGCGGCGCCATCAGGCGATGCGACTCCTTGCGTTTGATACCCAATCAGTATGCCCCGCTGGCGGAATCGCCGTACCACAAATTCCTGGACTTCATGCAGACGATTCCCGCGGGACGCGTCGTCCGCTATATTGACGTAACGGTGGGCATCGGCGTGGCTGACAGCTTCGTGCGAGCCATACCCGGCTACATCAAGCGGAGCCTTGGAAGTCCGCTTCCGCTGCATCGCATCGTCAACGGACAAGGGCACCTGCTGGACTTCATCCCCAACCAGGCCAGGGAATTGGAATCCGAGGGGATCGCCGTGCGGGTAGGCGCCGCCCCATTCGGCCAAG
>JAIENA010000270.1 GCA_019751755.1 Burkholderiaceae bacterium | reverse complement strand
GCGCCGCAACGACGAGTTCTTTCCAGAGTGCTACACTTTGCCATTTGTAAAAACCTTCTCGCAAGGAGTCGCGCGTGACCGATAACAACAACGACCTCCCATCCGGCGCAGCCGACGCACCGGAACGCCCTTCCCGCCGCCGTATGTTCCAGGCAGCCGCCGCCACCGGCCTGGCCGCCACCTTGCCGTCCGCCGCCGTGGACGCCAAGGTTTCCGCCAAACCGGCAAGCAAGCCGGTGTCGCTCGATGCCAAGCTCAAGGAACACGTGAAAAACGTGGTCGTGATTTACCTGGAAAACCGCAGCTTCAACAATTTGTTTGCCGACTTCCCCGGCCTGGCGTCGCCGCTGGCCGGCCTGAAGCCCGGGCAATACCAGCAAAAAGATTACGACGGTTCTGTGCTGCCGGCCCTGCCGAAAGTCTGGGGCGGCATGGTGCCCGATGCGCAGACCATCGGCGGCACCAAATACCTGATCGCCGAAAACGACGTCACCGGCTTGCCCAACGCGCCCTTCAAGCTCACCACCCCGGATGGCAAGCCATTGCCGGCGTCCGTCATCACGCGCGACCTGTGGCATCTGTTTTACCAGAACCAGATGCAGATCAATGGCGGCAAGAACGACGGCTTCGTTGCCTGGGGCAACACCGGCGGCATGGTAATGGGGTATTACGGTGACACCGCCAGCAACCTCGGCCTGTACCAACTGGCGCGCCAGTACACGCTGTGTGACAACTTCTTCATGGCCGCGTTTGGCGGCTCGTACCTGAACCACCAGTTCCTGATCAGCGCCCGCCCGGCCGAATTCAAGAACGCGGCCGGTACCGCCGCGAAAAAGAAAATCTGCGTGCTGGCCGACGGCGACACCGGCACCCGCCTGGCGATTGCTCCCGACAGCCCGGCATCGGCCATGGACGGCAAACCGGTCTACGTCAACGATGGCTCGATTTCGCCGGATGGCTATGTGATCAACACCATGGCGCCACCGTACCAGCCAAGCTGGATCAAGCCCGCGCCCGGTGGCGACCCGAACCTGGCCAGCTCCAATGAAGCGTATTACCAGCCGCCGCAAAGCTATGACACGATCGGCGACTTGCTGTCGGCCAAAGGTGTCAGTTGGGCCTGGTATGGCGCCGGCATGCAGGCCGCGCTCGACGC
This sequence comes from Burkholderiaceae bacterium, assembly GCA_019751755.1. GTDB lineage: Bacteria > Pseudomonadota > Gammaproteobacteria > Burkholderiales > Burkholderiaceae_D > Rugamonas. Next base: position 8,721 of record JAIENA010000270.1, on the reverse strand, counting down.
CAAAGGCGGCGGCCCGAAGCCGAATTTCCAGTATCACCACCAGCCCTTCAACTACTTCACGCAATTCGCCCCGGGCACCCGCGCCCGCGCCGAACACTTGCGCGATGGCGGTCTGGGCGACAGCCCGATGTCGAATAAATTCCTGGCCGACGTGGTGGCGGGCAAGCTGCCGGCGGTCACGTTCTACAAGCCGCAAGGTAACCTGAATTTGCATGCCGGGTATTCCGATATCGAGTCCGGCGACCAGCACGTCACCAACATCATCGCCCACCTGCAAAAATCGCCGCAGTGGAAAGACATGGTGGTGGTCATCACCTTCGATGAAAACGGCGGCTGGTGGGACCACGTGGCGCCGCCAAAAGGCGACCGCTGGGGGCCAGGCTCGCGCATTCCCGCCATTATCGTGTCGCCGTATGCGAAAAAAGGCGCGGTGGACCACAGTTTTTATGACACCACGTCGATCCTGCGCTTTATTTCGCGCCTGCATGGTTTGCCCATGCTGGAGGGCATCAAGGTGCGCAATGAGGCCTTTGCCGCGCGGGGCGCGCCGCCGCCGGGGGATTTGACGGGTGCGCTGAGTTTTCGCTGAATGGCTTGCCGGATGACGCGCTGCACGCTCATCCGGCCTATGGCAACGCTCCATGCCTATGCCTGCACGGCCGCATGTGATACACTTGCCGCCGCTTTACATTGCCAAGCCCGACTCTCGCAGCCGGGCTTTTGTTTTGAATGAGAGATAAAAAAGACAACGCGACGTTCGACTTGCCGGGCTTTGGTCCGGCCGCGCCGATGGAGCCGGAGCCCAAGCGCCCGCCGCCACCGCGCGTGCGCCGCGCTGCCATGAAACAGGTGCAGCTCGAACTGCTGGAAGAAACCGATACCAGCGGCCTGCCAGTATGGAAGCGCGATGATGGCCTGGACCTGACCGGCTTGCCGGTCTGGCAAAAAGACTGAATCGGCGTCTCCGCGCCGTCGCCGATCAGCAACCTCTTATTCCCGACGCGGGAATTGCTCTTGCCGTCCACGCCGCAAACGCGGCACACTGAACGGCGCCGCCCATCCACCAACCGCCGCCGCCAACCGCCTCTGCCTAAACTATGTCCACTGCCTTCGATACCCTGCCCCTGCCTTCCGCCTTCATCGCCAACCTTGACGTGCTTGGCTACAAGCACATGACGCCGATCCAGGCCGCCACCCTGCCCGCCGTGCTGGAAGGCCGTGACTTATTGGCGCAAGCGGCCACCGGCAGCGGCAAGACCGCCGCCTTCGGCATTGGCATGCTCAATAAACTCAATCCCGCCTGGTTCGCCACGCAGGGACTGGTGCTGTGCCCGACGCGCGAACTGGCGGACCAGGTGGCCAATGAATTGCGCCGCCTGGCGCGCGGCGTCGGCAACGTGAAAATCCTGGTGCTGACCGGCGGCATGCCGATGCGCCCGCAAATCGCGTCGCTCGAACATGGCGCGCACATCGTGGTCGGCACGCCGGGCCGCATCCGCGACCACATCAGCCGCCAGACCATCGACCTGTCGACGGTCGGCACGCTGGTGCTGGACGAGGCGGACCGCATGACGGACATGGGCTTTTATGATGAAATCGCCGGCATCGTGTCAGCCTGTCCAAAGCGCCGCCAGACGCTGCTGTTTTCGGCCACCTACCCGGACGACATCCGCGCCGCCACGGAGCCATTCCTGGCCGACCCGGTGGAAGTCATCATCGAAGCGCAGCACGACAACAGCAAAATCGAACAGCGCTTCTATGAAGTCGCTTACGACGACCGCGACAAGGCCGTCGGCCGCCTGCTGAAACACTTTACTCCGGCCTCGGCGATTGCCTTCTGCAATACCAAGGTGCATTGCCGCGAACTGGTGGAGTCGCTGCGCGCCGACGGCTTTACGGCCTTGGCCCTGTACGGCGAACTGGAGCAGCGTGAGCGTGATGAAATCCTGGTGCTGTTCTCCAACCGCAGCGCCAGCGTGCTGGTGGCGACCGACGTGGCCGCGCGCGGCCTCGACATTGCCAACCTGGAAGCGGTGATCAATGTCGACGTGTCGAAAGACACCGAAGTCCACATCCACCGCATCGGCCGTACCGGCCGCGGCGATGAACAGGGCCTGGCGCTGTCGCTGTGCGCGCCGAACGAAAAGAAATGGGTCAAGCTGATCGAGGAATACCAGGGTGCGCCGGTGCAATGGCATGACCTCGGCGACCTGCCCGACAATGAGGATTCGGTGGCCGACCCGGCGCCGATGATGACCCTGTGCATCCTGGCCGGCAAGAAGGATAAACTGCGTCCGGGCGACGTGCTGGGCGCGCTGACCGGCGATGGCGGCTTGGCGAAAGAACAGGTCGGCAAGATCAACGTGTCGGAATTCATGACCTATGTCGCGATCGACCGCCGCGTGGCGTGGGACGTGTTTGGCCGCCTGACCCAAGGCAGCCGCGAAGGCGCCGACTTCGGCAGTTTCAAGGGCCGCAACTTCAAGATGAAGTTCATCGAAGTGTGATCGCGCTGCTGCCGCGCCCGCGATCTACAAACCAAACAGGTCGCGCGCGTCCAGCAAGGCGTAGATGATTTCCGGTCGGCGCTTCATGCAGCGCCGGATCGCCGCGGGGATCGCTTCCCGCGTCTTGCGGCAGAGCCCTTTTTTCTCGGCCAGTTCAATGTTCAAGCCCATCACGGTGCGCACTTCATTGTCGCCCGGCTCGATGGTCAGCACCACGCCCAGCTGCTGCTCCAGCTTGGACCGCACACGCAGCAATTCCTCGTAGGTTTCGATCGCTTCGATGCGTTCGCACAGGCGCTTTTCCTCTTCCCTGGTCAGGCGCAGGATGGCGCAATCGGCGCCCGGCGTGTCCAACAACGCCTCGCGCTGGCACACACAGGCGCCAGGCGGGCATTCTTTGCGGATCGGAAACGGCAAGTCCGGCATGGCATCCTTCGGTTAAACGCGCCAATGCAGGATAAGGCAAGCCCGCCGCCTTCGTCAAACCTGTGGCGGCCATGCCATGTCGGGCGAAATCGTGGCCGGGAATTGCGGCGCCTTGCGATGGTGCGTGGCTTGCTCAAACGCATACGCCATGCCGATCAGGCTGGCGTCGCTGAACGGCGCCCCCACCAGCGACAGGCCGACCGGCAAGCCATGCACATAACCGGCCGGCACCGTGATGTGCGGGTAGCCGGCCACGGCGGCGGGCGATGAAAAACTCATACCCGTGTTGTCGCCGGAAATGAAATCGGTCAGCCACGCGATGCTGCCGGTCGGCGCCACCAGGCCGTCCAGTTGGTGCTCGGCCAGCACCTGATCGATCCCTTCATCGCGCGCATAGCGGTGGTTGTGCGCCAGCGCATCCCGATAGGCCTGCTCATCGAGCCCGCCCTTCGCCTGCGCCCGCTCCAGCACATCCTGGCCAAAGTACGGCATTTCCTGCGCGCTGTGGCGGCGGTTGAACGCGATCACGGCCGCCATGTCCTGCACCGCCGCGCCCGGCGCATACTGCCGCAAATAGGCCGCCAGCCCGGCCTTGAATTCATACAGCAGCACGTCCATTTCCGTGTCGTCATAGCGGTTCACGTTGGGCACCTGCACGTCCACCAGCGTCGCGCCCTGCGCCTGCAGCACCTGCAGCGCCGCACCGATCCGCGCATCGACATCGGCCCGATGGCCAAAGAAATTGCGCGCCACACCGAGGCGCTTGCCTTGCAACGCGTGCACGTCGAGCGCCTGGGCATAATCGAAGCTGCGGCCACGGCTATTTTCCGTGACCGGGTCGTCCGGGTCGCAGCCGGCCATTGCACTGAGCATCAGCGCCGCGTCGGCCACGCTGCGCGCCATCGGGCCGGCGGTATCCTGCGCCTGCGCAATCGGAATAATGCCGCTGCGGCTGACCAATCCCAGCGTCGGCTTGATGCCGACCAGGCCGCAAATTGATGCCGGCGACACGATCGAGCCGTCGGTTTCCGTGCCGACCGCGATGGTGGCCAGCGCGGCCGCCACCGCCGCCGCCGAGCCGGAACTGGAGCCGCTGCAATTGCGGTCCAGCGCATACGGGTTGCGCGTCAGGCCACCGCGCGCGCTCCAGCCGCTGACCGACTGCGACGAGCGCATATTGGCCCATTCCGACAAATTGGTCTTGCCCAGGATGACGGCGCCGGCCGCCCGCAGGCGCGCCACCAGACAAGCGTCGCGCGCCGCCTTGACACCGGCCAGCGCCAGCGAGCCGGCCGTGGTGCACATGCGGTCGCCGGTGGCGATATTGTCTTTGATCAGCACCGGGATGCCGTGCAGCGGCCCGCGCAGCTTGCGGTGCAGGCGCTCGCGGTCCATGTCGAGCGCAATTTTCAGCGCCTCGGGATTGAGTTCAATCACGGCGTTCAGGCGCGGACCGGATTTGTCCACGCTTTTGATGCGCGCCAGGTATTGCGACGTCAGCGCATGCGACGTCAACTTGTGCGCCGCCATCAACTCTTGCTGCGCCAGCACACCGGCATCGAGGATGCCGGGCTTAAACATCGATGCCGGCGTTGCCGCCTGCGCAGTGGGCGCCGCGTCGGTGCGCGACAGCCCTGCGGCGGTGCCAGCCGCCAGCCCCATCCGGACAAAGTCCCTACGATCCATGCCAGCTCCAGGCCTGGTGCATGGCGGGGCCATTGCCCCGCAGCATCCGCAGCCCGATTTCACTCTGTCGATGACACCAGAGATTGCTTAGCAGTACCGTGCGGCGGTTTTTTTGTTAAGTCATGCACAATTTATCGGCCAAATTTCAACAACCTTTAAGATACTTTTCTTACGATAATGCAAGCCAATACATCAACTATCATCCAAAGTAACGTCACCGCCACCGACATCGGTCCTCGCCTGTCCGGCAATGGCCGCTATGCCGCGTTCACGACCAACCAGGACTTGTCTGGTGCCGACGGCAATCTTGCCACCGACGTCTACCTGCGCAACCTGCAAACCGGCACCGTATCGCTGGTATCGAGCGCCGCCGGCGACACGACGCCACTGACCGGGGCGTCTTCCGGCGCCAGCGTCAGCGCCGACGGCCAGACCATTGCCTTCCAATACGCCGCCAACGGCGCGCTGGTCGACATCCTGGTCAAAAACCTCGCGACCGGCGCGCTCATCAATGCGGCCACCAACAGCGACGGTGCCGACGCCAACGGCCACAGTTACAACGCCGAAATCGCCGGCAACGGCCGCTATGTCGCCTACCTCAGCAAGGCGACCAACCTGGTGGCCAGCGATACCAATGGCCACGATGATGTATTCCTCAAGGATTTGCAAACAGGTGCCGTGCGGAATATTTCCACCACGGCGGCCGGCGTGCAGGCCGACGCCGACAGCAAGGAAATCGCGCTGTCGGCCGATGGCCGGCTAGTGGCGTTCACCAGCTATGCCGGCAACCTGGCGCCAAACGACGACAGCAATGCCGACATCTTTGTCAAGGATACGGCCAACGGCAGCCTGCAGCGCGTCAGCACGGATTCGCAGGGCAACGCCGCCAACGGCAACAGCGACCACGCGGCGTTTTCCGCCAATGGCCGCTATGTGGTCTTTGCCAGCCAGGCCAGCAACCTGGTGCAGGGCGACACCAACGGCACGCGCGACATCTTCCGCAAGGATTTACAGACCGGAGAAACGCTGCGCGTGTCCGTCACGGCCGATGGCCAGCAAGTGCGCGGCGACGCCAGCGATGCGTCGATCTCGGCCGACGGACGCTATATCGTGTTTTCCAGCACGGCCGGTTTGACCGCCGGCGATGCCGATGGCAAAAGCGACCTCTTTATCAAGGATATGCACAGCGGCGCCGTGGCGCGCCTGTCGCAGTCGGGTGGCGCCAACGATGTCAATTACCTGGAAGGCGGCGCGCTGGCCAATGACAGCCTCAGCGTGCTGTACACGTATTTCAAATACACGGACGGCATGGCCAGCGACGTGCGCCACCTCGTCAAAGCCGAGGTCGGCGCCGGTTTTGGCGACCTGGCCGGGCAAACCATCAATGGCAGCGCCGGCATCGACACCGTGCTGGCCAACCAGGGCGCCGACCGCATCACGGGCCTGGGCGGCAATGATGTCATCGATGGCGGCGGCGGCATCGATACCGCGGTGTACCTGGGCGCGCGCGACAATTACACAATCACCTCGGGCGCGGGGGGGCTGACGGTGACGGACAACTCCGGGGCCGATGGCGTCGACGTGCTGGCCAATGTCGAGCGGCTGCATTTTGCCAATGCCGATCTGGCCTATGATGTCAGCGGCCATGCCGGCATCGCGTACCGTCTTTACCAGGCCGCTTTCGACCGCGCACCGGATGCCGCCGGCCTCGGCTACTGGATCAGGCAAATGGATAACGGCACCGACCGCTTTGACGTGGCGAACTGGTTCCTGGCCGGTGCGGAAGCGCAAGCGCTGTATGGCGCCAACCCCGGCAACGCCACCGCGCTAAACCTGTTCTATCAGCACGTGCTGCACCGCAACGCGGACAGTGCCGGCTTTAATTACTGGCTCAATATCCTCGATACCGGCGTGGCCTCGCAGGCCGCCGTGCTGGCCAGTTTTGCGGAGAGCGCGGAAAATCAGGCGGCGCTGATTGGCGTGATGCAAAATGGCATGACGTACACGCCGTGGGCTGGTTGAATTCCAGGAGGCAAAAAAAAAACGCTGCATTCAATGCAGCGTTTTTGATCAAAGCCCGGCGTAATTAGTTACGCACGACTTTCTTGTACTCGTGGGTACGGGTGTCGATTTCAATCACGTCGTCCTGGCTCACGAACAGTGGCACTTGGATGGTGAAGCATTTCGCTTCGATCGCGTTTTCGATCTTCGCTTCTTTCAGCACGTTACCCGAGGTGTTGCCTTTGACTGCAGGCTCCGAGTAGATGATCTGGCGCGCGATGGTGGTTGGCAGCTCGACCGAGATCGCCTTGCCATCGTAGAAAACGGCTTCGCATTCCATGCCGTCTTTCAGGTAATTGATGGCTTCGCCCATGTTTTCTTCTTCGATCTCGTACTGGTTGTACTCTTGATCCATGAAGACGTACAGTGGGTCAGCGAAGTACGAGTAGGTCACTGGCTTCTTGTCCAGAACCACCACGTCGAACTTGTCGTCGCCACGGAAGACGTTTTCCAGCGGAGCGTTCGTCAGCAGGTTTTTCATCTTCCATTTGTAGGTGAAGCCCGTGCGGCTCGAACCGTTGACGTCGGAACGCAGAACGATGAAGGGCTTGGCGTCAACCATAATGATGTTGCCAACACGAATTTCTTTTGCGGGTTTCATAGCGAATTTACTTAAAAAGTAGGTTGCGTAAAAATCATCTGCGCCTGTTGGCTCACGCCGTCAGCCCAGGTGTGATCGGAAAAAATACGTTGCAGAGTAACCGCGCATTATGCCGGTTTTTTTATTGACCGTCTACCGCAGCGCACGGGCAAAACCCAGCAGCTTAGATGCCAGATCGCCATGGACCAGCATTTGCTGTTCCCACTCGGCAGCCCTGGCCGTGAGCGCCGGCACGGCCGCGTGGAGCGCCTGCCACAGCGCCGGCCAACCGCCCAGCGCAGCGGCATCGTGCGCGCCATTCCAGCACAGCGAAAAATCGCTGAGCGCCCCCATCTGGTCTTCGGCGTAGCGCTGCAGGAAGGCTCGCAATTTCTTGTGATGCAAGTTTTCATCCTGCGCATAGATATGCCAGACGAATGGCTTGCCGGCCCACTGCGCGCGCACCCACGAATCTTCGCCACGCACGAAGTTCAGGTCGCACGCCCACAGCAGGCGGTCGTAATCCGGTTGCGGGATAAAGGGCAGCACGCGCATGGTCAGCGCGCCATGGGTCGCCGCCTGCCCTGCCCGGGGCGCATGACCAAAGAAGGCCTGCACGGCGTCAAGCGCCACCCCTTCCGGCACCAGGCACGTCACCGGCTGCCCGCCCTGCCGCCATGCATCCAGCACGGCGGACACCGGCCCATAGGGATAGCAAAACAGCGACACCAGCAGCGCCCGCTGCTCCTGCGGCGTCACGCCCAGGCCATCCAGGAATGCCTGGCGCGCGGGGGCGTCATGTTGAAAAGCATGGCGCTCGCGCGCTAACCCGGTTTCGCGCAGCAGCCCGCCGGTTTTAGCGGTATAGCCGGGGAAATAAAAATGCTTGGTTAATGGCAAACGGGGGTGCGACGATGGCAAGGTGTGGCAGCCCTCAACCCACTCTTCCGCCGTCAAGCCTTCCAGATTCAGCCACACGGGACGCGGCGCGCAGCGCGCCATGGCGTCGATATAGCCGGGCGGGAGGTCGACGCCAAAAAATTCAATCACGATCTCGGCCACGTCCGCCACCTCGAAGTCGGCCTGCTGATCCTGCACCTGCCAATGCCGCACCGCCACACCGTCCACGGTTTGCCTGGCCGCCGTCACGTCGACCGGCGGGCAGATGCGGCGAAAACTGGCCAAATCATCGACCCACAGGGTCACGGCGACGCCATGCTCCGCCGTCAACTGCTTCGCCAGGCGCCAGCAAATGCCGATGTCGCCATAGTTATCGATGACTTTGCAAAAGAGTGCGAGGGTGGTGGGCATGGCTGGTCTTTCTGGTGCGAAAAAGAAAAAAGCCGCACAAGGCGGCTTTTACTCTCAACCCTTGCGGGCTTATCTGGCGTCCCCACGGGGATTCGAACCCCGGTACTCACCGTGAAAGGGTGATGTCCTAGGCCTCTAGACGATGGGGAC
>JAIENA010000518.1 GCA_019751755.1 Burkholderiaceae bacterium | reverse complement strand
CCGGGCGATTTACTAAACAGCCACTTGCATGTCGATTGGGATTAAATTCCAATGAGGAAAATTTATAGAGAATCCCCCAGGGGTTCAATAAACTTTAAAAAAAAGCATGCAATTTAGCGGTTTTACTAAACAAGCGCTTAACGGTGGCATGGCGCGTGCGGGGAAGACGCCGCGAAGGCGGCGGAGACTGGGCCAGGGGGCTGCGCAGCGCGTTTACTAAGGGGCCGTGAATTGAACGACTCCTAAGGTTGCTTGACGGAATGCTGTCCGGAAAAATGCAGGTAGCCCCAGCGCTCCGGCACATGCATGTTGATCACGCCCTGCGGCGACCAGACCCAGTTGTCCTCAATGGGTTTGCCCGCGGTCCATTGCACGCGGCTGAAGTTGATGCGCCAGGTGGTGCCTGGCACCGGCGGCGGCACCGCCTGCCGGGTGGCAAACGCATCCAGCGGAAACGCCATCTCGACCGTCCAGCCACGATCTTTGTCGGTCGATTGGTTCAAGCTGCCCTGCACCGCGACGGCGCTCTTCAGGCCCGCGATGTCCCAGCTGTTGTCAGGCTGTCCGCCGGCGTTGTAGGGTTTCGGCAGGAACAGGTCCCAGCCGGTATTGAGTGCATTGATCTCGAATTCGTAATAGCTGTCCGTCGCCGGCAAGGGCTTCAGGAACACCTCGAAGTCGTTGTCCTTGAAGATCACGGCATCGTGTTCGGTCAGGCTGGCCTTCACGTCCGGCTCTTCCATCTCGGCGGCGATGTACAGGTAGCGTTCATCCCAGAGCATTTTTACGCGGGTGCGAAACTTGGGCCGGGGCTTGCCGGCGCCTTCGATATCGACAAAGTCCGCGCTCCACGGCGCGTTTTGCCACGCGCGATCATCGAGCTTGCCATCGATGCGAATCGGCGCCGACGCCCGCAGGCACTGGTAGGCCAGCGGCGCGGGAACCTCGGCGGCGGCGCCAAAGGCAGCGCTCAGCAGGGCGCCGAACGCGGTGGAAAAAGCTTTCATAGCAAAAACTCCGTCAACGTGTCATTGCCCGGATTTATAGCAAGAAGACAATTTCCATCCAACAAACTTTTACCAGCGGTGCGCATTTTAGGCGGCATTTACTAAACAGCCGCCACCGCCGCAGGCAATCTTAGCGCTGCAACAGAGCTGGGCTTATCCGCCCCATAAGGCTCTCGATTTGACTGGCGGTCGCCAGCACGTTTAGCCCTTGTTTTGGTCTGTATATTTTGCAGTTTGGAATTTGGAAGCAGAGGGCGTGGATCGCTCAACGATGGCGCAGCCCCTCGCACAGGGGCTTGGTCATGTCTGGCGTGAGTACCTTCCGGCGCAATGCATTGATGCGTACCGCGCTCGCCTCGCGAGCGGCCAGCGCGGCCTGGTAAGCACGGAATGCCCGGCCCACCGGATCATCACCATCCGGAACCATTACGACCTTTTTATCATCATCCTTCATCGCAGCTCCTCTGTGCATAGGCGGCCACTCGCCCACAACGACAAATATCGCTTTAATTTTTAGAACGACTTTACCGAAAAAGTGTACTGCAGGCAATAACTTTCAGCCGCGTTCCGCCGCCTCGATCAGGCAACGGGACAGCTTATCGAAGTGCATCAGCGCGGCTTGCGTCAGTTCGATTTGCTTGCGGCGCGTGTCCTCCGTGTCGGACAGCATGATCCACCCTTTTTCGCGCATGGAAGTCAGGCGACTATGCAGCGTTGCGGGTGAACCCAATTCTTTCTTGCCCATCATATCGCGCACAGAAAGCCGCTGCTGATCCTGCCCCGCGCGCGCAATGATGCCCAAAATCCGCTCTTCCAGTGGATCCAGCGACGGCAACGACGGCAAGCCGCGCAGGGCCTCCGCCAATTGCAAAAACCGCAGGTAGATGTCGGCTGGTCGTTTAGGGGTCGTCATGGCGTGATGATGAAAACGGATCAATCGATATAAATTCTAGCACACCCATTCAACTCAACGGACGCGGCTCGGCGCAGGTAGCAGGGTCAGCAGGGTCTTGGCGACATACACCACAATCAGGGTGCCCGCCAGGTCGCCGATAAACATGACGGTAAAGCCGCTCAACAGATGCGGGTCGCCACGCAGGGCAAACCAGACATGGTGGAGCAAGGGACTGGCCAGCGAACAGCCCACCGCGCACAGCAGCAAACGAGCCGGCGTCAGGTTGATCAGCGAGGCCCGCAAACCCAACCGGTGCTGTGCGATCACATAGACCAGGTAGGGGCCGATCGCGCCCGCAAGCGCGCCTGCCGTGGCGCGCACCAGATCCCCGGGAAAGTAATACCAGTAGCACGCACACCAGCCAGTGACGAGCAGGCCGATGGCGCCCGCCTGGCCAAACAGCAATGTGCACAATAAGCGCGTGCCTGCCGGCAGATAAATCCATCCTATGCCTTGCAGGAACTCCGCCCGCCTGAAGAACAACTCATTGGCCAGCATCATCACGCCATGCATCGTGATCGTGCCGAGAACAAGGTACAGATTCAAGCGAAAAGACGAGACAGGCTGGGTCATGTTCAGATATTGACAAATGGCGCCGCGCTTGGAAAACGGTCGCTCAACGGGGAAGCAATCGGGTGCTAACAGGTACGAACAGGTACTAACAGATACTAACGGCAATGTACCAAAGATTGCGATTATCAACCGGGCGCGCATGGAATCGTGACGGTAAACGTACAGCCACGGCCATCGAGACCCGCTGTCAGGCGCACGTTGCCGCGCATCCGTTGCACCGCCTGGCGGACGATGGCCAGGCCGAGGCCGGAACCCGGCGCGACATGGTCGCTACCGCGATGGAAGCGCTCAAACACGGTCTCCCGCAACTCGGCGGCAATGCCCGGACCGTCGTCGGCCACGGACAGTTGCAGCAATTGATCCGCCATCCGCAGTTGCACCGCGATGCGGCCGCCGCTAGGGACATAACGCAAGGCATTGTCCAGCAAGTTGGCCAGGATCGATTGATAGGACGGTATTTCCAGCTTGAATGGCAGGGCGTCGGGCGCGTCCAGCGATAACTCATGGCCACTGTCGAGCGCGCGGCGGGCCGCATGCAGCAATTCCTGGCGCGTCAGTTCCGCAATGTCGACAGCGGCCGGCAACACGTTGCCGCCATCCGCTTTCGCCAGGTGCAGTAGTTGCTGCGTCAAATGGGAGGCGCGCGCAATCGCATCATCGAGTTGCTGCCCGGCGATGCGCCGTTGCGCGGCATCCGATTCCAGCGCCAGCACATGGGCTTGCATTGAAATGACCGCCATTGGCGTACGCAATTCGTGCGCGGCGTCGTGCACAAACTGGTGCTCGCGCGCCACCCGGGCCCGCAACTGCGCCAGCAAGTCATCCAGTGCGGCGGCCAGCGGCCTCAACTCGGCATACGGCGGCGTCAAGCCCAGCGGCGCCAGGTCGTCGCTGCCGCGCGCCGCGACCCGGCGGCTCAACTCGCGCAACGGCCGCAATCCGCCGGTAACCGCCAGCCAGACCGGCAGCATGGTGAGCGGCAGCGCGATCAACAGATACCCGGCCAGATCGGCGCCCAGAGACTTCAGCAGCCATACGTCATCAACGCGGGAACCGGCCACCGTCACGCGCCATGGCCCGGCCGCGCCATGGAACACGCGGTAGACGCGCCCACCGATCACGCCGTCTTGCAATTCACCGGCGCGTAGCGCCGCTGGCAATTCGACGCCGCGGGCTTGCGCGGACAGATACAGCCGCCGGCCCTGGTGGTCGTCGAGTTGCACCAGCATGGCGGCAGGCGTGCCACTGCGCTGGTACAAGTAGTTAATCTGGCTCGATGTCGCCGCCGCCACCGCGCTCGCTTCGCCAGCCTGAACCAACGGCGCCAGCGACATCAGCAAGCCATCGCCGACATCGGTCACGCTCTGATCCAGACTTTCCTGGCTGGTGGCACTGAAAAATAGCACGGCCAGCAAAATCAGCCACACGCCCAAAAACGCCAGCATCAGCGCCAGCACCACGCGGCGCACCAGCGTCGGTTGCGACAACCGCCTCATTGCGGCTCCAGCACATAGCCGATGCCACGCACGGTGCGGATGTGCGCGCTGCCGATCTTGTTCCGTAAATTAAACACATGGACATCGATGGCGGCGAAATTCACCGGCTCGCCATGCGGTTCCAGGCGGGTCGACAACGCGCTTTTCGCCACCACGGCGCCGGGATAGCGGGCCAGTTCCAGCAGCAGTTGGAATTCACGGGGCGACAAGTCAACCGGGATGCCGTCGACCCGCACCGTGCGCGCCCGGGGGGCGATTTCCAGCGGCCCCAAGCGCCAGACATCGCCGGCATGGCGGGCATGGCGGCGCGTCACGGCGTTCATGCGCGACACCAGTTCCGCCATGGCAAAGGGTTTAACGAGAAAGTCGTCAGCGCCGCCATCGAGTCCGGCCAGGCGCTCGTCCAGCGCCAGGCGTGCGGTCACGATGATGACAGGGATCGCCACGCCAGCGCGGCGCCAGCGCGACAGCAGCGTCATGCCATCGCCGTCGGGCAAGCCCAGATCCAGCAAGATGCAATCGTATTCCGGCGCTGGGAATGTGGCGGGCGCATCGCCCGCACGGCGCAGCCAGGTACTGTGCATGCCCTCCAGTTGCAAGGCCTTTTGCATGGCGCGCCCCAGGTCCAGGTCGTCTTCGATAACAAGTATGTGCATAAGCCAATTATAGGAGCGCGGCGAGCCGGCCGCGTTAATGAAAGCCCAAGACTGCACTGGCCATAATTCGTGCTTCTTTCAGCCGGAGACAATTCAAATGAGTCAATTACAGAAATCAATCGCATGGGCGGCGCTGGCCGCGAGCGTGGCGGGCTGTGGCGGTGGCGTCAATGGCAGCGAAGGCACGGCCGGCGCGGTGATCGCCAAGTCGCTGACCTGTGTGGCGCAGCAACCGGGCGGCAGCAGCAGCGACCTGCGGGCGTGCACCAGCGGCCTGGGCCCGCGCATTGACGACATCGTGCAGCCGTTCATGGCGCGCAACGGCATCAGCGCCGTGTCGGTGGCGGTGGTCAAAGACGGCGTGCTATGGCTGGAACGGGGCTACGGCCACCTCGACCGTGCTGGCAAGGTGGCGCTGCCCGCCAATGCCTTGTTTCCCACCGCCAGCATCGTCAAACCAGTCACGGCGGCGGCCGTGCACCAGTTGGTCAGGGACGGCAAGCTGGCCTTGTCCGACCATGTTTTTTGCACCGGCAACAATGCGCCGTGCTGGATCACCCGGGAAGCGCTGCCGGCCAGTGCAGACCCGCAGGCCGGCGCCATCACCATCGCACAGTTGCTGAACCACCAGGGCGGCTGGGACAGCGACCGATCCGGAGATCCCCTGCTGGAAGAGGCGCTGGTACAGCAACAGGCCGGACTGTCGCAGGCGCCACAAAGAGCCGACGTGATCCGCTACGTCATGGCGCGGCCACTCGATTTTGCGCCAGGCCAGCGTAGCGCCTATGCCAACTTCGGTTACCTGTTGCTGGGCCAGATCATCGACCAGGCGGCGCCGGAAGGCTATGTGCGCTACGTACAAGCGAAAATCATGGCGCCGCTTGGCGTGGCGGCGCCCGACTTCGACCGCATGCGCTCGCTGCTGAACGAGCGCGGACCGCGCGAACCGTATGCCATCACCGCCGTGCAGGCCCCCAGCGTGTTCGCCCCTGGCACGATGGTGGCTGGCAACGACGGCGCGGTACGGGCCGAGAACTGGCTGGCGGCCGGCACCAGCATCAGCACGGCGCGGGCGATGGCGCTGTTCGCCGGCCGCTATGGCATCCCGTCGGGTCTGCCATTGGCCGGCGCCACCAACAATGGCGGCCATACCGGGGCGATTCCCGGCGCCGCCACGCTGGTGCGGCAATTGCCGTCCGGCGCCAGTTATGCGGTGATGATGAACAAGCTCGATGAGACTGACGTACCGGAGGAACAATCGTATCAGATGCAGGTGCTGCGCCAGGTCGATGCCGCGATCCAGGCATCGGGACTGTGACGCGCGAACGATGGTGGCGCACATTAAGATAATGCTAATATCGCCATTCTGATCACACGGAGGAATACCATGTTCAAGAGATTGGCGGCGGAAGCATTGGGCATCAGCGATATCGGTGTCATTGTCGGACCGGCGGATTACAGCAAAGTCGATGCCGACGATTACCTGTTCAGCGAAGACGGCGAGCAGATTTTCTTCCTCATTAAAAGCAAGAAAGACGAGTATTGCTTCACCAACCTGGCGCTGATCCATGTCGATGGCGACTCGGCCGTGTCGTCGAAGCGTTCCATCAAGCGCTACGATTATTCATCGCACCAGTTCTCCGGCGTCAGCATCGAGACCGCCGGCACGCTGGACATGGATATTGAACTGAAGTTCGACCTCGATGGCTTGAAATTCTCGATCGACGTGAAGAAGACCCACATCGAACAATTGAAAGACATTTACAAGGCGCTGATCACGATCGGCAAGCAACAGCGACGCGACCAGGCCTGCCGCGACAACGCGCTGCGCGCGCTGGAGGCGACCGCCTCGGTGCATAAACTCAATATCGCGCCCGATGCCGGTGGCCTCGTCACGCAGTACAGCGCCCTGCTGGCGGCCTTGAACACCGCCATGTTCGACACCCACACCAAGCGCGATTTCAGCGACGTCTTCACCCGCTACATCCATAACTGAACACAGACCCAACCCCGGCCGAATCTGCCATCGCGGATTCGGCTTCTTTTTTTTCAGAACATTCACAAAACAAATAACTGAAATTAAAAATTAGTGTTTTATCATTCGATTTGTGAATGGGGCATATCGAAACTTAGAATTAGATTTATATGCTGCGACGCCGCATAATGTTTTCAACAGAGAACATTTATCGACTAGGAGAACAGCATGAACATCAGCAAACACATGGAATTCATCTTCCTCGGCGCCCTGGCCCTGATTGGCGCCTCGGCCGCTGCCACCGCTGCTGTGCCTGCCCTGCTGGAACCTTTGGCGCCGCACGCCTACGTGGCGGCGGTGCAGCAAGAAGAAACGGACACCGCAGTGGCGACCGTGGTGGTGGCCGCCAAGCGTTTGAGCGCCGAAGAAAAAGCCGCGCTGGGCGAATAATCCCCCGCGGCACACGCACCACACACACCACCGCAGGCCGTCAGAACAGGTCGGCCTGGCGCGTGGTCAGACGTGCAAAGCTGCTGTGCAAGGGCAGCAAAATGGAGTCGGCAATCGGCTGCAATTGCTTGCCCAGGTAGTGTTCGTAATCAATTCTTGAGCGCAATGCTTCCAGTGGTTCCGGCCCATTGACCGTCATTACGTAACTGATCCAGCCGCCATTCTGGTAACGCAGCGGGCGTTTCAGTGCCCGGTTAACGTCATCGGCAATGCGCGCCGCGCGCACTTGCGGCGGCACATTGACCTGGTATTCATCGAGCCGCTGGCGCAAGCGCTTGCGGTACACCAGCAAGGCATCGAGTTCACCGCAGGCGGTCTTGCGCACGTAATCGCGCACATATTGCTCATACGGCTCCAGCTTGAAGATCCGCGTAAACAAGCCTTGCTGGAATTGCTGGGCCAGCGGCGTCCAGTCGCTGCGCGCCACTTCCAGCCCCCGGTAAATCACTTCCTCGTCGCCCTTGCCATTGATGGTGAGACCGGCATAGCGCTTCTTGCTGCCCTGGTCCGTGCCACGGATGGTCGGCATAAAGAAGCGCTGGAAGTGCGTATCAAATTCAATTTCCAGGCAACTGTCGAGCCCCAGGCCGTCCCGCAAGCGCGCCTGCCACCACGCATTGATCTTGCGCGCCATGCCTTCGCCGATGGCGACCGCCTCATGGTCCGGATAGGCGCGCTTGAGCCAGATGAAAATCGAGTCGGTATCGCCGTAAATCACATCGTAACCTTCCGCTTCCACCAGCTCCCGCGTCAGGCGCATCATTTCATGGCCGCGCATGGTCACCGAGGACACCAGGCGCGGATCATAAAAGCGGCAATCGGGCGAGCCCAACACGCCACAAAACGAATTCATCAGCAGCTTCAGCGCTTGCGACAGCGGTTCATTTTTGTCGCGCTTGGCGGCATCGCGACCTTGCCACAATTGCGTGGTGATGGCCGGCAGGCAGTGGTGTTCGCGTGAAAACAGCGCGCCGCGGAAACCGGGAATGGCGGCATCCGCATCGCCGGCCAGGCCGGCGATCATGCCGACCGGATCGACCTGGAAGGTGCGGATGATCGACGGGTACAGGCTTTTATAGTCCAGCACCACCACCGAGTCATACAGCCCCGGCTTGGAATCCATGACGAAGCCGCCCGGCGACGGGCTGAACGGCACGTCGCCGGTATTCGGCGCGACGTAGCCCTCGCGGTGCATGCGCGGCAAATAATGGTGGGAAAACGCGGCAATCGAGCCGCCCATGTGGTCGGCCTGCAAGCCCGTCACGTGGGCCCGCTCCAGCATGAACTCCATCAGCCGCGCCTTGGCAAAGATGCGCGTCACCAGTTCGCAGTCGCGCAAGTTGTAATACGCCAGGCCGGGTTTGTCGTGCTGGAAGCGGCGCTCGATTTCCGCCATCTTGTCGTACGCATCGCCGATATCCTTGCCCTCGCCCAGCATGGCTTGTGACACGTTTTCCAGGCTGAAGGACGGGAACGTCCAGGAGGCGGCGCGCAGCGCTTCGATGCCATCGATCGCGATCCGCCCCGGCAGCGAGGCAAACACATAGCCGTCACGCGCCTGGTGCGTGCGCCAGTCGACCGGCTTGCCCTCGCGCCCCAGCAGCAAAGCGACCTTGTGCTTGTCCGCATTCTTTTGCAGTACGCGTAAGTCGAATTGCACCACGCTCCAGCCGATGATCACATCGGGATCATGGCGCCGGAACCAGCCGTTGAGCTGTTCAATCAGCTGGCGCGGCGTGGCGCAATAGGTCAGGTCGAAGTCGCGTTCCGGCGCCGGCTCCTGCGACTGCGACGGCTCAGGCGCCGCGCCCAGCATATACACCTGGCGCTGGCCACAGCCTTCCAGCGCAATCGAATACAGGTCTTCGTAGGCGCTGGTTTCAATGTCGAGCGACACCAGTTTTAGCGCGGGACGGTAGGCCGGTTCCGGCTTCAGCTTGCAGTCGGTGATGACCTGGCCCTGCTCCACGCCGCCCTCGATCCGCACCCCGGCGGTAATAAAACGCTCCATCAGGTAGCGCTCGGGCGGGCGCACATCGGCTTCATACAATTTGATGCCACGCTCGCGCAAGGTGCGCTCCAGCGCGGTCAGTTCCCGGTACTGGCTGGCATACAGGCCGACCACCGGGGCGCCGCCGAAGGTTTTCAGGGGCAAGTCGCGCAGCGCGATGGCGGCGTCCGGCGCCAGTTGCGCTTCGATCGCGCCACGCAATGCGGCTTCCGCGAACGCCACCGAGACTTGTTCAGTCAACCGGATCTTGCGGGGGCCGTCATCGGTCGCCAGCCAGAATTCGATTTCCGTGCCGGGCCGGCCATGGTGCCGGACGTCACGCCAATGGCGGGTCAGGATAAAGCCAGCAGTCGGTGCCACGGGTATGGGGGGAAAGTTGAGGACGTCGGCGGGATTATACTGTATGCATAGACAGTCAACCATCGCACCCGGCCGCCGGTGGCGCGGGCCCGGCAGCCGCAGGCCAGGCTCGGCACCACCCGCTGCCCCCCAGGCTGGGCGCCCCCGGCTAGGCCCCCCGGCTAAGCGCCCCCAGCTCGGCGCCCCCGGCAAACTGCACTAAGGGTT
>JAIENA010000126.1 GCA_019751755.1 Burkholderiaceae bacterium | reverse complement strand
TGGCGCCACCACGCGCACGATGGTGCCGTTGCCGGGGGTACTGTCGATCGAACAGGTCCCGCCCAGCAAATTGATGCGCTCTTCGATCCCCACCAGGCCAAACGAGCCGAATTTGTTGCGGCTGCGCGCATGCAGGCCGACACCGTTGTCGCTGATGGTCAGGCTGAGCATGCCGTTTTCCCGGCGCAATTCGACCCGCACCACACTGGCGTGCGCGTGTTGCGCCACATTGCTGAGCGATTCCTGCAAGATGCGGAAGTACGCGATGGCGCAATGGTCATCGATGCCGCCATCGCCGCCGCTTTCAATGAATTCGCAGACGATGCCGGAACGCTGGCGGAATTGCGCGATTTGCCACTCGACCGCCGCAGCCAGCCCCAGGTCCAGCACATTGGGCCGCAAATCATTGATGATGTGCCGCACGCTGCGGATCGTGTGATCGATTTGCGACAAGGTCGAACGGGCCCGCGCGTGCAGGCGCGGATGGCGCTCGCCGGTGCGCGTGGCCAGCACATCGGCCTCGATGCGCAGCGCCAGCAGGTTCTGGCCCAGGTCGTCATGGATTTCCCGGGCAATGCGCTTGCGTTCCTCTTCCTTGATTTGGTCCGCGTGCGCCGCCAGACGCCGCAGTTTATGGTGCGACAGTTGCAGCTTGGCCTGGCTGTCGCGCAATTCCTTGGTCATGGATTTGGCCATGCGGATGGCCCGCAGGCGCGATGACGACAGCGTGTGGAACAGCGCATAGATCAGCATGCTGCCGCAAAAGCCCGTCAGCAGTGCCAGCCACGGCAAATAGGTGTCGAAGCGCGAATACAGTGCGCGCTTGGGCGCCGTGAATTCGGCCCGCCATACGCGGCCGTTGAAGTCGATCGGCAAAATATAGCTGAGCACATCGGCCTGGTCGGGGCCGGCCGCACTTAACTCCGCGCTGTCAAACAGCAGCGTGTGGTTGGCGCGGGAATCCTGGTCGCCGATGTCTTGCAAGGTCAGGCGGGCATTGCGCACCGGCATTTCTTCGAGCGCGCCCAGCACCAGTCGGTAGACTGAAAAGCCAATCCCGATCGACCCCGTGTAGGCGGCGCGACGCTGTTCCAGCGTGGCCAGCGGCAGGTTGGGGCGGTACACCGGCATGCGCATGGCCAGCACGGCGTCGCGGTCGCTGGCATCGAAGCCGATCGGCACGCCGGAGGCCGTCAGTGCGCCGGTGTCGCGCCCCCGCGCCAGCGCTTTGGCCACCACCGGGCGGGCGGCGATATCAATCCCGAACTTTTCTTCCAGCCCGGCCAGCGGTTCCATCAGGGTGATGATGGCGGCATCCTGTTCCGGGCCGGAGCGTGGCCCCGGCGCCCGTGGCGGCAGCGGTGGATAGCCGATGTGCCGGCCCAGATTGCGCGCGCGCATGCTGTGCTCGAATGCACCGAAGGTGCCGGCCGGAACGTGTTGCGCATAGTTGAGACTGATGATGGCGGGAAAATTCCGGGGCAAGTCCAGCCCCGTCACGTAGCGGTGAAAGCCGTCGCGCGTGATGGCGTCGGTCGATTGGAAATAGCTGGCGGCGCCGCGCAGCACATCGGTGTAGGCCTTGATGGCGGTGGCGATGATGTACTGGCTGCTGCGGGCATGGTTGCGGAAGCGCGCGTTGACTTCACTGTCCAGCGATTTTGCCGTGGCGCCATACAGCAAGACGCCGACACCCAGCGACAGCAAGACACCTGTCCACCAGAGCGGCTTGGTGGGGGCAAATAATCGGTTCTGGGCCAGTTTCAGGGACATAGGACAGCGTAAGTAACCGGTGGTTAAAATTCCCGCAAATCAATAGTTGCATAATATATAAATTAAATATAGCTTACGTCAAGGGTAATTCGGCTGAATCACGATTAAATATTTTGTGTCATAGACAAAATGCCATAAAAAAACCGCCCGAAGGCGGTTTTTTCCAAACAGGTATTGGTTTTGTCTAGTGCGGCTTATTTGGCGGCGAAACCGTCTTTCAACGTCACGATGCGGTTAAATACCGGCTTGCCTGCTTGCGAATCGACGCGATCGGCAACGAAATAACCATGTCGCTCGAACTGGTAGCGCTGGTCGCCGACAGCGTCCTGCATGCCCGGTTCCAGGTAGGCGGTCACGGTTTCCAGCGCGTTCGGGTTCAGCGCGGCCAGGAAGTCCTTGCCGCCCGCATCCGGTTGCGGGTCCGTGAACAGGCGGTCGTACAGGCGTACTTCGGCTTCCAGGCAGTGGGCCGCGGAGACCCAGTGGATGTTGCCCTTGACCTTGTAGTTATCCGAACCCGGCGTGCCGGATTTGCTGTCCTCGAAGTATTTCACGCGCACGGCGGTGATGTTGCCGTTGTCATCCTTGTCGTAACCGGTGCACTCGGTGACAAAGCCGTGGCGCAGGCGCACGCGGCTGCCCGGCTGGTCGCCGACCGGCGGGGTATAGCGGAAGTAACCCTTGGTCGGGGTTTCCATGAAGTCGTCGGCTTCAATCCACAGCTCACGGGTGAAACTGAAGTTGCGCACGCCCATCTCCGGGTGGTGCGGGTGTACCGGGCACGTGCACGGCTCGCTGGCGTCGGCCGGGAAGTTTTCCACGATCAGTTTCAGCGGGCGCAGCACGGCGGTGGCGCGCGGCGCTTTCGGATCGAGGTCTTCACGCAGGCAGCCTTCCAGCGTGCTCATGTCGATCCAGCCATCGGACTTGGTGACGCCGATGCGCTCGGCGAACAGCTGGATCGAGGCCGGCGTGTAGCCACGGCGGCGCAGGCCGACGATGGTCGGCATGCGCGGATCGTCCCAGCCCGTCACCACGCCTTCTTCCACCAGCTGGCGCAGCTTGCGCTTGGACGTGATCACGTAGGTCAGGTTCAGGCGCGAGAATTCATACTGTTTCGGCACCGGCAACTGGAAGAAGCCGCCTTGCGACAGGGTCGCCAGCAGCCAGTCGTAGAACGGGCGGTGGTCCTGGAATTCCAGCGTGCAAATCGAGTGCGTGATGTTTTCCAGCGCATCCGAAATCGGGTGCGTGTAGTCATACATCGGGTAAATGCACCAGTCATTGCCGGTGCGCACGTGGTGTTCGTGGCGGATCCGGTAAATCGCCGGGTCGCGCAGGTTCATGTTCGGCGAGGCCATCGCGTCTTCGCTGACCTTGGCCCGCAGGATGTGCTCGCCATCCTTGTATTTGCCGGCTTTCATGTCGCGGAACATTTGCAGCGATTCTTCGCGCGGACGGTCGCGGAAGCGCGAATTGGTGCCCGGGGTATTGAAATTGCCGCGATTGGCCGCCATTTCCTCGGCGCTCTGGCTGTCGACGTAGGCATAGCCTTGCTCGATCAGGTATTCGGCCATGGTGTACAACTGGTCGAAATAATCGCTGGCGTGGTGCAAATGCACTTCATTGCCGTTGGGGCCTTGCCAGTCCCAGTTAAAGCCCAGCCACTGGACGCTGTCGATGATGGTGTCGACGTATTCCTGCTCTTCCTTTTCAGGATTGGTGTCGTCAAAGCGCAGGTGGCAGCGGCCTTTATAGTCGCGCGCCAGGCCGAAATTGAGGCAAATCGACTTGGCGTGGCCGACGTGCAGGTAACCGTTCGGTTCCGGCGGGAAGCGGGTGATCACGTTCGGCATGCCGTCGCGGGTATGGGTGCCGGCGGCCAAATCGTTTTCGATAATGGCGCGCAGGAAGTTCGAGGGCAGCGCTGGTGCCGCAGCCGAAGCTGGATTTTTTTTGTCGTTGCTCATGTAATAGTGAGAAAAACCGGATTTTTTGAAAGCGAAATGGTACGCATTTTACCGTACCGGCCACCCCGGGCGGGACGGCGACTGCTTTTCTGTAGGATAATTCGTCTTTATAACATCACGGCCTACGACCCTACGGAGCTTCCACCATGGAAAATTACTACCTCGTGCTCGGTGTCGCGCCCAACGCCTCAGACGAGGACATCAAGAAGGTTTACCGTTCACTGGCGATGCGCTACCACCCGGACCGCAACCAGCAACCCGGCGCCGACGTGCGCTTCAAGGCCATCGCCAAGGCGTATGAGACGTTGTCGGACCCGGTCAAGCGGGCTGAACACGACCAGAGTCTGAACCACCGCATCATCATCGATCCGGAAGCCGAAGCGTACCAGCTGTGGCGTGGCATTTTCGGCGTGCACGGCGTGACCATTCCGGTCGCATAAGCGGCATTGCCGGATGACGCGCTGCGCGCTAATCCGGCCTACATTGAACCGTGGAACCGTAGGGCGGATTAGCGGGGGCAGCCCGCGTAATCCGCCATGCGCCGCCAGAATATTATTTGAAAGAGCAATGAAATGAGAAGAATCCATCCCGAATTCGCCTATCAGGCGCGCGAACTGGAAGGCCAGATCGACGGCATCCTGGGTGACCCGCCTGATCGCAAGAACTACAAAATGATGCTCGACGCGCTGGTGTCCGAGTACGCCGCCGGCGGCGGCATCGAAGACGTCAATATGATGGCTTTCGCGCTGGTTGACGTCATCAAGTTCGACAACCCGAAAGCGCTGGTGGCCGAAGCGCAGGATTATGAAGACGGCGACCCGGCCCGCGTGTTCGCGCTGGCTTCGTGCCCGGACGGCATGGCGGCCAAGATGTATGCCGCGATTGAGGAAAACTTCCCGGAAATCGGCCGTCAGGCCGTGATCACGGCGTTCCTGCACAAGCATCCGCGCCTGTGGGATGACGACGATGTCTCGCTCGATCAACTGGCCTCCGGTGATGACGGCGACGATGACCATGACGAGGATGGCGAAGTCACCGATGACTTTGCCCAGATGTTTGACCAGGAAGGAGACCACTAATGTCCGACAACAATCTGCCCGCCATCAGCAAGCAGGTCACGGAACTGGTACTGGCCGGCTCGCTCGGCCATGCCGAACAGGCGTTTGCCGATGCGGCCGAGCAGTTTGGCGATTACGCGGTGGCCGAAGTGCTGTCGACCATCCCGCCGCAAGTGACGGCGCTGCACATGGCCGGTTTCGATGGTGGCAAGCTGTCGCTGACGACGCTCCTGGTGCCGCCCAAGGCCTGGGCCGACAGCCTGGCGTTCTTTGCCGCCACCTTCCAGGATGACTTGATCGAAGACGATCCGGAACGCCTGGCCGAGCAATTGTTTGCGCACGTCCACGGCGTGGTGTTTTCCACCGACGATCAGGAGCGCCGTGAGGAATTGCTGCGCGAAGCGTCCGCCACCGACCATGGCTGCACCATGTTTGCCGTGCTGTTCTCGCTGGCGCCGAAAGAAATCCTGGAACTGGCCGGTGAAATCATTTCCAAGGGACCGTATGTCAGCGGCCTGACCACCGCCGACAATGACGTCGTGCCGCTGGCGCTGGAACTGGCGAAAGCGTCGGAAGATGGTTGGGACCGCGCCCTGTTCGAGCTGTTCCCGGACTTCCGCCACAGCGCCGACCTGGCCGACGCCGAATTCTCGGACGACCCGGACGAAGAACCGAAATTCCTGCAGCGCACCACGCGTGAACTGCTGTACCGCCTGCGCAAGCAGGTGCCGAGTACCCGTAGCGCGCCGAAAGCGGCCAGCAGCCGCCGCAGCATGGGTACGGGGATCTTCTCCTGATGCTGCCCGCACTCGTCAAGGAAAGCCTGCCGCGACTGACGCGCGCAATCAAGCTGTTGCCGGGCGATCCGCGCCCGGACGCGGCTTTTATTCTGGCCGACGAACTGACCGGCATCACGGCCATGGTGGCGGAAAAGTTCACCAACGAACGCACCGCCGACGGCATCCAGCGCGCGCTGTACCTGACGGTGGGCGGCGTGTCGCTGGGGCTGGAATCGGTGCTGATGGGCGATTCGGATGAGGCGGCGCTCGACTTCCTGATCGAAAACGGCGCGGAAGCGGCGTTCCAGGCCGGCTTTCGCCAGATCAAGGACCTGGCGCAAATGCCGGAAGATACGCTGGTGGGGGAATATGACCACGACCCGGTCTACACCCAGCGCCGCTTGCGCGATTTGTTTGTCGAGATTTGCCTGGCCGATCCGAACCAGAACTGGTCCGGTCCGGAACGCTTCGAGACGCAACTGGCGCAGCGCAAGGAAGTGCAGGCGATCGTGCGCCTGGCCGGCTGGCTGCGCCGCCACCACGAGCGTGGCGCCATCAATGAAGCCGACTTGAATGCCGAAGGCGTGATTGCGCTGGCGATTATTTTTGCGGTGGAAGGGGGCGGGCGCATCCTGGCGCGCACCGGGCAAAAAGAGTTCGAGCGCTTTGTCAAAGCGATCCGCAAGAACAAGCCGGACTTCGAAGCCGGCTGGGCCGAGCTGGTGGCCAAGGTGCCGGTCCAGCACCACCCGGTGCTGCTGCAGCGTATCGCGACGTACCGCAGCAGTTGCACGGTGCTGCAAAACATCCGGGGCCGCACTGCCATGAAAACCCTGTTTGCCGAACTGGAGAACTACGCCGGTTCGGAGCTGGAAGCGGACTACGACTGAGCACCATGAGCGCCGCCGCCCGTGTTCCCAGCCTTGGAGAACCAGGCCTGCTTCCCGCTGGCGGCGACCGGCGCTGCCCTGACCCGGCGGCGGTTCCCGCTTTGCCGCCGCCGCGCCGCCGGGCGCTGCAACTGGGGATGGGGGCACTGGCGCTGACCGCCTGTCCCGCCATTCTCGCGCAGGCGCCCACGGTGCTGCGCTGCCCCCGTATCGACAACGACATCGACCAGATCTGCACCGACATGCTGCGCCTGGCGCTGAAGTACGCCCCCGGCGTCTACCAGCTGCAGCCATGGCCGGTGCGGGTCGAACGCAGCCGCGCATTGTATGAACTGGGGCGGGGCCAGTATCTCGATGTCGCCTGGGCCGTCACCAGCCGTGCGCGCGAATCGGCGCTGCTGCCGGTGCGCATCCCGCTGGACCGCGGCTTGAGCGGCTGGCGCATCGCCTTGGTGGCGCGCGCCAATGCGCAGCGCTTTGCGGCGGTGCGCCAGTTGACTGATCTGGCGGGTTTCAAGGCGGGACTGGGCCTCGACTGGGTCGAAACCGAGGTGTTGCGCGCCAATGGCTTGCCGGTCGTGGCCGGCAGCAACACCGCCAGCCTGGCGTCGATGCTGGCGGTGGGCCGTTTTGATTACTACCCGCGCCCGCTGCGGCAGGCCTGGGTCGAAGCCGACCAATACGCCCGGCTGGGCCTGGTGGTGGAGCCGTATGTCGCACTGCATTTTCCGTCCGCCCTGTATTTTTTTGTGAATAACGCCAATGCCGCGCTGGCGGCCGTGTTGGAGCAGGGCTTGCGCGCTGCCATCGCCGATGGCGCGTTTGAGCGCCTGTTCCAGCAACAAAACAGCCCCTACCTGCAGCGCGCCGCGCTGGCGCAGCGGCGCATTCTGCGGCTCGATAATCCGGCCTTGACGGAGCAAACGCTGCAGGCGTTGCGGGCGCTGTGGTATTTGCCGCCGTTGTGAGCTGATCGCGCGGCTGATGTTGGCGCTGTCTGGTGTGTCTGGTCGTGCGCCTCAGACGCTGCAACTGAGACTAGGCTACTCAGCCCGGAACCGGTCGGGTTCCTTGCGCCGCCGCTTTGGCCAGTCCAATAAACGCCTCCACCAGCGCACTGGCATCATCCCGGCGCTGCGCCAGCAGCAGCGACGTGGTGGCGTCGCTGTCGGCCAGCGGGCGGTACGCCACGCCTGTCATGCGGATGCGGTCGAACGGTTGCGGCAGCAGGCTGACGCCCAGGCCCGCCGCCACCAGCCCGATGATGGTGGACGCCTCGCCAGCCTCCATCGCGATGCGTGGCACGAAACCGGCCGCGCCGCACAGGCGGAAAATCTGGTGGTAAATCCCGGTGCCGGCATCTTTCGGGTACATCACGAACGGCATGTCGTGCAGATCGCTGACGCGGATCTTGCGCTGCCGCGCCAGTGGCGCATCGGCCGGCAAGATCAGCACCAGCGGGTCTTCGCGCAGCATGGTCATGGCGATGCCGTCCGGCAGCGCCGCTTCCGGCGGCCGCACGAAGCCCAGGTCCAGCTTGCGTCCTTCGATCGCATCGAGCTGGTGCAAGGTCGCCATTTCATGCAGCGTCAGCGCCACCTCCGGATACAACTGGCGGTACTGGCGGATCACTTGTGCGAACAGCGGCGTGAATGGCGTGGAAAAGGTGAAGCCCACGCGCAGTTCTCCCGTTTCGCCGCGCGCCGCGCGGCGCGCCGTCAGCACCGCCTGTTCGGACTGGGCCAGGATTTGCCGCGCATCGCGCAAGAACAGTTTTCCGGCTTCCGTCAGCCGCACCCAGCGTTTGCTGCGCTCGAACAGGCGCGCGCCGACATCCTGTTCCAGCGCCTGGATTTGCTGGCTCAACGGCGGCTGGCCGATGTGCAGCCGTTCGGCCGCCCGCGTAAAACTGAGTTCTTCGGCGACGGCGATGAAATAGCGCAGGTGGCGGAGTTCCATGGTGGAGTGAAGTAATCGTTTATAAGTATTACTGATGCCTGAAATATATATTGGACTATATGACAGGGCAATCCTACCATGGGCCCATCGTTACCAGTTGGAGGCCCCATGGCCATCGCCGCCGGCACCCCTGAATTTACCCGCACTACCCGCGCCATGTTCCTTGGCGGGTTTTCCACCTTTGCCCTGCTGTATTGCGTGCAGCCACTGATGCCGGTGCTGGGGCATGAGTATGCGCTGACGCCGGCGCAAAGCAGCCTGGTGCTGGCGGTCTCGACGGCGACGCTGGCGCTGTCGCTGGTGGCCTCGACCGTGGTGTCAACGCGGCTGGGACGCACGCCGCTGATGGTGGCGGCGATGGCGATCGCGGCGGCGCTGACCTTGTTGAGCCCGCTGACCCACAGCTATGGCCAGCTGGTGGCGCTGCGCGCGGCGCTGGGGCTGGCGCTGGGCGGCATGCCGGCGATTGCCATGGTCTACCTGTCGGAAGAAATGGAGGCCACCTCGCTGGGCGCGGCGATGGGCGTGTACATCAGTGGCGGCGCGTTTGGCGGCATGGCGGGGCGCATGCTGGCGTCGGTGCTGAGCGACTGGTATTCGTGGCGGGTGGCGATGGCGGCGCTGGGCGTGGCCGGACTGGTGGCCGCGTGGGAATTCTGGCGCAGCCTGCCCCGTTCGCGCCATTTTACGCGCGGCACGATTGCCTGGCGCGGCGCCTGGCAAGGCTGGTCGCTGCATCTGCGCGATGACGGCATGCGCGCCCTGTTCGCGCTGGCGTTCGTGCTGATGGGCTGCATGGTCAGCGCCTACAGTTATATCGCGTTCCGCCTGCAAAGCGCGCCGTATGGCTTGAGCCAAAGCGTCACGGGGCTGGTGTCGTTCCTGTACGTGCTGGGCATTTTCAGTTCGGTTTGGGCCGGCAAGCTGGTGGACCGGTTGGGGCGCCGCAATGTGCTGTGGAAAATCATGCTGCTGATGCTGGGCGGCTTGCTGCTGACATTGGCCTCGCCGCTGGCGCTGGTGGTGGCCGGCATGGCGGTCTTCACGTTTGCGTTCTTTGCCGCGCATGCGATTGCCAGCAGCTGGGTCGGGCGGCGTGCGCTGGCGCTGAGTCGTCCGCAGGCCGGGCTGGCGTCCGGCTTGTATCTGTTCTTTTACTATCTGGGCTCGAGCGTGGTGGCGTGGACTACCGGCTTGCTGTGGTCGCGCGCCGGTTGGGCCGGGGTGGTGGCGCTGCTGGCCATCGGCCTGGGCATTGGCGTCATGCTGGCCTTGCGGCTGCGCCAG
>JAIENA010000205.1 GCA_019751755.1 Burkholderiaceae bacterium | reverse complement strand
TGTCGCGTAAGAACATCAACGCGCTGGGCGGCAAGATGACCTTGAACCTGTCCGGTAACGTCTCGCTGAAAAACGAGCGTGATGGCGCTGTGAACAATCCAAGGATTGTGGCTAACGCCAAACAGTCCGTGCTGGACGCCACCCAGGAAGCGCTGATGTTCACCTCGCGTCCGAAGTTCAAGACCATTTTGGGTGCGGACCTGGACTACCAGAACGTGAACTTCTCGCTCAATAACACGGTGTTCGGCCCGACCAAGTTCCGCAACGCCGGGATGGACAGCAATCTGGAAGTCAAGTTCAAGACCCGCGCCGTGACCGACTTCGCGATGAACTACAACCTGACCAAAAATACCACGCTGTCGTTCAACATCAATAACCTGTTGAATGTCACGCCGGCATGGGAGTTCAAGGCATTGAACGCCGCTGGCCAGGCCATCATCGATAACAAGACGAAGGATGCGGTGACCGGTCTGACCCCGCTGCAGAACCAGCGCAACCTGATCACCTTCAACGGTCGCTACGAAATGATGAGCTACGATGGCTCGCAATTCAGCCAGTTGGGCCGTACCTTCGCCGCATCGCTGAACTACCGCTTCTGATCCGCTGCGTTCCGCGTCGCGCGGGACATTGCCTGAAGGCCGCTTCCTGCTCAAGGGGCGGCCTTTTTCAATGCGCCTGGCAAAAAATAGTGATACACGATTGAACCTTTCTTTGGCCAATGGGTATTCACGGCAATAAGGGAGAGCGGTTGCATGCGGAAAAGCGGGGCAGTAGACGGGGCGGAAGCCGGGGACGGTGATGCGTGGCTGATTGCCGGCGTCGGCCGGGGGGACCGGCAGGCGTTCCAGGACTTGTACCGCGCCTATTTTCCCCGGCTGGCGCGTTTCCTGGGGCGCATGACCCGCAACGCACCGCTGATGGAAGAAGTCATCAACGATACCATGCTGGTGGTGTGGCAAAAGGCCCTGACCTACGACGGCAGCAGCAAGGTCTCGACCTGGATATTTGGGATTGCCTACCGACAGGCGTTGAAGGCGCTGCGCGGGCTGGATGAACCGGTGGAATGCACGGTCGAGCCGGAGGCAGGGCCGGAACAGGAGCCGGACAATGCGGCTGCCGCGAAACAATTACAGCAGGGCATCCGTGCCGCACTGGCCGCCTTGCCGCTGGAGCAGCGCATGGTGGTGAGCCTGACGTATTTTCATGACATGGCGTACCAGGAAATCGCCGACACCATGGGATGCCCTGTCAACACGGTCAAGACGCGCATGTTTCATGCGCGCCAGCGCTTGAAAGCCATGCTGTTGCCGCATACGGAAGCTACTACAAAATGACATCGCAGCCACTTTCCGACGAAGCCGAACACCTTGCCGTACAGCAGGTCTTGCCCTGGTATGGCGCGGGCGCCTTGTGCGCCACGGAACAGGCCATGGTGGTGCGCCACCTCGACACATGCGCCGCCTGCCGCGCCGATGTGACACTGCAGCGGCAGGTCCGGTTGGCCGAACCGGCATTGCCGGCCGGGCTCGATGTCGAGGCCGCATTGGCTCGGCTGATGCCGCAGCTCGATCACGTGGCGCAGGACGGCGCACCGTCGAGCAATGCCCTGCGCGGTGCGGCGACAAACGCGGCTAAAAACGTGGCTACCGACGCCGCTTCACGTGTCGCTTCCAATGCCGCTTCCAATGTGGCGTCAGGTTCCGGTGCGGCGGCCACACCATGGCATGGCTGGCGGCGGCGCCTGCTGGACGCCTTCGGCGGCGGTGGCTGGCGCAACTGGGCGCTGGCGGCGCAAGGGGTTGTCATTGCCGGGCTGGGCGTGTTGCTGTGGCCGGCCGTTGGCGGGCAGTCGGCGGACGAGCGCGCCACGCCCGTCTATCGTGCCCTGGGCAGCGGCGCGGTGGCGGCACCCGATGTGGTGGTGATGTTCCAGCCCGAGGCCCGGCTGGCGGACGTGCAGCGCGTGTTGCAGGCATCGGGCGCCCGCATCGTGGACGGTCCGACCGTGACCGGGGCCTACCTGGTCGATGTCGAAGCGGCGCGCATACCGCAATTGCTGGTGGTGCTGCGCGCCGATCCCGCCGTGCGGCTGGCCGAGCCGCTGGGCGCGCGAGCGGCGCCGTGAAGCTGGCCATCCTTTTTGCCGTCTGGCTGTGCGCTGTCGTCGCCAATGCGCAGCCGGCGGCAGTCATGCAACAACCAGCGCTGTCCACAGCGGCGCAGGACGAGACCGCGCCGCGCGAGATCCTGGTCATGCTGCACCTGCCCGCACCCCACTTCCGCCCGGACGGCTACCATGGCGCGCATTACCGCGATGACGCGGGGCGCGCCGCCCGCCGCCGCATCGCCGAAGCGCTGGCGCGCGAACACGGGCTGTTGCTGCTGGAAGACTGGGCCATGCCGGTGTTGAATGTGGATTGCTACCGCATGCAATTGCCACCGGGGACGCCGAGCGCCGCCGTGCTGGAGACGCTGGCGCGCGACGCCCGCGTCAAATGGGCGCAGTCGGTGAACAGCTATTCCGCGCAGGCCGCCGCCGATCCGCTGTATCCGGTGCAGCCGGCCGCGCAGCCGTGGCAACTGGCGCAAGTGCGCAACGTTGCGACCGGACGCCAGGTGCTGGTGGCGGTGCTCGACAGTGGCGTGGATGCGGACCACCCCGACCTGGCGGGTCAGGTCCCGGTGCGGGAAAATTTTGTCGATGGCCAGCGCTATGCCGGTGAAACCCATGGCACGGCGGTGGCCGGTGTGATTGCCGCCCTTGCCGGCAACGGCATCGGCATCGAAGGGGTGGCGCCCGGCGCCCGGCTGATGGCGTTGCGGGCCTGCTGGCAGTTGGCCGATGGCGCCACTCGCTGTAACAGTTTTACGTTGGGGAAGGCGCTCAATTTTGCGCTGCTGCATGGGGCGCACGTCATCAATATGAGTCTGTCGGGACCGGACGACCGCTTGCTGCAGCAATTGATTGATGTGGCGCGTGCGCGCGGCGTGCGGGTGGTCGGCGCGTACGATGCGACACGCGCGGACGGCGGCTTTCCCGCCTCGCATCCCGGTGTGTTTGCCGTGCTGTCCGAGGGCGCTCCGCAATCGGGCTCACCGTCTGGCCCACCGTCTGGCAAGACCGCTGGCCATCTGCTGGCCGCACCCGGGCGCGACGTGCCGACCACATTGCCCGGCGCGCGCTATGGCATGGTGTCCGGCGCATCCTATGCAGCGGCGCATGTCTCTGGCATGATGGCCGTGCTGAGTGAATTGAAACCGCGCCTGCCGCTGGCGGCATTGCGCGCCAGTCTGGTGCCGGCGCAGCATGGCGCCGTTGCCACCAGCATCGATTTTTGCGCGACTGTCACGCGCATCACCGGAAAATGCCCATGCGGATGCGCGCCCTCGACCACGCCTGCCATCATGACCGACAGCGCGTCCGGCAGCGCGGCCCATTTTTTGCGTACGCCTTGATACCCGCTGGGAGCGCGCTTGGCTAAGTTCGCCGGGAATGGTCTCGTATGTCTGTGCGGCGCACTGCTGCTGTGCAGCCCCGCCCATGCCCAGTTCAGCGGCAGCGCCGGCATCGTATCGGATTACCTGTACCGGGGCGTCAGCCTCAGTGCCGGCCAGGCCGCACCGCGCGTGGCGGTCAATTACGACAGCGTCGACGGCTGGTATGCCGGTGGCCAGGTGGTGGCCGCGCGCCTGGACGGCGCGGCCCGGCGC
Source organism: Burkholderiaceae bacterium (assembly GCA_019751755.1). Lineage (GTDB taxonomy): Bacteria > Pseudomonadota > Gammaproteobacteria > Burkholderiales > Burkholderiaceae_D > Rugamonas. The sequence goes on along the minus strand of JAIENA010000205.1, from coordinate 6,000 downwards.
GCCACGCAATGGATGGGCTATGCCGGCTATGCGCAACAGCTGCCATCCGGTCTCAGTTGGGAAGCGGGCATGACGCGCTATGCCTTCCCGCAGCGGCCCGGCTGGCATTTCAATGAACTGTATGGCGGCGTGGCGCTGGACAACCTCAGTGTCCGCCTGTCCTATGCGCCGGATTATCTCGGCCTGCGGACCCGCACCTGGTATGGCGAAGCCAGCGGCGGCATGGATCTGCCGGGCGGGCGGCTGCGCGCGTTCTGGCACTTGGGGTACCTGGGTTCGATCCATGCCGCGCCGGGCGCCATGATCGGCCGCTACGACGCCCGCCTCGGACTCCAGGCGGGCTGGCAGGACTGGCGCGCGGAACTGTCCTTCGATGCGGCGCACAAACGCCAGACCGGCGGCTACAATGACATTGACGCGCGCACCACGCGTCAGGTGGTGCTTAGCGTCGGGCGCACATTTTAATCACCCTCAGCCATCGCTGCGCAGTGATGCGATCGGGTCCAGCGCGGCGGCCTGGCGGGCCGGATAGACGCCAAATCCGAGGCCTGCCGCCACGCACAGCAGCACTGCCGCCAGCAGACTGAAGGGCGACCACGCCACCGACCAGCCGGCCAGTGCCGCAATGCCGTACGCCGCCACCGCACCCAGCACCACGCCCAGCAGTGCGCCGCTGACGGAAATGACCAGCGCTTCAGCGAGGAATTGCTCCACCACGTCGCGGCGGCGCGCACCCAGCGCCCGTTTCAGGCCGATTTCGCGGCGCCGTTCCAGCACATTGGCGAGCATGATATTCATGATGCCGATGCCGCCCACCAGCAGCGATACCGCTGCGATCGAACTCATGACGATCGTAAAAATGCGCTGCGTCTGCTGGTTCTGGCGATATAAACCCATCGGCACGATCAGGTCGGTATCGTCGGCGCCGCCATGCCGCTGGCTGATCAGTGCCTGCAGCACGCGCGCCGCGCTGTCCGGCGCCACTTTGCCGTCGAGCCGTACGCTGAGGCTGTCCACTTCATCGTCGATGCGCTTGAATGCGAAGCGGGCGCGCCCGGTTTCCCATGTGACGAACAAGCGCTCATCGTCCAGTCCCAGCTTGACGCCCTCAAATTCCGCTTTGCTTTGCGCGCGCTCGGCCAGTACCCCGACCACCTGCAGCCACACATGGTTCAGTTTGACCCGCTGGCCCACGGCTGGCGCGCTGCCAAACAGCGTGCGCGCCAGTCGTGCACCGAGCACGCACACCGGCGCCAGCGTGGCGCTGTCGGACGGCGCCAGCCAGCGTCCGGCCATCATGGTCAAGCCACTGTGCTCCGCATATCCGGGCGACACGGCAAAGGCGCTGCCGCTGGCGACCTGTTCGCCATACACCAATTGCTCGACCTTGATTTCTTTTTTCAGCGCCACCGATTGCGCGCCCGGCACCACGGCCAGCACGGCCGCACCGTCCGCTGCCGACAAGCCCAGTGAACGGGCCCGCACTTCCTTCAACTGTTCTGCTTCGATGGCCTTGCTTTCCAGTAGCACATTGTCCAGTCCCAGCTCCGCCACCAGCCGCAGCGCTTCGCGCTTGCTGCCTTCGCCCACGGCCAGCATGGCAACGATGGCGCCCACGCCGAAGATCATGCCCAGCAGGGTCAGGCCGGTGCGTAATTTGCGCCGCCGCAGTTCGGCCACGGCTTCCAGTAATAATGCCCGGTTCATCAGGAAGCTTTCTTTTCTGTTGGCGGTACCAGCAGGATGCGCACGCCGGGCGTCAAGCCGGCCTTGATTTCGCTGCGCACCGGGCCGCGCTGGCCCAGTTCCACCTGGTGTTTGCGCGGCTGGCCCGCATTGTCGGTATACACGGCGTAGCTGGCGCCATCTTGTACCACGGCGATATTCGGCACCGTCAGCACGGCCGGCCGTGCCACCAGCCGCACCACGCCGTGCAGCGCCTGCCCGGGTTTCAGTCCCAGCCGGTGTGCCTGCGCGGTATCGATGGCGGCGTCGAAGTCGCTGTATTTGACGGGGGATTCGGGCGAGACGGTGGCGGCACTGCTGCCGACCCGGGTCACGGTCAAGTCCAATTCGGTGCCGGTGCCGGACAAGCGCACGCGGACCGGCAAGCCGGGCTTGAGTCCGAACGCCTGGCCTTCCGCCACGCTGAAATGCGCGACCAAATGGTCCAGGTCCGGCAGCGAACCGAATTCCTCGCCACCCATCTGGTTGGCGCCGACTTGGGCTTTGGCGCCGTCCCAGCGCGCCGCCAGCAGGAATACCCCATCGTGCGGCGCCACCAGTTCCAGTGCCGCCAGACTATGGCGTTTTTGTTCCGCCGTTTTGGCCACGCTGTCGCGCTGCGAATCGAGCACGGCGTCCTGCGCCGCTGTGCGCGCCTGCGCCTGGCCACCTTTCCATTCCAGGTAGCTGCGCTTGTTGGTCAGGAAGCCGACATCGGCCAGCGCATCGAGGATGGTATTGCGGGCGTACACGCTCAGGTCGACCTTGGCATAGCGCTGGCTCAAACCGAGATCGCCTTCGACCTTCGAGCGTTCGCCGGCCAGCACATTGTGCTCAACCGCCGCATTCTGGCGGCTGGCTTCCTCCGCCAGCGTCTTGCGCAGCAGTTCTGTTTCGGCCTGGCTCAATTCCACGCGCGCCTGCGGCGCATCGAAGCGCGCCACGACCTGGCCTTGTTTGACGCTGCTACCATCGGGCACCATCTCCACCAGCACGCGGCGCGACCAGCCGCCGCCGGGCACCGCCAGCGGCGTGTTGGTGGCGGCCTTGATTTCACCTTCGACTTCCAGTGTTTCATGCCAGGCGCGCGCGGTCAGCGTTTCGCTGGGACTGGCGGAGGACGGGGGCGAGGCATTGCAACCGGCCAGCAACAGCGCTGGCACGGTGAGGCTGGCCGCCAGCAGGGTGCTCAGTGCCGGATGGCGGGCCGCTTGGCGGGGCAGGGACATGGATCGGTTCACGACTGGGTTGGGGGAGGGGCGGCGCGCTGCGCGGTGGGCGGCAGCAGCTGGACCTGGACGGCAGCGCCAGGTTTGAGGTCTTTGGGCGGCGTATCGAATTGCAGTTCGATGTCCCGCACGATGGTCGATTGCGCGCCGGATTTGCCATGAAACGCGCGGCCCAGTGCCGTGACCCGCGCCAGCAGCGCCTGGCGCGCGCCGGAGACGGTGACGCGCGCCGCCTGGCCGACAGCGACCCTGGCCGCTTGCGCCTCGGGGACCTTGGCGTTGACGCACAACTGGTCCGGATCGGCCAGCGTGGCGACCGACAAGCCCATCCAGATCTGGCTGCCGGGGCTGAACTTTTCGCCATTGAAATTGGTCCGGTACAGCACCAGTCCGCGCCGTGGCGCGGCCACGGTCAGCGCCGCCTGGCCTTGCCGCAGGGCGGCCAGCTGGGTCCGCAATTGCGCCACTTCGGCCTGCAAGCCGGTGTGCTCGGCCTGGCGGGCGCGCCGCTGCGCCTCCAGTTGTACTTGCGCCAGCCTGGCCAGTTCGGCTTTTTCAAGGCGCTCGATCACCAGCTTGTCGTAATCGACGCGGCGGATCAATTCCTTGGGCGCGCTGGCCTTGCGTTCCGCCTTTTCCGCATTGCTGTGCGCCTCGGCCAATGCCAATGCACCGGCGCGGTCGGCCTCGATCTGCTCCAACTGCAATTTTTCCAGCGCGCGCTGGCGTTCATTGAGCGTGCTCTGCTGGCTGACCAGCTGGTTGGTGACTTCCGACGCTTCAAACACCGCAATCGGTTGACCCGCTTCCACCATCATGCCTTCGGGTGCCAACTGGGCCAGTTGGTATTGCCACACATAAGGAATGGTGGGCGGTGCTATCGGCATGGTAAGGCGTGATGCAATTTCACCTTCGACCGTCAGCGTGCCGGCGGCGGCACGTGGCGTCGTGGTGGGGGCGGGCTGGTGCGCCGCCAGCGGTTCGGCCAATGCACTCATGCCCGCGACCAGTGGCAAGCCATGGTTTTCCGGCAAGGCAATGCTGGCCCGGAAATAGCGGCCCGTCCCCCACCGTGGACGCGCTTCCGGCGCGCTGGTGATGGCGGCGATCTTGCCGTTCAGCGTCACGCCGGGCAGCGCGTCGAACCGCACGCTGACGGGCTGGTCATCGCGCAAGTAGGGCCGGTCCGCTTCCAGAACCCACGCCGTGACGCTCATCTGGCCGTCGCCCAGCACCACGCCGGCGGTATTGCCGGGCCAGGCTGAGGCGCCTTCATCGAGCCGCTCGCCGCGCCATGGGCTGTAGCCGTGCACCACCACCCCGTCACGCTTGGCGCGCACTTCCGCCTGCGCCAACTGGGCGATCTGGAACGCCACGTTGATCTGCAGCTTCTTGATTTCCAGTGCGCCGTCTTCCTTGCGGCGCGCCACCGCTGCGCGGGCGTTTTGCAGGCTGCCCTGCTTGATGGCGAAGTCGCGTGTGGCGCGGTCCAGTTCAAGCTGGTTGCGGTCGTAATTGAGCGCGGTGATCTGTTGTTTTGGCAACGCGGCATCCACCTTGGCCTTATCGAGCGCGGCCAGGGCGCTGGTCTGCGCTTTCTCCGCCTCGACCGCCGCCACTTCCAGATTGGCGGTTTCGCGTTCGGTGCGTGCGCGGGCCGCATCGAGTTCGGTTTTCAGGCGGTCGACATTGGCGGCGCCCCCGGTCTCGATGCGCAACACCACATCGCCCGCTTTGACCTGGCTGCCTTCGGGCACGAAATTGCGCAACACCAGCGGCGAACTGTCCGACGGCGGCACAAAGATGGTTTGCGAATCCTGCGCCTCCACTTCACCGGTCAGCAATACCGGGCGCGCTGGCGTGCCGGCCGCTGCCGGGGGGGTATGGCTGGCCGTGGTGGCCGTGGTAGCTGTAGCCGTTGGGGCGCTGTCGGCATGGCTGACTGCGGCGGCGATGGCCAGTGTCAACAATGGCATCGCACCGATCATGGCGAGGTAACGGCGCTTCATGCGTGGCCGGCGGTAATGCGGCCGTCGCGCAAGTGGATGGTGCGTTGCGCGCTGGCGGCCACGGCCGGGTCGTGCGTGACCAGCACCAGCGTCTGGCCGCCCGCATGCAATTCGCGCAGCAAGGCCAACACGTCGGCGGCACTGCTGGAATCGAGGTTGCCGGTGGGTTCGTCCGCCAGCAGCAGCGCCGGCTGGTTCAGCAGGGCACGGGCAATCGCGGCGCGCTGCAACTGGCCGCCGGACAACTGGCTCGGCAAATGGTCGAGACGGTGACCTAGCCCGATGCGATCGAGCAGGGCGCGGGCACGCTGCGGCGCCTGTGTATCGGCCGTGCGCGCATAGCGCTGCGGCAGCAACACATTTTCCAGTACGGTCAGGCGCGGCAACAGGTGGAAAGATTGAAACACGAAGCCGATGCGGCGGTTGCGGACGTCGGACGCGGCATCATCATCGAGCGCGCTGATTTCATCTTGCGCCAGGCGGTAGTGGCCGCTATCAGGCCGGTCCAGCCCGCCCAGCACATTGAGCAACGTGGATTTGCCGGAGCCGGAAGGCCCCATCACTGCAATAAATTCGCCTTGCCGGATATGCAGATCAATGCCGTCGAGGGCATGAATCTGGTTGCCGCCCTGGCGGTAGGTCTTGCGGATATTGCTGAGTTCTATCATGCGCAGGAGTATTACTGCGGCATATCAATTTGTCAACTATGGGGCGGCTTGGTTACATGCTTTTTTCACGAGGCCCAATGTAAAACGCCACCGGCGCAGGCCGGTGGCGTTGTGCTTCACTGGATAGCCGGTGAATTAATGGAACTGATTCATCGTGTTGTCTTTACCGGCGGCTTTCAGTGCCGCTTCGCCGCTGAAGTATTCCTTGTGGTCGTCGCCCATGTCCGAACCGGACATGTTCTGGTGTTTGACGCAAGCGATGCCCTGACGGATTTCCTTGCGCTGGACGCCAGCCACGTAGCCCAGCATGCCCTGGTCGCCGAAGTATTCCTTGGCCAGGTTGTCGGTCGACAGCGCGGCGGTGTGGTA
>JAIENA010000116.1 GCA_019751755.1 Burkholderiaceae bacterium | reverse complement strand
TCGGTCCAGTCCATCATGGGCGCCACGGACAGGCGGCGGCCGTTCACGTTGTTTGCGGCGGGAACGGCGGTGGCGATATCGGACAGGATGGTCATGATGGCAATGGGGGCGACGCAGCGTTGAAAAATGGGCTGCGTATTATACCGGCAGATCGCCCCCAACCCATGCCGGCTATTTGGGCGACTTGCCCCGGCGTTTGCCATTGCCTTTATCGCCGCCCTTGGCGGCGCCGGAAGCGCGCGATGCGGCCAGCGGCGGTACCAGCGGCGGCGGCTCATCGTCCGGATCGATGCCGGCGGCCGAGGTCGGGATCTCCCCCAGCGGGGCCGCCTTCAGCTCCAGCGTCACGTGCGGCAGCGCCGCGTCGGGGACGCTCGGCGGCGCGATCGACAGGTCAGGCGACGGGCTCTTCAGCAATTCACCCACGTAGGCCAGACGCCGCGCTGCCTCGCCCTTGAGCTCGCCCGCTGCCGTCATGATGGCCTGGATGCTGCCCCACACCCGCTGACGCCCTTCCGGGTCAAGCGGCATCAGGTGCGGCATTTCCACCATCGCGCGGGCTTCGTCGAGTTGCAAGATCATGTTTTGCTCATGGACGATTTCCTTGAAACGCGCCAGCGAGACGCGCCGGCTGGCCGGGATCAGCTGACGCACTTCGCGCAACGCGGCAAAGGCGCGCTCGTCGGCAGAGCGCATTTCCGGGCTGCGCGCCACATACAACAGCGAGCGCACCACGCCGTCCGATTCGTCGCCGGTCGCCATGTGCTTGGCCAGTTCGGTGCGGCGCGCGGCCAGCACGGACTCACGGGCGATGTCGCGCCCGATGCGGCGGCGCACGCTGCCCGAATCGGCCCGCAAGCCGACCAGGGTTTGCAGCAGCGGTTGGCCATACACATGGATAAAGAAGTTTTCCACCCACTGGTCGCGCGCATGCTGGTACTGGTCCAGCATGGCGATGATGCCGTTCGAGACCTGCTCCTGCATCTTGACGAACGGGTTGTCGGGCGAGACCGGCTGGCGCTCGGCCCGCACTTTTTCGGCCAGTGCCGGGATGCCGCTCATCAGCGGATTTTTATCGGAAAACGTTTCGTAGCGCAGTCGGTACGGGTGCATGAAGCGCAGCCATTCCGCCACCGGCTCGGTGGCGATGGCTTTCACCATCGGGCTGGCATAGGTGCGGTACAAGCCTTGCGTGACTTCGGACAGCCGCGCCACGGTGGCGAAGCGGCGTTCGTCTTCCTCATCGTTGCCACCCATCGCCGCCAGCGAACGCACGTCGCGCCGCTCGAAGCGCATCACGTAGCGACCATCGGCCAGGGCTGGATTGGCCATGTCGTCGCTTTTTTCCACGAACACGGCTTCATACAGGCCCGGCGGCAACACGTCGATCAGGTCCATCGAGCGCGTGAATTCCTCATGTTCCTTGTTGGCGACCGAGGCCGACACGAAGATGCCAAGGTGGCCGATCGACTGGTGCGTGGAGTAAATGACGGTCTGCCCCGCCGCCACCAGCGCGGCGTCGTCTTCATACAAGTCGAGCAGCCAGCCCAGCGCCTGCTGCGGCGGCGTGATGTCGTCGCCCCACGAGCAAAACACGATGATCGGGGCGCTGATGTTGCGCAAGTCGATGCGGCGCCCATCGCTGTCATGGATGGTGCCGTTCGACAGGCGGTTGCCGACAAACAGGTTGTCGGCAATGAATTGCATTTCGTGGGCATTGAGCAGCACCGGGTTGCCCCACCAGCGCTCGAATTCGAGGAAGCGTTCGGCCTCGGTATCGACATTGGCATACACGTTGTACGCCTTCTTCCAATACGTGTTGGCCGGGTTCATGCTTTCAAAATTCGACACCAGGTGGGCGCCATCGAAACGGCCATTGCCGAGGTCGCCCACCAGCGAGGTCATCCAGGTGCCGCCAGACAAGCCGCCCAGGTAGCGCAGCGGGTTCTTGCCGCGCACGCCGGCCCAGTACGACAGCGGCGCGCCGGCCAGCATCAGCGGTCCGGTGATGCCGGGACGCAGCGCGGCCGTCATCATGATTTGCCAGCCGGCCTGGCAATTGGCGATCAGCGCCGGCTTGCCTTCGGCTTGTGGATGCAGCGCCGCCACGTGCTCGATGAAGCGCGCTTCGGCGCGGCATACGTCTTCAATGGTCTGGCCCGGTTCCGGGTCGGGCAGGAAGCCGACGAAGTAGCACGGATTGCCGGCCTTGAGTACCACGCCGATTTCACTGTCCTGTTTCATGCCGGCGATGCCGGGGCCATGGCCGGCGCGCGGATCGAACACGATGAAGGGGCGCTTGCTGTCATCGATCACCACGCCGGGCGGCGGCACGATGCGCATCAGGCTGTAATTGCAGGGCCGCTCAAGGGTGCGGCCATCGATCAGGGTATCGAATTCAAAGCTGAGGACGTGGGGCGCGGTTTCGTGTTCACGCGCATTGCGTTCATTGCCGCGCTGGTACAGCACGTCCATCATCAAAACAGACCGCTGCCAGGCATCGGTCCAGTATTCCACGGCTTGTCCAAACAAGCCAAACGCCGGGTTGCTCATTGCCGTCTCCGGTAGTGGGGGGTCTGGCTAAGTAGACCACATTTCACCGTTCGGCGGGGATTCGTCCATGAAAAAAGCCCGCCGGCTCTTTCGAGGCGGCGGGCTTTTTCAGACAAGCAATCCGTAACGGATTACGCGCCTTCGCGCTGGGCTTTCTTGCGCTCGTGTTCTTTCAGGAAGCGCTTGCGCAGGCGGATCGATTTCGGGGTGATTTCCACCAGTTCGTCGTCGTCGATGAATTCGACTGCGTATTCCAGCGACATCTGGATTGGCGGCACCAGGCGCACGGCTTCGTCGGTACCCGACGAACGCACGTTGGTCAGCTGCTTGCCCTTGATCGGGTTAACCACCAGGTCGTTGTCACGCGAGTGGATACCGATGATCATGCCTTCATACACTGGGTCGTTGTGGACCACGAACATGCGGCCGCGATCTTGCAGTTTCCAGATCGCGTAGGCCACGGCGGCGCCGTCGTCCTGCGAAATCAGCACGCCGTTACGACGGCTACCCAGTTCACCACCCTTGGTGTTGTCGACTGGCGCGTAGGCGTCGAACACGTGGCTCATCAGGCCGGTGCCGCGGGTCAGGGTCATGAATTCGCCCTGGAAGCCGATCAGGCCACGCGCAGGAATACGGTACTCCAGACGCACACGGCCTTTGCCGTCCGATTCCATGTTTTGCAGGTCGCCACGGCGGCGGCCCAGTTCTTCCATCACGCCACCCTGGTTGACTTCTTCGACGTCAACGCTCAGTTGCTCGTACGGCTCGTGGCGCACGCCATCAACCATTTTGAACACTACGCGTGGACGCGACACGGCCAGCTCGAAACCTTCGCGACGCATGTTTTCGATCAGGATGGTCAGGTGCAGCTCGCCGCGACCCGACACTTCAAAGATGGTGTCGTCGTCGGTTGGGGCAACGCGCAGCGCCACGTTGGCTTTCAGTTCCTTGTCCAGACGGTCGCGCAGTTGACGCGAGGTGACGAACTTGCCTTCACGACCGGCCAGTGGCGAGTTGTTAACCATGAAGTTCATGGTCAGGGTTGGTTCGTCGACGGTCAGCATTGGCAGCGCTTCCGGTGCTTCCGGTGCGCACACGGTCGAACCGATGCCGATTTCTTCGATACCGTTGATCAGGATAATGTCGCCGGCAACCGCTTCGTCAACCAGCACGCGCTCCAGGCCCTTGAAGTTCAGCACCTGGTTGATGCGGCCTTTTTGCGGGGTCGAACCAGGACCGTTCATGAACACCACGTCCTGGCCAGCTTTGACGCGGCCGCGCGAAACGCGACCGATACCGATTTTACCAACGTAGGACGAGTAGTCCAGCGACGTCACTTGCATCTGCAGCGGACCATCCGGATTGTCGTCACGCACTGGAACGTGCTTCAGGATCGCGTCGAACAGCGGCTTCATGTCGCCGTCGCGCACGGATTCGTCCAGACCGGCGTAGCCGTTCAGGCCCGATGCGTACACGATCGGGAAGTCCAGCTGCTCATCGTTGGCGCCCAGCTTGTCGAACAGTTCGAAGGTCTGGTTGATGGCCCAGTCAGCGCGCGCGCCCGGACGGTCGATCTTGTTGACCACGACGATCGGCTTCAGGCCCAGGGCCAGCGCTTTACGGGTCACGAAACGGGTCTGCGGCATCGGGCCTTCCTGGGCATCGATCAGCAGCAGCACCGAGTCAACCATCGACAGCACGCGCTCCACTTCGCCGCCGAAGTCGGCGTGGCCCGGGGTGTCAACGATGTTGATGTGGGTACCTTCGTATTCCACTGCACAGTTCTTCGACAGAATCGTAATGCCGCGCTCTTTCTCGAGGTCATTCGAGTCCATCACGCGGGTGTCGACTTGCTGGTTTTCACGGAAGGTGCCGGACTGACGCAGCAGCTGGTCGACCAGGGTGGTCTTGCCGTGGTCAACGTGGGCGATGATGGCGATATTGCGGATAGCGCGTTTAGTATTAGACATAGTCGTTGTAAGTACAGAGAAACTGCGGTGCGCACAGGATGTGCGAGACTGGAACCCACTAGTATAACACAGAGTAGGCAACATTCTGAACGTTGGGAACAAGATTGGCGGTGAAAACGCCGGAATACGGGATTTTACCCTATGGTTGCGGCTGGTTTAAACAACTTCTCTCCCATGCGCACTCCTACTCTTGCCCTCGCCTTGAGCGGCTTCCTCGCCCTGCCCGATCTGTAGCAAGGGGGCGAAGCGTTCGTGCTGTCGTATGCCGCGTCGACGCTACTGAAAAGCGCGGCGGGTCGCGAGCGTCCGTCGGAAACCTCGGACCCGGACCGCTGGCGCAAGGGCGGCGACAGCTTCCCCAGCCGCCATGTGGCGGGCACGGCGGCGCTGGTGACGCCGTTGATCATCGAATATGCACGTGAACAGCCGGCCGTGTGGCTACTGGCGGCGCTGCCGGCCTACCAGATGGTGTCGCGCGTCAAAACCCGCGATCACTGGCAGAGCGATGTGCTGGCGGGGGCGGCGATCGGCGTGGCGGCCGGTTATTTGGAACACCAGCGCGGGCCGTGGTCGGTGCAGTTGCTGCCGGGCGGGGTGTTTGTGGGATACAAGGGCAGAATGTAACCCAGTCGGCCCGGGACGCCCGACACGGTGTTGCGGCGTCTGCGTAGGGCGGGATTCAATCCCGCCATGCCTGCGGCAACGCGGCGCACGCAGGCGGCTTTGTAACAGCCGCCCTACCGAGCCCGCGCAACGGACTACGATTGCGCGGTGGCGATCAAGCGCTCCGGCGCCAGGATCGAGAACTTCTGCAATTGCGCGGTGCCCAGCAATTTACTGTCGAGATACACGCGCACGCGGCCAATATACTCGGCCGGCAGCACCGCTTCCGGCTCTTTCCCCAGCGGCAAACGCTGGCCTTGCAGGAAGCGCTTGGCCAGTTCGCTGGTGAGCTGCACCGGCGGGAACGACGACAACAACGCATCGACCGGCGCCAGCAGCGACAACGGTTCGGCATGTGCCGCCAGTTGCTCCAGGGTCACCACATCTTGCAGCACCAGGTCACCAACCTGAGTCCGGCGCAGCGCATTCAAATGCGCGCCGCAACCGAGCGCGGCGCCGATGTCCTCGCCCAGCACGCGGATATAGGTGCCCTTGCTGCAGGTGACGGACAACTTCAGGAACGGCGCCTCATACGACACGAATGTCAGTTGATGGATCGTCACGTCGCGCGCTTCACGCTCCAGCGTGATGCCTTCGCGCGCATATTCATACAACGGCTTGCCATCGCGCTTCAAGGCGGAATACATCGGCGGCACTTGCTTGATCGGACCACGGAAGGTGGCCAGCACGGCCTCGATCTGTTCGACCGTGACGTTCACGTCGCGCGTCTCGATGACCTGGCCTTCGGTGTCGCCCGTATCGGTGCGCTGCCCCAGGTGCACGGTGGTCAAATAGGTCTTGTCGGACTCCAGCAAATCCTGCGAGAACTTGGTGGCTTCGCCAAAGCACAGCGGCAGCAGGCCCGTGGCAAACGGATCGAGCGTGCCGGTATGGCCCGCCTTCTTCGCATTGAGCACGCGCTTGGCCTTGATCAGCGCATCATTGCTGGACAAACCAACCGGCTTGTCCAGCAGCAGCACGCCGTCGACGATGTCGCGCACGCGCTTTACCTTCGCCTGATTCATTCGCCGCCTTCGCTACCTTTGTTGCCTTTGTCGCCGTCATCGCCTTCGTAGTCGGCGGCGCGGGTCGCGTTGGCCTGGTCGATCAGCGCCGACATTTCCATGCCGCGCATGGTCGAGGTGTCGTGCACGAAATGCAGTTGCGGCAAGGTGTGGATATGCAAACGCTTGCCCAGCTGGTTGCGCAGATAGCCGGCGGCGGCGTGCAAGCCGGCCAGCGTGTTCTTGATGGCGTCCTTGTCGTCCTTCAGCGTCGTGAAGAAAATCTTCGCGTGCGCATAGTCGGGCGTCAGCTGGACTTCCGACAACGTGATCATGCCCACGCGCGGATCTTTCAGTTCGAAGGCGATCAGTTCGGACAAATCCTTCTGGATCTGGTCCGCCACACGCACGCCGCGCTGTGGAATGTTTTTGCTATGTTTTGCCATGATTAAACCAATATGAAAAAGCGGGTGCTTCCTTCCTCGCGCCGCGCGCGAGGCGGAAGCACCCGCCAGTACTGCTGCCTTCCGCGATTACAGCGTACGGGCGATTTCCTGCACTTCGAACACTTCCAGGGTGTCGCCAACCTGGATGTCGTTGTAGTTCTTCAGCGACAGACCGCATTCCAGACCGGCGCGGACTTCTTTCGCATCGTCCTTGAAGCGCTTGAGCGAGTCGATTTCGCCAGTCCACACCACGATGTTGTTGCGCAGCAGACGAACCGACGAGACACGTTTGACCACGCCATCGGTGACCAAGCAACCGGCAATCGCACCGACCTTCGACACCAGGATAACCTGACGCACTTCGACCTGGCCGGTCACGGTTTCGCGTTTCTCTGGCGCCAACATGCCGGACAGTGCTGCTTTCACCTCTTCGATCGCGTCGTAGATGATGTTGTAGTAGCGAATATCGACGCCGTTGGTCTCGGCCACTTTGCGCGCCTGGGCATCGGCACGGGCATTGAAGCCAATGATGACGGCCTTCGAGGCGGTTGCCAGGTTGACGTCCGATTCCGTGATACCACCGACGGCTGCGTGAACCACTTGTACGCGCACTTCGGAGGTCGACAGTTTCTGCAACGAGCTGACCAGCGCTTCTTGCGAACCCTGCACGTCGGTCTTGACGATCAGCGGCAGGTTCTTCACTTCGCCTTCGGCCATCTGGTCGAACATGTTTTCCAGTTTCGCCGCTTGCTGTTTTGCCAGCTTCACGTCGCGGAACTTACCTTGACGGAACAGACCGATTTCACGTGCCTTACGCTCGTCCGCCATCACCATGACTTCTTCACCGGCGGCCGGCACTTCGGTCAGACCCTGGATTTCAACCGGGATCGATGGGCCGGCTTCCGAGATCGCCTTGCCGTTTTCGTCCAGCATGGCGCGAACACGGCCATACGACGAACCTGCCAGCACGACGTCGCCGCGCTTCAGGGTACCGGACTGCACCAGGATGGTGGCAACAGGACCACGACCTTTGTCCAGGCGGGCTTCCACCACCAGGCCACGCGCAGGCGCTTCGACCGGTGCTTTCAGTTCCAGCACTTCGGCTTGCAGCAGGACGTTTTCCAGCAGCGAGTCGATGCCCTGGCCGGTTTTTGCCGACACTGGGACGAATGGCGAATCGCCACCGTATTCTTCAGGCACCACGCCTTCGGCGATCAGTTCCTGCGTCACGCGCTCCAGGTTGCCGCCCGGTTTGTCGATCTTATTGATCGCCACCACCAGCGGTACGCCGGCTGCTTTGGCGTGCGCAATCGCTTCCTTGGTCTGCGGCATCACGCCGTCGTCGGCTGCCACCACCAGAATCACGATGTCGGTCGCTTTCGCACCACGTGCACGCATTGCCGTGAACGCTTCGTGGCCCGGGGTATCCAGGAAGGTAATGATGCCGCGCGGCGTTTCGACGTGGTAAGCGCCGATGTGCTGCGTAATGCCACCCGCTTCGCCCGATGCCACTTTGGCGCGGCGGATGTAGTCCAGCAGCGACGTCTTACCGTGGTCGACGTGACCCATCACGGTCACCACCGGTGCACGCGGGGTCGATTCGAAGTGAGCGTGCTCACCCTGGTCGGCCAGGATCGCTTCCGGATCATCCTCGGCGGCAGCGAAGGCTTTGTGGCCCATCTCTTCCACCACGATCATCGCGGTTTCCTGATCCAGCACCTGGTTGATGGTGCACATCTGACCCAGCTTCATCAGCTGTTTAATGACTTCCGATGCCTTGACCGACATCTTGTGCGCCAGTTCGGCCACCGTGACGGTTTCCGGTACGTGCACTTCTTTGACGATGGCTTCGGTCGGTGCCTGGAAGTTCGATTCACGATCATCCGAGTGCGAGTTGCCACGACGACCGCCACGACCACCACTACGCCAGCCGTCACGGCCGCCGGTGTTGGAGTTGGCGCCGCCACGACCTTTTTGGCCGCCCGGTGCACCGCGCTTCTTGGCGTCATCCTGCCAGGTCGACGACACATTGGCCGACTTGATGGATTTCTTGTCGCCTTTTTTGTCCTTGTCGCCGGCTGCCGGCGCGGCAGTACCTGGCGCTGCCGGTTTCTTGTCAGCAGGCTTGTGCAGCGTGCCTTCAGCCAGCTTCGGCTTGGCCACGACCGGGGCCGGGGTTGGCTCAGGCGCCTTGATCACGCGGCGCGGCTGGCTCATCATGGCCTTGATCTGTGCCACTTCGTCGGCGACGGCCTGACGTGCGCGCTCGGTGGCGGCAGCACGTTCGGCGGCTTCCTTGGCAGCCTGTTCACTGGCTTTCTTGGATTCGGCTTCGGCAGCGGCTTTCTTGGCTTCGGCGGCAGCGTCGGCGGCGGCTTTCTTGGCGTCGGCAGCGGCGTCAGCCTGCTTTTCAGCCGGCTTCACGGCGACGGCGGCAGCCTGCTTGTCGGCGGCGGCCTTGGCTTCCGCGTTTTTACGGGCCTGCTCTTCAGCGGCGCGCTTGGCTTCGGCAGCGGCAGCGGCTTGCGCTTGCGCAGCTTTTTCCGATTCCAGCTTAGCCAGGCGTTCCTGCTTTTCTTTCAGTTCCGCTTCCTGGCGTGCGATCAGCTCTTGCTGACGGCGCACATCTTCTTCGCGGCGTGCCTGTTCAGCGGCATCGATGACCGGTGCGGCGACAGGTGCCGGAGTCGGGGCTGGCGCCGGATCATCACGCTGCACGAAGGTGCGTACTTTTTTCACCGCGACCTGGATGGTGCGGGATTTGCCGGAAGAATCGGCTTGCTTGATCTCGGTGGTTTCCTTGCGGGTCAGCGTGATCTTCTTCTTTTCCGTGTCTGCCACTGCGCCGTGGGTACGGCGCAGGTGCTCCAGCAACTTGTCCTTATCATCTTTCGACAATGGATCTGACGTCGAACTCTTTTCGACGCCAGCAGAACGCAGCTGCGTCAGCAGCAAATCTGCAGGCATCTTCAGTTCGGTGGCAAATTGGGCTACGTTGTTACTCGCCATTCAGTCCTCTTTTCTATGTGTCGCGGAGATGATAAAGATACTCAAATTA
>JAIENA010000063.1 GCA_019751755.1 Burkholderiaceae bacterium | reverse complement strand
TATATGGCCTGGACTTGGCCCTCTCCTGGCCATGCCCCTTTCGGTGTCATGGTGTGGCGATAGTGCGGCGCCACGGCGCGCAACTCGACCAGGTCAGCGAACGAAGCGTTGCGCACGTCGTCGACGGAGAATGACAAACCGCCCGGGTGGTTATGCGTGAACGTCGTCCCCTTCATCGACCGCAACTCGTCTTCGGAGTATGGGACCTTGTCCGGCAGCCCGGCACGGCGCAACAGCACGCCGCCGTCCTTGCTGACGAACGCGCCGAATTCGTTCTTCTCGCCGCGAATCTGATCTTCCAGCTTGACCGCAGTGGCCCGCGCCGGCGTGCTGACATCGGGCTGCAAGCGCGGGAAACCAGGGTCGTAAATTGTGAAAGTACCCTGCGGCTGCTTGAACGCACGCTCATCGCGCTCGCGCATCTCCTTCAGCGACAGCGTGCGGCCCTTGTTGTTCACGAAGGCAGCGTCGCTCATACCATCGGCACGGTACCGGGCGCCCTTGGCCTTGCCCATGATTTCATCTTGCGTGGCAGCCGACTGCTGCTTCAACCAGTCGTTGTACGACAGCTTGGCGCTGACCGGGCCGCCGGCCGACGCCCTGGTGCCATACAGTTCCGTCTGTCCCTTCAGCAGCGCGACGGAGCTGGAACGGCAACACCAGTGGATCCGGCCCGGACCAGCGCGCCAAGGAATGCTGTGACCTACCGGTTCGTGCGTTTTGAGTTTGTACAGATGGTGGTCGCGCGCCCGGCATTCTGGGCTTGTGCGGCCGTCCAGCGTGGACACCCACATTTCATCGCCCAGGATGTCGTCGTTGGCGTCGTAAAAGCGATTGCGCGTGATCTGCGCGGTGTGGCTCAAGGCCGTTCGCACCACGGCGTCGATCTCGCGCCGGCTCGTGTCCAGCAGTCCGTCGGCATAATTCGCCGCCTTGGTACCGCGTATCTCGCGCACGATGTCGGCCGTCGTTTTGCCCTGGGTGTAACCCACAGCGATGGTGTCCTGGATCCGGCGCAGCCGGTTGTCGCTCAGGTTCGCCGCCCAGTCCTTCAGCAGCCGGCCCTGCATTGGCTGCGCGACGGCCGCCGCGTAGACCTGTTCCGGCACCACGCTGGCGATGCTGAACGTCACCGGCACCAAGGCTTTGTATAGGTCGTACTGGAATTGCCCCTCGTAGGCCACATACGCCTGCAGTTCGTCCGTCATGCCACCGTAGAGCGCCGCATAGGCCTGGGCATTCACTTCACGCAGGCTGGCCAGCATCTTGTCCAGGCGCTGGACCTTGAACGTGTCGGCCTCGACGTCGGCCAGCGCCGCTCGCAGCGCAGCCATCATGTCCGCATCACTGAGGTTCAAGATGCGAATCATTTTGGCCAGCACGAAATTGCCATAGCCGGCCATATCAACGCTGTGCCTGATTGTGTGGTCGAGGAGCGGGTCGATCATGGTTTCTCAGGATCTTTCATGGTGCCGGGCGCCGGGCCTTGGCTATCGATCCGCTCCTTCTCGTCAACCCACGGCACATCCGGCGAGCGGATACCGCGGCGCTGGAGCTCTTCGTAATACGACTCGTCCGACAACTTGCCAGCCTGGTTGGACTTCAGCAGCAGCTCCGCGCTGGCCTCCGCCAGGGTGGCGGCGCCGAAGTCTTTGAAGATGGTGACGTGCCCACCTTCCGTCTCGCCCACCCAATCCGCCATGAACTGCAGCGCCTGGTCGGCGGCGTCTTCGATGTTTTCCGCTGATTTTTTCAGCGCGCAGCTGCCCTGCTCGTTATCGGCCAGGGTTTGCACCTCGGTCGTGTTGCCCGGCTTGATCACCAGCAGCTCGGCGCCGGCTTGGCGCATACGGTCCTCCAGATCGTGGATCGACATGCGGCCAGCCTCGATAGCGGCACCGCTATGCTCAACGAACTTCAAATCGGCTTCTGGATGCTCGGCCTTTACTGCGCTGCCGGCGCCCACCGTCAGTGCGCTTTCGCCCAGCAGTCGCGCAAACAGAATTGGCACGCGAGCCACATGCAGGATGTTTTGCTGGTCGCTCTTGCTCTGCCAGTGCTCGACGTTCATGTGCGCCAGCTCGAGCAGCGGTGGCCGTGCAAACATCGAGCCCGGGTGTTTAGCATTCACTGGCACGAAGGGAATGCTCTTGAGGGTGGTGGTGCCCTGGGCGTGAATGACCCAAGTCTCCTTGCCTGCTGATTCCGACTTGCGCCAGATCTGCCAGGTGCCACGGCCCAGCACGCGGACCTGCTCGATGTCCTTGGTGGCAAATTCACCATCTGCCACCGACTCAATTTCCAGCAAGCGCAGCTGCGACAAGCCAGCACGGTCCTTGCGCCAGCCCAGAATGTTGCGGGGATGGATCTGGACGAAGTAAGGCCGCACGCCGGCTGCTTCCTCTGCGGCCTTGGTCACATACAAGGGATTATCGTTCTCGTCGCGGGTCGGCGGGTAATCGACAAGGATCCCGCTGAAGCCGTAACCCAGCACCTCGTCACAGATCGCCGACAGGAATGCGTGCAGGTTGCTGCCGTTGCGGTCCACATCCTGGCACCACTCCTGCAACTTCGTGGGCACGTCGTCGCCGAACGTGACCGGCTTGCTGAACGGCTTCGCACCCAGCACCTCGACGGTCCGCTGATAGGCCGGGAACAGCGTGGCCACGGCTAGGCGCGTCTTGTGTGCTTCCTGGTCTTCACCAGGCCAACGCGGCATATACCGCTCACCGGCGGCACGCATTGCACCGGTACCACCCAGCAGCGCGTCGATCAGGTCACAGTGCTGGTGCAGCTCGGCCGCCTCGGCGGAAACTTTGCGTACGGCGTCGGTCATAAAAATCCTTGTTACATGCGCAGCGGCGAAACGATCGCGCTACGCTTGGTAACCGGCCAGCGCTTCGCAATGAAGTAGCCGCCGGCATCGTTGGCGTGGTCGAAGCCACCCTTCTTATCCGGCTCGCCCTTGTCGTCATAAATCTGGCGCTCAAGCGAAAGCGTGAACTTCTGGCACTTGTTTGTGTTCACCAGCAGCCGGCGCTGGTCGTAGGTGTTGCACAGCATGGCGTTCATGCTGTTTATGCGGTCCTTCACTACCGGATTGCTATGGTCCACCACGACCGTGAAGCCGGCTGTGCGCAACAGCGTCAGGTCGGATTCGCTCGCACCGCTGGACTTCCGGTTTTGACCGGATGCGTCGGGGTAGACAGCAATCGTGTGCTGCTGGCCAGCCTGCTGGTACCGTTCCTTGATCTTCAGGATCATGGCCGGCGTGTCGAAGACCTCCATAAGCTCATCCACCGCACGCGGCAGGTCGTCGCGTATCACAAACACCACAGCGGCCATGTGTGCAACGTTGAAATCCATGCCGATGTGCAGCGCGTCGCCAGGCCTGACCGTGTCGTCGGTATGATTCCGGCGTCGATCGAAGCAGTAATAGATGACGCCCTGGTAGTTCTCGAAGCTCGCCATATACTCTTGGCGGAACGTGCGCGGGTCCATCTTCCGGCGCGCGGCTTCGATTTCCTCCGGCGGGACGTTGCCGCCGTCCACGGAGGTGTACAGCCAGCTTTTGTGGTCGGGTTCACGACCCTGCCCGTCAAGATAACTGTCGTAGCAGTGGTTAAACCCTTTGGGTGTCCCGATGCGCAGCGCGTGGCCGCCGACCCGCTCCTCGCCGTTGATGACGAAGCGGCAGGTGGAAAGCATAGGGCGCAGCACCTCTTCCCATGCAACGTAAGGGCAGTCTGCCCATTCGTCCACCAGCGCGAAGAACAAGCCTGATCCGCGCAGGTTGTCATAAGCATCCAGGCCAACGATGCGAATGACGTGACCCGCCTTGCTGGTGATCGAGCATTCCGTCTCATTCGGCTTGCCGGCGCGCCAGCTGGGAGGGATAGCCTGCTTGAGGCGCTTCCAGAAAACGCGTTTAGCCTGCTTGAACGTCGGCGCGCAGTACCAGATCTCGTCCTCAGTGCTGACACCCCACTCGGCTGCCAGACGCGCTGCACGACGAATCTCCGCCTTGCCCAAGAACGTCTTGCCGAAGCGCCGGCCGCAAACGGCATCACGGAAGCGCGCCTTCTTCTGCCAGCCCCAACAATAAATGTTCGCCTGCTTCGGCGTCAGCGCGACCGGGCCCTCAGAGAATCGGATGCTCGGGGAGGTCTTCATCTGGTGCCAGTGTGTATTCAGGGGCGCTCGGGATGCCCGCGCCCGTATCGCCTGGCGCCTTCGGCGGATCAAGGCGGCGGTTCACGTAGACGTCACCAACCTCTTTTGCCGCCTGTTCAATTATCTGCATCGCCAGAGGTAGGTTACCTTTGGCTTCGGCCTTGTCCGCCATCCGGTCCAGCGCGCGCAGCCGAGCCGCGCGGTTGGCGATCCCGATTTCCGCCGTCTGGTCCCGAAAACGCTTGCGAGTGTCTTCGAAGAGCGTTTTCCACTTGATGTTCAGCGTCCGGCCGGCGTATTTCGTCGGATCGTAGTTCTCGACCTGCTGACGGGTGACATCCAGCTTGAATTGCTCCTTGACCGCAGCAACTACCTGCGTGGGCTTATCGAAGCACGCAAGGGCCTGCACGATAAAGGCTTTAACCTCGTCCTTGAGTGCAGCCATGGGATTGCCTTCCGTCAAGAGGCCGTCAAGGTCAAGCCGCCTTCAGCAGACACGTTCCGCACGCCCTCGCAATGTTGTGTTTCGCCACCTCCGGCGCGCCCTTTGCTGCATCGATCATGCGCTGCACGTCCTCGCTGGCGCCGTAGCGGCGGACCACGCCGATGAATTCCTCAACATCGTGCGCTCTCATACCCAGCTTCGGCAATCCGTCCTTGGTGAAGGCTGGCGCACCAAAGTCATCCAGTTCGTGACCGATGTGAAACAGTTCATGCTCCACCAGCGCGCAGAAGTCGACGTCCGTGCATTCCAGGCAATACCGGGCATCCAGCGTGATCAGGAATTCCGGTACCGTGCCGAACCAGTCGGCCATTTGTTGTTGCTGGCGGCCTTTTTGCCATGGGCCGCAGCGGAATGTCATCTGCTCGCACATGCCCAGCACCGTGCGGCCCTGCTTGTTGAAACCACCCGGCGCCCAAAGGAATGCGATGCCCGCAAATTCCAGGTGGGCGTGGTCGGGATTGAACAACGGGCCGCCGTCGGTCAGGATGTTCGCGCGCGCCCACTTCAACAGCTCTGGCGCCGGAGCGAACCGGCAGTTCATCGGGTCGGCGAACATGGGTGGTGGCACCGGGCGGCCAGCGCCTGGCGCAGCGGGTTGCGGCTTTCGGCCCATGGCTACTGTGGGTCCACTTCGACCATAACGGGCGGCATCGATGTGCCGGCCACCCACAGCGCGACGGACCCGCCGGCGTTCAGCACGGCCAGTTCTTCTGCGGTTGGGCGCCAGAAGGACACCACGGTCGGCATGCCGTCGACCTCGGTGCGCGTGATCGGCAGTGCGCTGCACGGCACATGCCCTTGGTCCCAGCCGGCCGGCGCGCCGAGCACGGCGTTATTCGATGGATGTTGAATTTTCTGCATTTAATACTCCTGGCCACTGCCCGCGCCGATATGACGCCGCGATGTTCTGCGGTGGAGGTGTCGGCCTTCGATACGTCAGTGGCTGCGCCCGCTATTCATCCCGCCGCTGGAGCGCTATGGCGGGGACTGCCCAGCATTCGTTAATCGTCAGCACCCGGTACCTGCGCCGCCGTGGCGCTGATTGCCATGCCTGTGACGCCGTAGCCCTTGGCGCGCAGGATCTGCTTTGCGCGCTCCGCGTCCGCCAGCGCTTGCGCCAGCATGTCGAGCATCTGGTTGTCGCCCTGCTTTACGGCTCGCTCGATCAAGTCGCGGTACGGGTGCGGGTGCATGGATATGGCCAAGTGCTGTGGTTGATGGTTGCGCGTGGCGCGGACGGTACCGGCGCAGGCTTGTCGTAGCCGAACAGGATCAGCATCATGGCAAGCATGCTCATGGGCGGGTCCAGCGAAAAACTGCCAAGACTGCGCGGCGGCAGCGTTGTACCAGCGGCTCGCGAAAGTCCACGCAGACACCCTTGTTAATCCAGTAGCTGACGCGGCCCCAATCCGGCTCTCGGCCGGTCAGCGCGCAGCAGGTAGCCAAGCCGTAAAAATGCAGCTTCAGCCACCAGGCAACGCGAACTCGAGCGCGCACGGAGATCATGGGCATATGGCACCTCACCTGGTGGAGCGCGGCATGTGACCGGCGCGGCATTCTGGAGCGGACGGCGGGAATCGAACCCGCGTCGTTTGCTTGGAAGGCAGCAGCTCTACCATTGAGCTACGCCCGCAGTGAAACTGGTGCGCCCAGCACGAATCGAACGTGCTACGTCTGGATTTAACTCCCCGCTCTGCCAATGAGCTATGGGCGCAATGTGAATGTGCCGCTCCACGCTCTCCCTGAGTTGCCGCAGCGCGTCAGGTACCGTGAATACGGCGAATTCGTTGTGGCGGCCGGGAACTCCCAGCCCAAAACCACATGGCTGCCTCTTGCAGTATGGGATTCGAACCCATGAACCTCATGCCGCATTGCCCTGCAGCGGGCGCGGTTGAGGCTTTATCTGCGTCACCGATCGGCCAGGCTCCGGCAACCGCAATAGGCAGTCATGTAGTGCCGGGGTACAGCGTCCCGGCGGCCGGTTTGGCGCGCTGCTCGTGGCAGCGTCCGGCTGGTGGTGGCCTTGAGGCCCTAAATTCTTATCGCGCTGTGTGCGGCGTCACCTGAGTATCTCCGGGCGGGCGCGCCGAAACTCATCAGCCAATTTTTGTCCCGTGCGCAGTGACGTCGCGCTTTCTACGCTGCCGGGCGCCAGAATGGCGGCAAGCAGTGATGGTCAGTTTCCACTACTTCATGCCCCAGCCCTCCTTTCATCGGCGCCGCGCTGGATTCGCCTGCGCGCGGCCTCACCGATCAATCCTTGTCGACCTGGTCGGGCCGCTTGTTTTCCGGGATCAGCCACCATCCCAGCTGCCGCCTGATCTCGTCGGCGTCGGGCGGCGGCTCCAGCGGCGCATGGGTGCGGCGCTCAAGATAATCGCGGACCTGCTGCTTGGTCGGGCGGGTCGTCTCGGTCATGGCGACCTCGCGAAACTGGAGCGGGAATTGAAAAAGCCCGCAATCCTTTCGGGGCGGGCTTCGATTTTTTGCTCCCAGGACTATCGGTGCCTGGTGAACGATCCTTCACAGACTGTATGCGCGTGCGAAACCATCAACTGGCCGTGCTACGTGCAAATTTTCGCTATCGGTGCCGCCGCCTTGGACGATCATTACGAGTACGAAAAGTCTGTGTGTGCTTACGCTATTTCATGGTCAAGGTCCGGTAGGTTTCTTGGCAATAAAGTGCATTTAGCACATAGGAAGGTTAAAGAATACATGAGTTTAGCCGAGTATACAACTATTGCTTTGGGCAACAAATCAACCTTGGCGGCGCATCCTCCCAGCAGCCCGCGCGTTGTGCGAAATCAGCAGGTTTTCCAGCTCGGCCACCATGTCGAGCACACGTTCGCGCTCGAAGCCGCCGCACTCGATCGCAGCGGCGCCATTTCCCTTGCAGCACTTGCACACCAGGCGCTCATACTTGCCTGTGCCGCCACATGGCTTGCACTTCCCGTCCAGCCAGTGCGCCAGCGAGCGCTCGGCCACGCGCTTGTAAAGCGCCTGAGCTGCCTGCGCATCCCAAGCTGTACCTTCCCTCACCCAACGACGCTCTCGCCCCTTCCAGACCACAGCTTGATGCCACGCGCGCAGCAGCTGCGCCAGGTTGGCCGTGCCGCCCTCGAATTCCTTGCTAATGCTGCCGTCGGCATATTTCACGCGGGCCAACAACGCGCCTAGCCCGGCGCCGGTGACGTCGGCCAGAGCCGCCGCGCACAGCGCATCCGTGCTGTGGTGCAGCTCATCGTCCTGCAAATTATTGGAATTCAACGAATGAACGTAGCGATCAACGAAACCCATTTGGCCCTCCCTGGCTCAGTTGCGCGCAGGATACCGCCCTTTCGCAAAAACTGTCCATGGAAGTGCAGGATGGCTGGCCGCAGACCGCTTAAGCCGAGTGTTCGTGCGTTACACCGTCGCAGATTTCACCAGTGAACATCAATGCAATGTGATAGCCCGTGGCCTGCCATTGGAGCAATGTTTTGCCATCACCAACGCTGCTTACACTGTTCGGCTGGCCGACTACCGCCAAGATTTCCGCCTTAGTCTTGCCAGTCAATGTGCCGAGGTCCGCAAATTTCTTCTGTACACTGGTCGCGCTCATGGCTGCGCCAACCGCCCATAGCAGCGGGAGTGCGACAATAGCAATCATAAGTAGGCCAAAACCGCTCATGGTATTACTCCAAAAGTTGTTGGATTTGGAATAATACTTCATTGCAATTTCAAAAAGGAAAAGCCCCATTACTGGAGCTTCCCGTAATACCCACGCCCTAGCTGACCACGCCAGGCCTTGCCGAGATTTACCCGGCCGCATCATAACCTGCCATTCGTGTCCAAAGACACCTGGAGGGCGACTCGAGGAATCGCCTACCAGTTGCATTCGCAACCCATGCCACGCCTCAACCAACCGCGCTGCGCCTCGGCATGCCTTAACACGCC
The DNA here is from genome assembly GCA_019751755.1 of Burkholderiaceae bacterium. Classification (GTDB taxonomy): domain Bacteria; phylum Pseudomonadota; class Gammaproteobacteria; order Burkholderiales; family Burkholderiaceae_D; genus Rugamonas. The sequence goes on along the minus strand of JAIENA010000063.1, from coordinate 996 downwards.
CAGCCTTAAGCGACCTCACCATTGATGCCCAAAGACATCAGAAAGGCTGCTCGATGAACTGCCTTCCTGCTGTTCTCAGCCCATGCCACGCCGTGCCGAAACATAGCGCACCACGCCCTGCCGGAGGATGCCCGGCCATCGATGCTAACCGCATCAAAGAGCGCCCGCAGTGCAGACGCTCCCTGCTGTTGTCAGCCCGTGACGTACCCGACCGTACCTTGCCAGACGCTACCCGAGCGGAGCGCGCCCAGCCCTACCCTTGATGCTTACCGCATCTCCAAGCACCCGTTACCAGATGCTTGAAGCTGTTGTCAGCCCATACCTTACCCGACCTAACCAGGCCTTTGCCCACCATGTCGCGCCGCGTCACGCCAAAGCCCACCCAGCCGAACCCAGCCGAAGCCCGGATGCTCAACGCACCTCACAGCACCCTCTACGAAGATGCTGCAAGCTGTTTTCAGCCCTTGCCGCACCGGACCACGCAGAGCCAAACCCCACCCGACCTAACCCTAGCCGACCGCGCCTTTACTCCATTACCGCCTTATTCATGCCTCGAAGCATTGACAATTTCGCAATAGCATCGAGGTTTTCTTTCCGCTGCTCGTCCGTCAACTCGCACAGCCGGACGTTCTTCAGTGTGTTTGCCGCCACACGGTATGACTTCTTTGCCTCCCGCTCGAACTTCTCCTGCGCGATGCTGGTCTGTTCAGCCGGCGGTACTATGCGATAGCCTTCGCCAACCACGTTGGATAAGTAAATCTGGTGCTTCTCCAACAATTCAGCGCGGAACGCGTCCAGGTTGCGCAACCAGACGAATTGCCGCGAGTTCCAGTCGGCAGGCAATAAAGGCTTTTTCTCGTCCAGCACCGCCATGCCGAAGTGGCTTTCGAGCCAAGCGCGCTGCACGATGTCACCGGCTTTGAACTGGGCCTTGAAGAAGTCCTTCACCGCCTGGCGCCACTCGGGCAGCAACGGCAGTTCCACCGCGTCAGCCAT
>JAIENA010000499.1 GCA_019751755.1 Burkholderiaceae bacterium | reverse complement strand
GGCACGGTGATGTCGACCAGCGCATCGCCGCCGGACACATAGTCGGCTTTCGACGACAACAGCGCAATGCCGGGTGCGGCATACACCGGGTCCTTGGCGTTCTCGCCCGAACCGCAGCCGGCCATCGTCACAAGCGCACCGGCGCACGCGGCGGCCAAGACCCGCTTGGGGATAAATTCCGTGCTCATTTCCGTCTCCTCGTTTAGTGATTAAATTAAGACACTTTATTATTTTGTGCCTATATTTAATATAATCATTCAAAGAGAGCGGCGCGATACGGACAAACACGTATCGAAAATAAACAGATATCTAAACTATGTACACCATATCATAACGGTGTTTAGGATAGCTGACCGGTTCCTGCGTGTCGACCGCCTGCACTCCGTCCAGGCTGGCGATCTGGTTGTCGATAATCTCGGCGGCCTCGATGCGGCTGCGCGCCACCAGCACGGCCAGGATATCGAAACGCCCCAACGTGAGGCTAACAAAACTGGTGGACTCCAGCAGCGCCAGCGCTTGCGCAATGGCGCGGATGCGCTCGGGCACGGCCTTGATGCGCACCGTGACGCCGACCGACAGGCCGGTGGTGTGGATATCGGTCACCAGTCCCAGCCGCATGGCTTTTGTATCGATCAGCTTTTTCAAGCGCTGGCGCACAGTGCCTTCGGAAATATCCAGTGCGCGCCCCACTTCGCGGTTGCTCATGCGGCCATCTTCGCGTAGCAGCGCCAGGATCGCGGTGTCGGTGTCGTCGAGCTTCACAGGGCCCCCAGTTCGCTGCGGTACTTGATGATTTCAGAAAATATCGTGGTTTCCACCGCGCGCACGCCGCGCATGCCGGCGATGGTGGACGTGGTCAGCCGCTGCAAGTCTTCCAGGCTGGCCGCCATCACCATCAGCGAGATCGACGGGTCGCCCATCAGGATGCTGACCAGCGCCACCTGTTCCAGCGCCGCCAATTCCTGCGCCACTTCCTGCACCGAGCGCCCGCCGGTGTGCAAGTCCACGCTGGCCAGGATCTGGTAGCCGGCGGCGCGGAAGTCGCTCTGCGCCATCACCTTGATCACCCGGTCGCCCTCGAGGGCGCGGATGCGCGCCGCCACGGTGGCTTCGCTGACGGACAACTGCTCGGCAATGGCCTTGCTGGTTTCACGGGGCGCGGCGCGCAACGCCGCCAGGATGGCGAGGTCGAACTCGTCAAGCGGACGCTCGCGCCGGAACGGCTGGATGGTGGAATCGGTCATGGCGGGCACCTTAGCACAGGCCCGGCGCGGGCCGCAAGACTATGCCGACCGCCTGAAAAAAACCTACGCATAACAACAACACTAATTTAATTTATATTCATATTGCGTAGATATTTTTGTTTTTTTATACGCTAAAATCAACCGCGCACCACTTCACCTTCCGAACGCGTAGAAAAACAACCAAGGAGACATGAATGAGAAGTAATGGACGACCACGCGGCCTGCCGCGCTTGCGCCCTGTCACGGCCATGCTGTTGCTGGCATGGGCTGGCGGCGGCGCCGCCATGGAGCTCGACACCGGCGTGCCCGAGCTGAAACTGCGCTGGGATAACACCGTGCGCTACAACCTGGGCACGCGGGCCGAACGGCCCGACCAGCGCATCCTGAACAATCCGACCTACGACGAATCGGACGGCAAATTCGGCCGGGGCGATGTCGTCACCAACCGGCTCGACCTGCTGACGGAAATCGACGCCAATTACCGCAACCTGACCGGCGTGCGGATCAGCGCGGCGGCCTGGTACGACCACGCCTACCACGACACAACCGTCAGCACCACGGTGCCCGGCTATGCGTCGAGCTACCTCGGCGACCGCTACAACCACGCGGTGTCGCGCTTCGTGCAGGGGCCGGCCGGCGAATGGCTGGACGCCTTTGTCTGGACCAACCTCAAGCTGGGTGACGTGCCGGTCAACGTCAAGCTGGGACGCCAGACCAATTATTTTGGCGAAGGCTTGCTGATCCCTGCCCACGCGATGTCGTATTCGCAGTCGCCGGTGGATGGCGTCAAGGCTGTCACCAGCCCGGGGATTGAAACCAAGGAAGTGTTCCTGCCGGTCTCGCAGCTGTACGTCAAAAGCCAGGTCACGCCCGCGCTGACGTTGATGGCGCAGTATTTCCTGGACTGGAAAGCGTCGCGCCTGCCGTATGGCGGCACGTATTTCGCGCCGGCCGACCCGTTCTTCGAAGGCCCGGACCGGTTGCCGGTGGCGCCCAACGGCGCCTCGCTGGCGCGCGCCGATTCGCTGAAACCCGGCCGCCGCGGCAACTGGGGTGTGGGCGCCAAGCTCAACGTGGAAGCACTGGAATCGGCCTTTGGCCTGTACCACCGCCGGTTCGACGACTACAACCCGTGGTTCGCGCCGGATTTCGCCAATTTCGTCACCATCCCGGGTGTTGGCACGGGGCCCACCGGCTACCGGCTGGTCTACCCCAAGCAAGTGAAAATGACCGGCATCAGCGCCGGCAAGGTGATCGGTTCCGTCAGCGTGGCCGGTGACCTGGCCTACCGCAAGGACGGCGCACTCAACGCGGCTGGCATCAGCCCGCTCGATCACCAGGGACCGCGCGGCGATACATTGCACGCGGTGGTCAACGGCGTGTACCTGCTGCCCGCCACCCGTTTCTGGGACACCGGCGCCTTCATTGCCGAACTGGCCTACAGCCGCCTGCTGAAAGTCACCAGCCACGCGGAACTGTACAAGGGCGCCGGCACTGCGGCCTGCGTGGCTCCCGACGGCAAGCCGGGCGGCCGCGGCGACGACTGCTCCACAAAAAATTACACGGCGATCGCGCTGTCGTTCTCGCCGCAATACCTGCAAGTGGCTCCGTCCTGGGACCTCGATGTCCCGCTCTCGGTGAACTACGGCATCGATGGCAACGCGGCCAGTTCCGGCGGCGGCAGCGGCAAGTCCCTGGCGTGGTCGATTGGCGCCAAGCTGACTTACGCGCAGCGCTATGAATTCGCGCTGCAATACGCCGACAGCGCCGCGCGCACCAAGTACGACCCTTCCGGGTTGACGGTGATTGGCGGCGCCGGCAGCGTCGGCGCCACCGACCGTGGCTGGCTGGTGTTTACGTTCAAGGCAGGCTTCTAACCCGTTCCGGAGACACAACATGAAAATCAATTCCAAACACACTTGCGCCGCGCTGGCAGCCATGGCCGCATGGGCCCCGCTGGCGCACGCCGCCGTCAGCCCGGAAGAAGCCAAGCTACTGGGCACGACCCTGACCGAATTCGGCGCCATCAAGGCCGGCAACAAGGAGGGCACGATTCCGCCCTACACCGGCGGCCTGACCACCGCCCCGGCCGGCTTTAAAGCCGGCAGCGGCTTCTGGGTCGATCCCTACAAGGCCGACAAGCCCCTGTACCGCATCGACGCGGCCAACCTGGCCCAGCACTTGGACAAGCTGAGCGAAGGCCAGAAAAAGCTGATCCGGGACATGCCCGGCTATTACATCGACGTCTATCCGACCCACCGCAGCACCGCCATGCCGGAGACGGTCCTGAAGGCGACGGTGCGCAACGCCACCAGCTGCAAGCCGCTGAAGGACAATTACGCGGTCGATGCGGCCTGCCGCGGCGGCCTGCCGTACCCGATCCCGAAATCCGGCTATGAGGTGATGTGGAACGTGCTGCTGCGCTATATCGGCGAAACCGGCTTTGCCACTCCATCGGGCCGCTCGTGGATCATCGACGCCAACGGCAAGCCCACCATCACGTCCGAACAACTGACCAAGGTCGAGAAACCGTATTACCAGTTGAAGCTCACCGACCGCGATCCCCAGCTGTACTGGCGCGCCTACGCCGTCACCAATTCGCCGTCGCGCAAGGCCGGCCAGGCCGAGATGATCGCCGACTACCTGGACACTGTGGAAAAACCACGGCGCGCGTGGAGCTACACGCCGGGGCAGCGGCGCGTGAAACTGGCGCCGGAATTCGTCTATGACACGCCGGTCTCGACCCTGGGCGGTGTGACCTTGTACGACGAACTGTTCATGTTCTCGGGGAAGATGGACCGCTTTGACTTCAAGCTGGTGGCAAAGAAGGAAATGCTGATCCCCTACAACAGCTATAAATTCAATTTCGAGTGCAAGGACCTGACGCAATTCACCCCCAAGCACGCCAATCCGGCCTGCGAACGGTGGGAACTGCACCGCGTGTGGGTGGTCGAGTCGACCTTGAAACCGGGCCTGCGCCACGCGTACTCGAAACGCACCTATTACATCGACGAAGACAGCTACGGCGCCGGCATGTTCGACGCGTGGGACCAGAACGGCCAGTTGTACCGTTCCATGTTCAATTCGATCTTCCAGGTGTACGACCACAGCATCCCGCTGGCGCTGAAAAGCGTCACGTATGACTTCAACCGCGGCATGTACGCGATCCTGGGCGACGCCTCTACCGGCGGTTTCATGATCCCGAGCGCCGCGCTGCCGGAACAGGACATGGGCATGGAAGCCATGGTGGCGCGCGAAACCACGCGCTGAGGAACATCCATGAACGAACAATACGACTACATCATCGTCGGCGCCGGCTCGTCGGGCTGCGTGCTGGCGAACCGCCTGTCCGCGAACCCGGAAGTGACGGTGCTGCTGGTGGAAAGCGGGCCGCCCGATAAAAGCCCGCTGATCCACATGCCACGCGGTATCGGCAAGATGCTCAACCCGGGCAATCCGCACGTGTGGAGCTATCAGGCCAGCCAGGGCCCCGGGCACGGCAGCGAAGACTGGCTCAAGGGGCGCACGCTGGGCGGCTCGAGTTCCGTCAACGGGATGGTCTACCTGCGCGGCCACCCGGCCGAATACGACGCCTGGGAAGCGGCCGGCTGCACCGGCTGGGGCTGGAACGATATCGGCCGCTGCTATGTGGCGATGGAAGACCACGAACTGGGCGCGGCCGAATGGCGCGGCGCCGGCGGGCCGCTGAAGGTGTCGATGCAGCCGGCCGGCAATCCGCTGTGCGAAGCCGTGATTGCTGCGGCCGGCGAAGCGGGCGTGCCGCGCGTGCGGGACATCAACAGCGCCTTGCAGGGTGGCATCGGCTACCAGCCGCGCACCATCTGGCACGGCCGCCGCCAAAGCGCGGCCAAGGCCTTTCTCGACCCGGTCCGCGAGCGCGCCAACTTGACGGTGCTAACCAACACCGACGTGCTGCGCGTGGTCTTCGAAGGAAGCCGCGCCATCGGCGTGGTGTTGCGCACGGCCGCAGCAGCCCCGGCCAGCAGCGACGACGTGCGCATGGCGCGCGCGCGGCGCGAAGTAATCCTGTCGGCCGGGGCGCTGAACACGCCCAAGCTGCTGCAACTGTCCGGCGTGGGCCCGGCCGCGCTGCTGCGCAAGCACGGCATCGACGTGGTGGCGGACGTGCCGGAAGTCGGCCGCCACTTGCTGGAACACCGCTGCATCATGCTGCAGGTGCGCGTGCGCAGCGACAGCCTGAACCACGAATTTTCCGGCTTGCGCCTGCTGAAAAACCTGGGCCGCTATTTCCTCCTGGGCGCAGGCCCGATGACCCACGCGGCGCACGAAGTGTGCGCCTTCGTCAAGACACGGCCGGACCTGGAACGTCCGGACGCGGAACTGGGCATCGGCCTGTATTCCCTCACGATACGCGACGGAAAAATCGAACTCGATACCCGGCCCGGCATGACCTGGGTCGGCTATTTCACCAATCCGGACAGCGAAGGCTCGGTGATGATTACCAGCGCCGATCCGGATGCGCCGCCAACCGTGGTCGCCAACTACCTCGACACGGAACGCGACCAGCGCCACTCCATCGCACTGTTGCGGTTCATGCGCACGATGCTGCGGCAGCCGGCACTTCGCAAATATGTGGTGGAAGAACTGGCCCCCGGTCCCGCCTGCAACACGGACGAGGAATTGCGGCAAGCGTATTTCAGCCACGGTTCGACCGCGTTCCACGCCGCCGGCACCTGCCGCATGGGCGCCGATGCCGCCTCGGTGATTGACCCGCAGTTGCGGGTGCGCGGCGTACAGGGCTTGCGCGTGGTCGACACGTCGATCATGCCGACGCTCATTTCCGGCAATACCAACGGCCCCGCCATGGCAATGGCCATGCGCGCGGCGGAATTGATCCTGGCGCCGCCGGCGGAATGCGTTACCGGCGCGCCGCCGCTTACGTTGGCTGCCGTGCCTGCTTAATCCCACGAAAGAACAACATCATGTCCATTCCCTATACCCGTATCGACAGCCTGTACATCAACGGCGCCTGGGTCCGCCCTGAATCAGGCCAGACCGACGCCGTCATCAACCCCGCCACCGAAGCCGTCATTGGCCACGCGCCAGTCGGCGGCCTGGCCGAAGCCGACGCGGCGATTGCCGCCGCCCGGCGCGCCTTTGACCAGGGCCCATGGCCGCGCATGAGCGCCGAGGCGCGCGCGACAACGATGCGCGCCATGCACCGCGCGCTGGCGGAACGCGCCGAACAGATTAAGACCCTGATGATTGCCGAAGGCGGCGTCACGCGCGCGCTGGCCGAGCGCATGTTCTACACCCGCCCGATGACGCTGTTCGAAGCGGCCATTGCGCGTTCGCTAGCGCCATCGGTGCGCCACCTGCCGGTGGAAACCGCGCCGTCGCCATTCATCCCGCAAGCGCGCCTGCTGGGCGGCGGCGTGGTGGTGCGCGAACCGCTGGGCGTGGTGGCGGCGATCACGCCGTACAACGCGCCCTTCCTGACCAACCTGTCAAAACTGGTGCCGGCGCTATTGGCCGGCAATACCGTGGTGCTGAAACCGTCGCCGTACACGCCCTATTCCGCGCTGCTGTTCGGCGAGATCGCCAGTGAAATCGGGCTGCCGCCGGGCGTGCTCAACATCATCACCGGCGACGCCGCCGTGGCCCGGCGGATCACCAGCGACGACGCGGTCGACATGGTTACCTTTACCGGTTCCGAACCGGTCGGCGCGGCGATCCTGGCGCAAGGGGCGCCCACCATCAAGCGCACCTTGCTGGAACTGGGCGGCAAGTCCGCGCTGATCGTGCGCGAAGACGCCGATATCCAGAAAGCGGCAATGGAGGGCTTGTTCCAGGTTGCCACCCACTGTGGCCAGGGCTGCGCGCTGGCGACCCGGCACCTGGTGCACAATGCGGTGCGCCCCGCCTACCTGCAAGCCATGCAGGCGATGGTCGGCATGCTGGCGCCGGGCAATCCCGCCGATCCCGCCACCATGATGGGACCGCTGATCCGCAACGTGGCGCGCGAACGGGTCGAGCGCTTTGTCGAACAGGGCGTGGCCGAAGGGGCTCGGCTGGCGTTTGGCGGCACCCGGCCAGCGCACCTGGAACGCGGCTATTTTTACAACGTCACCATGTTCGACGACGTCGACAACCGCATGGCGATCGCTCAAAACGAAATTTTCGGCCCGGTCGGTTGCGTGATCGGCTTCGACAGCGACGACGAAGCCGTGGCCATCGCCAACGACAGCCGCTATGGCCTGTATGGCGGCATCCACTCGCGCGATCCCGCCATGGCCTACGAGATGGCGCTGCAACTGCGCACCGGCGGCGTCGTCATCAATGGCGGCCTGTACCAGCTGGCCGACGCGCCGTTCGGCGGCTATAAGCGCTCCGGGCTGGGACGCGAATATGGCGAAAACTGGCTGCACGAATATACGCAGGAAAAGTCCATCCTGTTCCCGGTCGGGCTCTGACTGCGAAATTCTTAAAAAATAACACCGCCGCCGAGTTAGAATGAACGTTCACCCTTTAATTTGACAGGCGGCGCTCCCGCTCTTCTCATGACGACAACAGCACGGCAACAGGCAACCACCGAGCGTACGCAATCGCGCCGCAGCCAGGTATTGGCGGCGGCGAAAACCTGTTTTCTGCGCAGCGGTTTCCATGCCGCGAGCATGGCGGAAATCTCGAAGGCCGCCGGCATGAGTCCGGGACATATCTATAACTGTTTCGGCAGCAAGGACGCCATCATTGCCGCGTTTGTCGAACAACACGTCGAGCGCGTCGCGGCATTGATGCGCGACTTCGCCAGCAAGGACGACATACTGCAAGCCATTGTCGACAACGTTGCCGACGGCGTACGCGACCATTTGAATCCGGCCAACTGGCCGCTGCAGCTGGAAATCGCCGCCGAAGCGTCGCGCAACCCGGCCATCGCCGCCGTGGTGCGCGACGCGGACCTGCGCGCCCGAGTCCAGTTCCGGACCTTGCTGGTGGCGGGCCGAGAGCGCCACCAGCTGGCGGTGGATAGCGACACGATGGAGGGACTGGTGGAGGCGCTGATCTGCCTGTTCCAGGGCGTCCGGCTGCGCGCCGTGCAGCATCCCGGACTGAACCAGGATTCGTTCATTGCCTGCTGCCGTGAGATGGTGCGGCACCTGCTGTTTAAATAGCGCTGCAGAGCCGCCCCAGCGTCCGCACCGCCTCCTCAATCTCCCTGGTCCACGGATAGCTGTAGTTGAGCCGGATGCAATGCGTATAACCGCCGCGCGCTGAAAACATGTGGCCCGGGCCGATGGTGATTTGGCGCTCCAGCGCCAGCGTATACAGCCGCATCGCATCGACACCATCCGGCAACTCCACCCACAGCACATAGCCGCCCTGCGGTTCCGACACCCTGGTCCCGCGCGGGAAAAACCGCTGCACGGCCGCCGTCATCATACGCGCGCGCTGCGTGTAACCCTTGCGCACTTGCCGCAGATGACGGTCAAACCCGCCCTGTTGCAAATAATCGGCAATCGCCAGTTGTGGCAGCGAGGGGGTGCCCAGGGTATTGAGGAATTTCAGCTTTTCCACCTGCGCCGCATAGCGGCCCGGCAGCGCCCAACCGATGCGGTATTGCGCCGTGAGACTTTTGGAAAATGACGAGCAGTGCAGCACCAGGCCTTTGCTGTCATAGGCTTTCAGCGGCGCGGGATGGCTGTCGCCGTAATACAGTTCGTTGTAGACGGCGTTTTCAATCACGGGAATATCATGGCGCGCCAGCAGCGCCACCAGTTCGCGCTTGCGGGCATCGGGCATCAGGAAGCCCAGCGGATTTTGGAAATTCGGCATCACCATGCAGGCCGCCACACGTTGCCGGGCAAGGATGGCCCGCAGCGCCTCGATGCTGATGCCGGTGACCGGATCGGTCGGCACTTCCAGCGCCCGCATCCCCATGCGCTCGATGGCATGCAGCATGGCGTAAAAGGTCGGCGACTCGACGGCAATCGTGTCGCCCGGCTGCGCCACAGCTTGCAGGCACAGGTTGATCGCCTCAGTGGCGCCGACGGTCACGATGATTTCCGCCGGATCGACCGCCAGCCCGTTTTCCATGTAGCGGCGCGCCACCTGGCGGATGAACTGCGGATTCCCCGGCGGCAGGTCATCGAGCACATTCCATTCCAGATGGCGGCGCGCATTGGCGCTGGCATACTGGCTGATGCGCGACCATGGGAATGGCGCCGGGTCCGGGTATGGGGAGCCCAGCGGCACGGCGCCCTGGGTGTGGATGGTGCGCAGGGTCGACAGCACCAGCCGGCTCACATCCACCGC
>JAIENA010000200.1 GCA_019751755.1 Burkholderiaceae bacterium | reverse complement strand
CGGTGAGATTCGAACTCACGAACGGCGCAAACCGTCGACAGTTTTCAAGACTGTTGCCTTCAACCACTCGGCCACGTTTCCTTATGTCGGTAAGACCGCCCGCATTATACAGGGACTTGCACCGGCGTCCAATTCTCCCGCAACGCTTTCTCAAATTCAGCCGCCGGCAACGGTTTCGAGAACAGGTAGCCCTGCACTTCATCGCATCCGGAGGTCTTCAGGAACGCCAACTGCTCCACCGTTTCCACCCCTTCGGCAATCACCTTGTGCTTCAGTTGCTGGGCAATCGAGATGATGGTGCTGGCGATCGCGCAATCGTTGGTGTCGGACGGGATGCCCATCGTGAACGAGCGGTCGATCTTCAAGGTGTCGATCGGGAAACGCTTCAGGTACGACAGGCTGGAATAGCCGGTGCCGAAATCGTCCAGCGACAGCGTCACGCCCAGCGCGGTGATGCGGTCCATGATGCCGATCACGCGGTCGATATTGTGCATCAGCGTGCTTTCGGTGATTTCCAGCTCCAGCCATGACGGTTCCAGGCCATAGCGTTTCAATGTTTCCATCACGCGCCCCGGCAAGGCCGAGGTGAATTCACGGGCCGACACGTTGACGGCCAGCCGCACCGGCGGCAAGCCGGCTTCTTTCCAGGCCTGCGCCTGGGCACAGGCGGCTTCCAGCACCCACTCGCCGACCTGCACCACCAGGCCGGTCGCCTCGGCCAGCGGAATAAATTCCGCCGGTGGCACCAGGCCGCGTTCCGGATGGCGCCAGCGCACCAGCGCTTCGGCGCCGATGATCTGGCTGCTGGCGATGGAAAACTTCGGCTGGTAGTGCAATTCCAGCTGGCCGTTGCCCAGCGCCTGGCGCAGGCCCGATTCGATGCGCATGCGTTCCTGCATGCCCTGGTTCATGTCGTGGCTGTAGAACGCCACGTGCTCCCCCTCGGCGTCGTTCTCCTGCTGCTTGGCGCGGAACATCGCGATGTCGGCCAGGCGCAGCAGGGTTTCGGCGTCGCTGCCGTCTTGCGGGTAGACGCTGATGCCGATGCTGGCGCCCACGCGCAAATCGTGGCCGTCGATATAAAACGGCTCAACCAAGGTCGCGATCAGCTTTTGCGCCACCGTCGATGCTTCGTAGTGCTGGTGGATGTCGAACAGGCCGACCGCGAATTCGTCGCCGCCCAGGCGCGCCACCAGGTCCTGGTCGCGCAGCGCGATGCGGAAGCGCTGCGCCACTTCGCGCAGCAGTTCATCGCCGATGCGGCGGCCCAGGGTGTCGTTGATGACTTTAAAACGGTTCAAGTCGATAAACAGCACGCAGCCTTGCGCGCGGTTGCGCTGCGCCACCGTCAGGGCCTGGTCGACCAGCTTGGTCAACAGGGTGCGGTTCGGCAGGTTGGTCAGCGCGTCGTAATAGGCCAGGTGGTGGATGCGCTCTTCCGCCATCTTGCGTTCGGTGATGTCGGTCAGATAGGCGATCAGGCCTGAGGGGCGGTCGTCGCGGTCGTGCAAGGTGGACAGGGACAAGCTGGCCCAGAACACCTCACCGGACTTCTTTTTGCGGCGTACCTCCATCAGACGACCGCCATGTTCCAGGAAGGGGTCATTGAAGCCGGCGTCTTCGTCGTCGTACAGGAACAGGATGTTGCGCCCCACCGCTTCCACCGGACTGTAGCCGAACAGGCGCTCCGCGCCCTTGTTCCAGCTGGTGATAAAGCCGTTCAAATCCATGGTCAGCACCGATTCGTGGATCTGGTCCAGGATTTGCGACTGGTGCTGCAACTGCGCTTCCACCTGCACGAAGGCATGGGTGCTGCGCTGCGCCAGCGAATGCACTTGCAGCACACTGGCGGCCAGCGTGGCCAGGCTGGCCAGGTGCTGGCGCTCCAGATCCGAAAACTGGGCCCGGCCACCCACCTCAAACCGGCCGAAATACTGGTCTTCGAACTGGACTTCCTGCACCACGCTGCCATCGAACGGCACTGGCGGTTCGGCGCCGGGCGGCACGAAGCGGCCATGCGTGGCATTGGTCACGCTGCGGGCGATACGGCCCAGTTCTTCATCCAGGGCGGCGCCGCGCAAACGCAACACCGCGTCGCATAATGCGGCGCTGCTGCCCAGAAAGTCGGAAACCGGATGCGCCGCCATCGTTATAAGTTCCTGCTGACCTGGATCGCCCAGTGGTAAGCCTGTAGCAGGCTGCGCCACCAGGTTTCGTGGTCCAGTTCAAGGTCGTGCAAGGTGCTGCTGTCAGGGCGGTCCTGCGCCACCACCTTCAGCAATTCGCCGTACGGCCCGGCGCGGTCCAGCAGCGCCATCACCACATCGAGGTCAAGATTGAGCGCGCCGATGATTTCCGCCATCGGCATGTCCAGCAATACGTCCAGCAGCGAGAACACGCCGGTGACGAACGCCATGTCCTGCTCGTCGCGGTCACCGCCGCGCAGCTTCACCAGCGCTTCCATTTGCGCCGCGCGCACGGCCGCCAGCGGCAGCAGCGGATTGGCGGCGCCGTCATCCTGCTGGCGCGCGTACAGCAGCAGTTGCAGCCAGCGCTGCAACTGACGGCGGCCCAGCACATTGATGGCCTGGCCGAAGCTGTGGATCGGGGTGCTGGGGGCAAAGGCGGCGGAGTTGACCACTTTCAGCAAGTGATACGACAGCGCCGGGTCTTGCTTCATCAGGATTTCCAGCTCGCGCGAATCGGCGTCGCGCGCCAATAAGCCCAACAGCGCCAGCAGGCGCTTGCGCGAGGTGCCGTCGGTCGGCGCCGCGTCGAGGTCGGGGTGAAGCGCATGGTCGCCGCAAAACAGCGTCATGCCGGCCGCCTTGGCGGCGTCATGGCGCGCCGGCGTGTCCACGTTCAGCGCCAGGTGCGGGCCGGACATGGTCAGCAGCGCCAGTTGGCTCGGCACCTGTGCATGGCAATCGAAGGCCATGCTGCGGATGCCGGCCTGGCCGGCATGAATGCCGCCCTCGCCTTCCACCAGCAGGCGATAGCCCTGCTCCACCAGCTGCTTGCACTTCTTTTGACGGCCGCCATCGGTGCACGCCGACAGCGGCACACGGAACATCACGGTGGACGACGGCAGCGAGGCCAGTTGCGAGGGATCGGTCACGGCCAGGTCCGGCGCCATGACAATGCAATCGAGCGGCGCCAGCGCCGCCATCATATCGGGGTAGCCGAACACCAGCTGCAATGCGTGCAGGGTATCGTCGGGTGCGGCTGCAATATCAAAAACCAATGCGACCCACTCATGCTGGGCGTTCGTCACGGCTTTCAGGCCCACCAACGGAAACGGGCTCGGTTCAGACAAGGACATCAGTATCTCGGGGTTGGTAGTGCCGTCAATGGTAAGTCAGATATTGACTATAAGCAATCAGTTGCGCACCAGAAACAACACCGCGTCTGCAATTCAACTTCACAATGTAGCAATCAATGTAACAATCTATCCTCCGGGAATCCCGGAAGGCCTGAATATAGCAGAAATTGCTGGGCAGACAGCCCAAGCACCACTTGTGTGCCCCCACCTAACGCTGATTATGTGCCCCCACTTGCAAATTGCACGGCATAGCGGATTAATTCCGCCTGCCCTTCGATGCCGAGCTTGCGCTTAATGTTGAGCCGGTGGGTTTCCACCGTGCGCACCGACAGGTCCAGGTCGCGCGCGATTTGCTTGTTCGAGTGGCCATTGGCGATATGGCGCAGCACCTGGTGTTCGCGCGTGGTCAGCTGATTGTCGATGTTTTGCGGCTTGGCCAGCTGGCGCGCCAGCGCCGCGCTGTAGTAAATCCCGCCCGACATCACGGTTTCAATCGCCACCACGATATCCTTGCCCGGCGCATCTTTCAGCACATAGCCGCGCGCCCCGGCCGCAATCGCCTGCGACACATATTCCAGCTTGTCGTGCATCGACAGGATCAAGACCGCGATTTGCGGGAATTGCTGGCGGAATTGCGCGGTGGCTTCGATGCCATTACCGCCCCGCATATTAATATCCATCAGCACCAGGTCGATATCGACATGGCGCGCCTGTTCCAGCGCTTCCTGGGCACCGCCCGCCTCGGCCACCACCTGGAATTGCGGCATCGCTTCCAGGCGCGCCCGCAAGCCGTCGCGCACCAGCGGGTGGTCGTCCACCAGCAGGATCTTGATCGTCATCTTGTATTACCTTTCATTGTCGACCCGCGCCAGCACCACCGTGCCGGCCGGCGACGAGCTGATATTAAACATCCCGCCGATCGCATCCATCCGCTCCATCATGTTGCGCAAGCCGATGCCCCGCTTCGGGTGCACGGCAATGCCGGCCGCGTCAAAGCCGTGGCCATCGTCGCTGATGCGCAGGGTCACGCCGCGCTGTTCGCCGGTCAGGCTAATTTCAATATGGCTGGCCGCCGCGTGGCGCTCGATATTGGTCAGCGCTTCCTGCGCGATGCGGAACAGCACCGTATTGGCCACATCCGGCAAATCTTCGGTACACCCTTCCGCCGTGAACAGCACCGGGATGCCGCAGCCCTGCCGCACCTCCCCGGCCAGGTGTTCCAGGGCGGCCGCCAGGCCCAGGTCGTCGAGGATGGCGGGACGCAGGTTGTGCGAAATGCGGCGCACTTCGCCCATCACATTATTCAATTGTTCGGCCGTGTGCTCAAACACGGCCAGCGCCGATTCGCGCTGTTCCGGCCTGGTCGACTTGCCGTCGCCCAAGCGGATGATGCCCGCTTCAATTTGCAGCTTGATCGACACCAGCCATTGCGAAATGCCGTCGTGCAGGTCGCGCGACAGGCGCGCCCGCTCCTCTTCCTGTGATTCCACCACCCGCTGCGCCAGCACCTTCAGTTTGGCGTCCGCCACCCGCGACTCGCTGATATTGAGCGCCAGCCCGGACGTGCCGACCACCACGGCCGCCGCCGTGGCAATGATCGCGATCCACAGCATGGTGTTCTGGATATTGCCCTGCTGCTGGATGTCGACCAGCGCCAGCGCGCGGTCGACGTCGTCGAGGTAAATGCCGGTGCCCATCATCCAGCCCCAGTTTTCCAGCTGGATCACATACCCGAGCTTGCGCTCCGGCTTATGGCTCGATGGTTTGACCCAGTAATAACGTTCGAAGCCGCCGCCGTTTTTGGCACGCGCCAGCAGGCGCTGGATGGTCGGCACCCCTTCCTGGTCGCGCAAGTCATACAGGTTGCGGCCCACCAGTTCCGGCTGGCGCGGATGCATCAGCGAGCGGCCCTGCATGTCATACACGAAAAAATAGCCGTCGTCGCCAAAGCTCAATCCCTCCAGGATGCGCTTGGCGTCATCCAAGGTGGCGGCATCCTTTCGTCCAGATTGATAGAGTCGGGCGATCGAATGCTGCGCCAGCGTGACGTAGTGTTTGAGTTCCGCTTCCTTGCTGGCGAGATAGGCGCGCTGGATGGTGTCGCGCTGCTGTTGCGCCAGGATGGCGGCCTGGTGCTGCACGGCCCAGGCGATCGCGCACAGGGCCAGGATCAGCGGCGTGATGGCAAGGAAAATGACTTTCTGACGCAGTTTCATGGCCGAATTCTACTCCCGGCGGCGCCTTCATCGCTCCGTATTACTACTTACCGGACTGCGTAGTGCTGCGCTTGTGGCAGTTATGCCTCTGATGAATACTTGTCATCAGCAATAAAAACAACAATCGATAACCACACTTGGAGGAAAACATGAATCCAGTACTGAGCCGGGCCGGCTGGGCAGCGCTATCGCTGCTGGGCGCCGCGTCCATGGGCGTGATTGCGCTCAAGCGGGGTGAAAGCATTAACGCGGTATGGATTGTGGTGGCCGCAGTCTGCGTCTACCTGATCGCCTACCGCTTCTACAGCAAGTTCATTGCCGAAAAAGTCATCGGCCTGGACGACAAGCGCATGACGCCGGCGTATAAATTCAATGATGGCCTGGACCACGTCCCGACCAACAAGAATGTCCTGTTCGGCCACCACTTCGCCGCCATTGCCGGCGCCGGCCCGCTGGTCGGCCCGGTGCTGGCCGCGCAAATGGGCTACCTGCCCGGCATGCTGTGGATTTTGGCCGGCGTGGTGTTCGCCGGCGCCGTGCAGGACTTTATTATCCTGTTCATTTCCATGCGCCGCGACGGCCGCTCGCTCGGTGACCTGATCAAATCCGAACTCGGCCCGATCCCCGGCAACATCGCCCTGCTCGGCACCTTCATGATCATGGTGATCATCCTGGCCGTGCTGGCGCTGATCGTCGTAAAAGCCCTGGCGCATTCGCCATGGGGCAGCTTCACCGTGATGGCGACGATTCCGATCGCACTGTTCATGGGCGTGTATACCCGCTATGTGCGGGTCGGCCGCATCGGCGAAGTGTCGGTGATTGGCTTTGTGCTGCTGATGCTGGCCATTATCGGCGGCCAATATGTGCAGGAAAATCCGGCACTGGCGCCGATGTTCACCTTCAGCGGCACCGAATTGGTCTGGATGCTGGTCGGCTACGGTTTTGTCGCCTCCGTGCTGCCCGTATGGCTGCTGCTGGCGCCACGCGACTACCTGTCGACGTTCCTGAAAATCGGCACCATCGTCGGCCTGGCGCTGGGCATCCTGATCGTCGCGCCGACGCTGCAAATGCCGGCCGTGACCAAGTTCATTGACGGCACCGGCCCGGTCTGGGCCGGCAACCTGTTCCCGTTCCTGTTCATCACCATCGCCTGCGGCGCCGTATCCGGCTTCCACGCGCTGATCTCGTCCGGCACCACGCCGAAGATGATTGAAAACGAAAGCCACGCCCGCTTTATCGGCTATGGCGCGATGCTGATGGAATCGTTCGTCGCCATCATGGCGCTGGTGGCGGCATCGACCATCGATCCCGGCATTTACTTCGCCATGAACAGCCCGGCCGCGCTGCTGGGCACCACGCCGGAAGCGGCGGCCCAGGTGATTTCCGGCTGGGGCTTCCACATCACCCCGGAAATGCTGGTGCAAACCGCCAAGGACGTGGGCGAGACCTCGATCATTTCGCGCGCCGGCGGTGCTCCGACGCTGGCCGTCGGCATGGCGCACATCCTGTCGAATGTCATCGGTGGCAAGGGCATGATGGCGTTCTGGTACCACTTCGCGATCCTGTTCGAGGCGCTGTTCATCCTGACCGCCGTCGATGCCGGCACCCGCGCCGGCCGCTACATGCTGCAAGACTTGCTGGGCGCGTTCCACCCGTCGCTGAAGGACTCCAACAACACCGTGGCCGGCCTGACCGCGACCGCGCTGTGCGTGGCGGCCTGGGGCTACTTCCTGTACCAGGGCGTGGTCGATCCACTGGGCGGCATCAACACCCTGTGGCCGCTGTTCGGCATCGCCAACCAGATGCTGGCCGGTATCGCCCTGATCCTCGCCACCTGCGTGCTGTTCAAGATGAAACGCGCCAAGTACGCGTGGGTCACCATGGTGCCAACCGCCTGGCTGCTGCTGTGCACCCTGACGGCCGGCTACCTGAAGATCTTCGACGCCAACCCGAAAGTCGGCTTCCTGGCGCACGCCGCCAAGTACAGCGCCGCCATTGCCGAAGACAAGGTGCTGGCACCGGCCAAGTCGATGGCGCAGATGCACCAGATCGTGTTCAACGATTACCTCGATGCGTCGCTGGCGGGCTTCTTTATGGTGGTGGTGCTGTCGGTGCTGTTCTTCGGCATCCGCACCGCACGGGCGGCCCACGCCAATGCCCGGCCGAGCGCCAATGAAAGCCCGATGGTGGCGATGCCCGCGGTGCAGTGATGTTCTCGGAACTGGTCCAAGCCGGTATGCAGGCCGGCCGCTACCTCGGGCAAAGCATGCGGCTGATGGTCGGCTTGCCCGAGTATGACACCTACGTGGCGCATCACGAAAAGACCCATCCGGACTTGCCGATGATGAGCTACGAAGAGTTTTTCCGCGAACGCCAGGAAGCCCGCTACGGCGGCGCCGGCAAACGCGGCGGCTGTTGCTGACGCCAACCATCCGATTTATCCCATTTATGCCCCGGTATCCGTACCGGGGCTTTTTTTTAGCAAACGCTGCACTTCCCAGGGGGCAGCCCCCGGGTGTGACATCTAGGCGACCCCGGCTGTGACGTTAGATAAAAATCAACGTACCAAAGTTCCCGACGGATATATTTTCCTAACGGAATTACGGGCCGGGACCTATGCTCAGCTTCTCACGCTCCGGCTTGAGCCGGAAACTCACGATGATCAGTGCCTGCTCGAGCGGCAGCGCGTTGCTGCTGGCGTTCGCCGTGTTCGCGGCCACCCACATCGCGAGCCAGTTGCAGCAGGAGCGCCGCCTGCTGCATGCGCTGGCCGGCACGGTGGCGGCCAGCAGTGCGATTGCGCTGCTGTACGTCGATCCCTCGCAAGCCAAGCAGGTGCTGGCGCTGGCCAACTTCGATGGCCGCGACGATATCCGGCAAGTGGCCCTGTTTGACCGCGACGGCAAGCTGCTGGCGCGCAGCACCATGCATGAGGACGGCCCGGCCGCGCCGCCCGACCTGGAATTGCGGCGCCTGCAGGATATCGGCAAGGCCGGCGAACAGGAGTTTGCCGGGCCGCTGTGGGCGCCGGGTGTGCGCCTGTACCGTGGCGTCCACTTCCAGCAAGACCAGGTCGGCGCGGTCATGCTGGAAGCGTGATTGCCGCACATGTGGTGGGGCGTGCTGCTCAATCTGGCGGGCGGCGTGCTGGCCAGTTTGCTGTCGTTCGCCTGCGCGCTGTGGCTGGCGCGCCGTTTTCGGGACGGCATCTCGGAGCCCATCGCCAGCCTGATCGCCGCCGCCCGCCAGGCCGCCGATGGCCAGCCGGGCGCACGCCTGCAGCACAACCGCACGGATGAACTGGGCGCGCTGCTGGACAGTTTTAATGACATGCTGGTGCACATGGCCAGCCGCGATGCGCGCCTGGCGCAATCGCGCGACCAGCTCGAGCGGCAAGTGTCGGTGCGCACCGAACAGCTGGAAAAGGCCAAGAACGCGGCGGAAGCCGCGAGCCAGGCCAAGAGCGCGTTTCTGGCCACCATGAGCCATGAAATCCGCACACCGATGAACGGCGTGCTGGGCATGACGGAGTTGCTGCTGTCGACGCCGCTGACGGACATGCAGCGCCACTACACGGAAATGGTCCAGCGCTCCGGTGAACACCTGCTGGTGATCATCAACGACATCCTCGATTTGTCGAAGATCGAAGCCGGCAAGCTGACGGTCGAATACATCCATTTCAATTTCCGCGAACTGCTGGACGACATCGACCAGGTGTTTACGCCGCAAGCCCAGGCCAAAGGCATCAAGCTGGAATTGGCCATCGCCAACGATATCCCGGTCGCCATTTGCGGCGACCCGAACCGGCTGCGGCAAGTGCTGTTCAATTTACTGGGCAATGCCATCAAATTTAC
>JAIENA010000483.1 GCA_019751755.1 Burkholderiaceae bacterium | reverse complement strand
ACTGTATTTATATACAGCATACTACACCGCCCCCTGCCCCGATTCAAGTCGCGGCGCGCGTGAATATTCGATAGATTTCCCGCCAACGGCAAGGCGCATAATCGTTCTGTCGAATAGGCAACTTTTCGGAACGGTTTTGAGCAACTTCAATCGTTGTGCAAATTTCTGAAGGAAATTCCATGTTCCAGCATCGCAAGCACTCGGCGTCGCAGGCCTCGCCCGATAAGACACACTTCGCCCAATTCTGAAACGCAGTGCATCCACCAACGCCAATCACGCCGAAGGGAGTGTTTCATGTCTGTCGCCAAACGCCTGTTTCTGATGATCGCCGTCG
Organism: Burkholderiaceae bacterium; assembly: GCA_019751755.1. Lineage (GTDB taxonomy): Bacteria > Pseudomonadota > Gammaproteobacteria > Burkholderiales > Burkholderiaceae_D > Rugamonas. The sequence continues at coordinate 9,032 of JAIENA010000483.1, read as the reverse complement.
CCATCCTGAGCCTGTTCGCCATCGCCGGTATCGGGATGCACCAAATGGGGCAGGTCTACACCAGCGCTAATTACAGCAATGTCAACACGGTACCCAGCATTATCTTGCTCGATGAAGCCCATGGCGCGTTCAGCAACCTGCGGGTGCTGATGTATCTGCACATCCTCAACACCGACGAGGCGAAGTTACAGGGCCTGGACCAACGCATCAGCGCCGAGCGGGCCAGCATCGACGAAAGCCTGAAAAAATATGAGCCCTTGCTGGCCACCGAGAAGGACAAGGCGATGCTGGCCACCAACCGCTCGCTGCTGCTGGAATATGATGCGACCCGGGAGCGGGTGCTGACCTATTCTCGCGCTGGCAAGAACGCGGAGGCGCGCGAGGTTGCTGAAAACGTGCTGCTACCGATCAGCCAGAAGTTGAATGCGGCCATCATGGATCATCGCCGCTACAACGTGGAAATGGGACAGACGGCCGCCAAAGAGGCCGAGGCCACCATTGGCAGCGCGCAAAAAATCCTGCTGACGATCGCCGTGCTGACATTGGTGGCGGTGGCCGCCAGCGGCACCATGATCACCCGCAGCATTACCGGCCCGCTGGCGCAAGCGGTGGAAGCGGCCAACCGACTGGCCTGCGGCGATCTGAGCGCCAGCATTGTTTCCAGCGCCAAGGATGAACTCGGACAATTGCTGCGGGCCATGGGTACCATGACCGACAAACTCAAGCTCGTCATTGAAGGTCAGAAACGCGCGGTCGAGGCGGCCAATCGCGGCGACTTCACGGCCCGCGTCGACCTTGCCGGCCTGCAAGGCTTCCAGAAGGACCTGGGCGAAGGCTTGAACCAATTGATGACCACCACCGGCGCCAGTGTCGCCGATGTGGTGCGGGTCATGAGTGCCCTGTCCGAGGGCGATCTGAGCAAATCCATCGACAAGCCGTATCAGGGTGCGTTCGACGAACTGAAAACCTATGCCAACAATACGGTCAATAAACTGAGCCAGGTGATCACCGGCCAGAAGCACGCGGTGGAGGCGGCCAACCGGGGCAACTTTGACGCCCGGATTGATCTTGCCGGGCTGCAAGGCTTCCAAAAGGACCTGGGCGAAGGCATGAACCAATTGATGGCCACCACCGGCGCCAGCGTGGCGGACGTGGTGCGCGTCATGGGGGCGCTGTCGGAAGGCGACTTGTCGAAGACCATCACCAAGGACTACGAGGGCGCCTTCGACGAGTTGAAGCGCTACGCCAACAATACCGTCGCCAAGCTGAACCTCGTGATCGATGGCCAGAAAAATGTGGTCGATGCCGCCAACCGGGGCGACTTCAAGGCCCGGGTCGATCTGGCCGGCATGCACGGTTTCCAGAAAGACCTGGGCGAAGGCTTGAACCGACTGATGGTGACCACCGGCGCCTCGATCGACGATGTGGTGCGGGTGATGGGGGCGCTGGCCGAGGGCGATTTGAACAAGACCATCGACAAGCATTACGAGGGCAGTTTTGGCGAGCTGAAATCGTACGCCAACCATACCGTGGCCCGGCTGCTGCAAGTGGTGACGGAGGTGAACCATGGCGCCCATTCGCTGGCCAGCGCCTCCGAGGAAGTGTCGGCCACCGCGCAATCGCTGTCGCAATCGGCCAGCGAACAGGCCGCCAGCGTGGAGGAAACCAGCGCGTCGCTGGAACAGATGACGTCGTCGATTTCGCAAAACACCGATAACGCCAAAGCCACCGACGGCATGGCCGCACGCGCCTCGCAGGAAGCCATCGAAGGCGGCAACGCCGTCAACGCGACCGTATCGGCCATGAAACAGATTGCCACCAAGATCGGCATCATCGATGACATCGCCTATCAAACCAATTTGCTGGCCTTGAACGCGGCCATCGAGGCGGCCCGCGCCGGCGAACACGGCAAGGGCTTTGCGGTCGTCGCAGCCGAGGTGCGCAAGCTGGCGGAGCGATCCCAGGTCGCGGCCCAGGAAATTTCCGAAGTCGCCTCCGGCAGCGTGCAGCTGGCCGAACGCGCCGGCCAGTTGCTGGGTCAGATGGTGCCCAACATCAAGCGCACGTCGGACCTGGTGCAGGAAATCTCGGCGGCGTCGGTGGAACAATCGTCGGGCGTGGCGCAAATCAATTCAGCGGTGCAGCAACTGTCGCAGACCACCCAGCAAAATGCCGCCAGCTCGGAAGAACTGGCCGCCACCGCCGAGGAAATGAGTGGTCAGGCCGAGCAATTGCAGCAGGCCATGAGTTTCTTCAAGATTGCCAGCCAGGCTAGGGAGGGCGGCTTGATGAAGGTGCGCAAGGGCATCGCGCCGCGCGCCCCCATCCGCAAGCGTAGCGAACCACGTTCGATTGGCGTGGACACCGATGTGGAGCCGGATGAAGCGAATTTCGCACGGTTTTAAATGGTGCGCAGTTGTCGTGACCAGGGCGGTGGCGCTGGCCTGAATCCAGGGTGTCATCGCGCCCTGGCGAGACGCCCCGGATCGCGGATGTCGCTCGCCAGCCCCTGCCAGCACACGAAAAGATTGAACGTTTAATTAACACGACAACCTCGGGAGCCGCGCCGCGGCGGCTTGGCAAGCGCCTGACCATCCTTGCCGGGCGCTTGCCGGGCGGTAACTGTTGACGACCGTGCGCCCCGATCGCGCCATTGCCGGCATTTCAGCATTCCGGCGCCAACTGGTATGATTCGGCTTGAATGCGGCGCTGCGCCAGCGCCAGCCCCAGGCTTCCAACCGCCGGTGTAGCGCCCTCCTCCGCCCTATCAGGCAGCGGCCCGCCGGCCAAACCAGAGATAAACGATGAACAAACCGACCCAGCTGCCGTCTTTCGGCACGCGCATTGCGCTCGCGATCAGCGCATTTTTCCGCACCCTCGGCAATGCCGAGTACGCGGCCCGCATCCAGCGCCTCGATGAACCGATGGTGGCGCCGACCGCCGCACCGACCATGGCGCCAACTGCGGCCCCGACTGCCGCGCCAACGGCCGCCCCAACCCCGGCCCCGACCGCCGCCCCGGTGATCCTGCGCGAAGCCACGCCGGATGCCGCCTTGCAATTGCTGAGCCTGCTGCAACGCGAAGCCCGCCTGATCGACTTCACCCAGGAAAACCTGACCGGCTACGCCGACGCCGACATCGGCGCCGCCGCCCGCGTGGTGCACGAAGGCTGCGCCAAGGTCTTGCGCGAACACTTTACGATCGAACCGGTGCGCGCGGAGCTTGAAGGCGCCCGCGTGACGCTGGAAGCCGGCTTTGACGCCGCGTCCGTGCGCCTGACCGGCAACGTGGTCGGCCAGGCGCCGTTCAAGGGCAGCCTGTCGCACCGCGGCTGGCGCGCCACCTCGGTGCGCCTGCCGAAACTGGCGGAAGCGCATGATGCAAAAGTACTGGCCCCGGCGGAGGTGGAACTGTGAGCGATCCTAAATACGCAATCGGTATTGACCTCGGTACCACGCATTCGGCACTGTCCTACGTTGACCTGGCCGCCAGCGATGGTGAAAAAACCGCGCAAACCGTGCTCGGCATTCCCCAATTGACCAGCCCTGGCACGGTGGAAGAGTTGCCGCTGCTGCCATCGTTCCTGTACCTGCCACACCCCGACGAAATCGCGGCCGGCGAACTGGCGCTGCCATGGCAGGCGTCCGGTGAAGGCCCGGTGGCCGGTGAAATGGCGCGTAGCCGTGGCGCCACCACGCCGATTCGCCTGGTGTCGTCGGCCAAAAGCTGGCTGTGCCACCCTGGCGTCGACCGTCGCGCGGCCATCTTGCCGAACGATGCGCCGGAAGAAATCAGCCGCGTGTCGCCACTGGAAGCATCGACCCGCTACCTGGCGCACCTGCGCCAGGCATGGGATGCGGCGCACCCGGACGCGCCGTTCGCGCAACAAGCGGTGACCGTCACGATTCCCGCGTCGTTCGACCCGGCCGCCCGTGAACTGACGGCCGACGCGGCCCGCGCCGCCGGCTATGAAGGTCTGACGCTGCTCGAAGAACCACAGGCGGCGCTGTACAGCTGGATCCAGGGCAGCGAAGGCCAATGGCGCAAGGCCGTCAAACCGGGTGACATCATCCTGGTGGTGGACGTCGGCGGCGGCACCAGCGACTTTTCGCTGATCGCGATTTTGGAGCGCGACGGCGTGCTGGAACCGCACCGCGTGGCCGTGGGCGACCATATCCTGCTGGGCGGCGACAATATGGACCTGGCGCTGGCGCACCTGGTGGCGCGCAAACTGGCCGCCAACGGCACCCAGCTCGACGCCTGGCAGTTGCGCGCGCTGACCTATGGCTGCCGCGCCGGCAAGGAAGCACTGCTGGCCGATGCCGCCGTGGCGGCCTGGCCGATCGTGGTCCCGAGCCGTGGCTCGAAACTGATCGGCGGTTCGATCCGCACCGAACTGACGCGCGATGAAGTGGTGGCCTTCATTGTCGAAGGCTTCTTCCCGAAAGTCGAAGCCTCGGGCCGTCCCGCCGTGCGCACCCGCGCCGGCCTGACGCAACTGGGCTTGCCGTATGCGCAGGACGCCGCCGTCACCAAGCACCTGGCCGCCTTCCTGGGCCGCCAGGTGAACGCCACCGAGACGCTGGAAGGCTATGCCGGCCGTCAGCCGGCGGACGCCACGTTCCTGCACCCGACCGCCGTGCTGTTCAACGGCGGCGTGTTCAAGTCCGGCCTGCTGGCCCAGCGCGTGATGGACACCATCAACGACTGGCTGTACATGGAAGGGGCGGAACCGGCCCGCATGCTCGATGGCGCCGACCTGGACCTGGCCGTGGCCCGTGGCGCCGCGTACTACAGCTATGTGCGCCGTGGCGCCGGGGTCCGCATCCGTGGCGGCACGGCCCGTTCGTACTACGTGGCGGTGGAATCGTCGATGCCGGCCATTCCCGGCATGGAGCCGCCGATCCAGGCCCTGTGCGTGGCGCCGTTCGGCATGGAAGAAGGCGGCGAAATCGAACTGCCGGGCCAGCAATTCGGCCTGGTGGTGGGGGAACCGGTCAACTTCCGCTTCTTTGAATCGTCGACCCGCCGCCAGGATGCGATTGGCGAATTGCTGGACTTCTGGGGCCCGGACGAATTGACGGAACTGAACGAAATCCAGATGACGCTGTCGCCGGAAGGCCGTCAGGCGGGCGACGTGGTGCAAGTCAAATTGCACGCGCTGGCGACCGAAGCCGGTACGCTCGAATTGCTGGCGGTGGCCGATGACAATGGCCAGCGCTGGAAAGTCGAGTTCGACGTGCGCGCCACAGCGGCCGCATAAGCCGCCCCGCCAGCCACTGACATGAAGCAATTCATCGTCGCCATCGACCTCGGCACCACCAACACGGTGCTCGCTTACGGTTTAGCGCATCCCGAACCGGGCGCGGAAGCGGTCCGGCTGTTCGAGATCGACCAGTTGACGGCGCTAGGCGAAATCGGCGCGGCGCCATTGCTGCCGTCGCTGCGCTACCACGCGGCCGAGGGCGAGTTGGCGGCCGGTGAATTGCAATTGCCATGGCGGCAGGACGATGTCGCCGGCGTCGCCCAGGTGGCGCTCGGCCGCCTGGCCCGCAAGCTCGGCGCGCAAGTGCCGGGGCGGCTGGTGGCGTCCGCCAAGAGCTGGCTATCACACCCGAACGTGGACCGGATGGCGGCGATCCTGCCGTGGGGCGCCGAGGAAGGCGTGCCCAAGGTGTCGCCGGTGGCGGCCAGCGCGTCATACCTGGCGCACTTGAAAGCGGCATGGAATACCCGCTTCCCCCGGCAGCCGCTGGAACAACAGCAAGTGGTACTGACCATCCCGGCCTCGTTCGACGAGGGCGCCCGCGCGCTGACGCTGGCGGCGGCGAAGCTGGCGGGATTGCCGGCGCTGCGCTTGCTGGAAGAACCACAGGCGGCGTTTTATGACTGGCTGCACCGCCACCAGCAGACGCTGGCGCAGGATTTGGCGCAGTCGAAACTGGTGCTGGTGTGCGACGTCGGCGGCGGCACCACCGACTTCAGCCTGATCCGGGTTGAACTGCAGGACGAGAAGCCAGTGCTGACCCGGATCGGCGTCGGCAACCACCTGATCCTGGGTGGCGACAATATGGACCTGGCGCTGGCGCGGCTGGCTGAACAGCGCCTGCAGGGCGGCGGCGACGCACAAGCCCCGCGCCTGTCCGCCACACGCATGGCGCAACTGGTGGAGCGCTGCCGCGCCGCCAAGGAACAATTGCTGGCGGCCGACGCACCGGACAGCGTGCCCGTCACCCTGCTCGGTGGCGGCTCAAAACTAATCGGCGGCACCCGCACCGTGGCGTTGCAGCGGGCCGAAGTCGAGCAACTGGTGGTCGATGGTTTCTTCCCACTCAATGCCGATGCCGAACCGGCCAGCCGCGCCCGCAGCGGCATCGTGGAATTCGGTTTGCCCTATGCGTCCGACCCCGCCATTACCCGCCACCTGGCCGGTTTCCTGGCGCAGCACGCGGCGGCGGCGCGCGAAGCACTGGGGCTGCCGGCCGACGACACGGCGCTGCCGGTTCCCGACACCCTGTTGATGAATGGCGGCGTATTCCGCGCCGACGCACTGGCAACACGGCTCGAAACCGTGCTGGCCGGATGGCGCGGCGCGCCGTTGACCGTGCTGCACAACGACAACCCGGATGTGGCGGTGGCGCGCGGCGGCGTGGCCTATGGGCTGGGCCGGCAAGGCCACGCACCGACCATCGGCGGCGGCTCGGCGCGCTCGTATTTCCTGTTACTCGACGATGGCAAGCACCAGGGCAGCCGCGCCGTCTGCCTGCTGCCACGCGGCTTTGAGGCGGGCGCCGAAGTCCGGCTGACCGACCGCACCTTTGCCTTGCGGCTGGGCCGTCCGGTGCGCTTCCACCTGGTCGCCACCACTGGCGGCAGCCCGGCGCCGCAAGCAGGCGACCTGGTCGAACTGGACCCGGCCGATTGCGTGCGGCTGCCGCCGATCGCCACTGTGCTGCGCGACAGCGGCGATGCGCAGGCGCGCAAGGAAATCCCGGTGCAACTGGGCGCCACCCTGTCCGAAGTCGGCACGCTGGAAATCCATTGTGTGGCGGCGGACGGCAACGCCACGGATGCGCCGCAGCGCTGGCAACTGGAATTCCAGTTGCGCGGCTCGCAAGATGGCGAAGACCCGCCTGAGGAAGCCGCGCTGCCGCCGCGCACCAGCGATGCGCTGGCCGCGATTGAACGGATCTTTGGCGCCAAGTCGCAGAAAGTGGCCCAGCAAATCGACAGCAAGGAAGTGCGCCAGTTGGGCCGCCAGCTGGAACACCTGTTGGGCAGCCGTGAAAGCTGGACGCTGCCGCTGCTGCGCCACCTGTTCGATGCGCTGCTGGCGCGCGCCAAGGGCCGCCGTCGCTCCGCCGAACATGAACGCGCGTGGCTGAACCTGGCCGGCTATTGCCTGCGTCCCGGCTTTGGCGACGCCCTCGATGGCTGGCGCATCGAGCAGCTGTGGGCGCTGTTCGACACCGGCGTGCAACACCACAAGGACAGCCAGGCCTGTTCCGAATGGTGGACCCTGTGGCGCCGCGTGGCGGGCGGCTTGCCGGTCGATGCGCAATTGCGGCTGCTCGATGATTTTGCCTTCAACCTGCAGGCCGACGTGCAGGAACGGGGCAAGCGCCCGGTGACGCTGGTCAATGGCAGCGAAGACGACATGCTGCGCGTGGGCGCTTCGCTGGAACGCATTCCTTCGGCCTACAAGGCGGAAATCGGCCAGTGGCTGCTAAACCAACTGACCGGCGTCGACAGCAAGGACCCGAAAGCCGAAGCGATGCAGGGCCGCTACCTGTGGGCCCTGTCGCGCGTGGGCGCGCGCCAGCCCTTCCACGGCAGCGCGCACGATGTGGCGCCGGTCGACACCGTCGGCGTCTGGCTGGCCACGATCCTCGGGCTGGACTGGAAAAAACTGGAACCGGCCGGCTTCGCCGCCGCCCACCTGGCGCGCATGACGGGCGACCGCACGCGCGACATCGACCCGGCGCTGCGCGAGCAAGTGCTGCGCAAGCTCGACGCAGCGCGCGCCCCGGCCAGCTGGAGCGCGATGGTGGCGCAGGTGGTGGCACTCGACCAGGCGCTGGAAAAACGCATGCTGGGCGACGCGCTGCCGCGGGGGCTGAAGTTAATCAGTTAATAAGCGGTTAAGCCCTTAGGCGTGGCTCAATCGCGCACCGGGCCGGGCACATAACCGGCCTGCTGCGCGACAAAGCCGTCGAAGGCGGCAATCAGCGGCGCGTATTTCGCTTCATCGTGCTCGATCTGCCCCAGCGCATAGGCGACCGCTTCCAGCGTCGACAACTGGTCTGGCGCATGGGCTTTGCGGATGCGGTAATGCGACGCCGGCATGTCGCGCAGCGGCAGGCGGGGTAAGCGCTGCAAGGCCGGGTTCAAGTACAACATCTTGCGGCTCTTGCGCCAGGTGGCGTCCAGCACCACCAACAGCAACGCCTCCGGCGCCCGGCCCCACGCTGGATCGAACGGCGGCGTGGCGACGCCCGACGTAGCGACGCCCGACGTATCCGGATACAGCAGCACCGGACGGCGCGGTCCGGCCAGCAGCGCCGCCAACGCCGCGTCGTCAAAGGTCTCGCCCACCGCGATCACGCTGCCGGGCAGGCACAGGTGCAGCAAGCGCGCACTGTTCTTGGCGTGATGGCATTCCATCGGATGCTGCAGGATCAACACAGCGGCAGCGCTGGCGACCGGCGTCGCCCAGTGGCAAATACAGGTGGTGGGCGGGCGCAGGCAGGCGGCGCAGCGGGCGCGCCGCGCACCGGCAACAGATAAGTCAGGCTTCATGCCGCGATTGTAACGGCATGCGGTGCCGATGGGCCAGCGCGGGCCAGCCTGAGACATGGGCACGGCCGGCCACCATGCAACGGCTAACTGTACCCGACAGTCCGTTAATCCTGTTGCGTCACCGTTCCCAACAGGTCTTCCAGGTGCGCCAGTGCGCCCGGGTCCTTCAGTACACTGCGCAGCCACACGTGTAACGGCATTTCTCCCCAGTACGCCGCCTTGTCCGCCAGATA
>JAIENA010000027.1 GCA_019751755.1 Burkholderiaceae bacterium | reverse complement strand
GCCATACATCCACGCATTCGGGAAAAACAGCGCCGTCCAGATCCACATGCCCAGTGCAATAAAGGGACGTTTGGCCATGCAATACAACATTACTGGCAGCAGCATCAAGAAGAGCAGGTCACGCATGGTTACTTCCGTGGGAACTGTTGGCGGCGCGCTGCGGCAGCCGGGCCGGCCTTGGATTGGGCTTTGGCCTTGTCTGCGGAAGGCGGTTCCGCACCGGTATTGTCAGGAGCGTCGGGCGGACGGTTGTCTTCTTTCAGTGCCCAACCGCACAACAGACACACCGCCAACAAATTCAGGGCCCATAAAAAGCTTTCCATGCAACAATCCTTGTATCTTCATAATGCCGATCAGGGATTGTACTCACATCCACGCGCCAGTTCTACCAACTGGCAATCTGAGGCGGGCCAGCATACAATCTTGCCAGCCATTAAACAACAAGCAACTTTTCAAGCCTGCCGGCGCTCCGTCCCTGTCCATGCACTTTTCCTCTCATCCGAACGACGCGCCAGTCCATGCCCTGCTGGACGAGTATGTCCGCCAACATCCCCTGGGCAGCGCCTACCATTTGCACGCGTGGCGCCAAGCGGTCCAGGATGCCTATGGCTATCCGGGGCGGGTCCTGACGGTCCACGACAGCAACGGCAAACTGGCCGGCCTGCTGCCCCTGTGCGAGGTGGCGTTGCCGCTGGGACGGCCACGCTGGATCGCGCTGCCGTTTTGTGATGTGGGCGGCCCGCTGGCCGATACGCCCGACATCGCGGCGCGCCTGGCCACCAATGCCGCACAGTCGCTGGCGGGCGCCGGGGTGCGCAAGCTGCAGTTGCGCTGTTCCGCCTCGCAGGCGGCCCCGGAAGACGACAGCCTTGCCGGTAAGAAAGTGCGCATGCTGCTGCCATTGCCCGACAGCGCGGAACAACTGATGGCGTCCTATCCGCCGAAATTGCGCAGCCAGATCCGCAAGGCGGAAAAAAACGGCTTGACCGTGTCGGTCTCCACCGACGCGCGCGACATGGCCAGCTTTTATGACGTCTACAGCCAGAACATGCGCCGCCTGGGCAGCCCGCCGCACAGCCGCGGCCTGTTCGACGCCATGCTGCGCCGCTATGGCGCCAGCCATGACATCTTCCTGACCCTGGTGCGCAAGGACGCGATGGTGGTCGGCGCCGGACTGGTGCTGCGCTGCGGCAGCAAAGCCGTGATCCCATGGGCGTCCACCCTGGCCGAATACAATCCGCTGGCGCCCAACATGCTGTTGTACTGGGGTTTGCAGGCGCACCTGTGCCAGGCCGGCGTGCGCCAGTTTGATTTCGGCCGCTCCACTTATGGCGAGGGCACCTATAAATTCAAGCGCCAGTGGGGCGCGCAGCCGTGGCCGCTGGACTGGCAGCACTGGAGCGCCGAAGGCATGGCGCCACCGGCGCCGGCCGCGCCGGAAAGCCCAAGCTCATCGGCGCGCGCCGCCGTGGAATCGGTCTGGCAAAAGCTGCCACTGGCGCTGACCAACAGCCTCGGGCCGCGGTTGCGGCGCTACATCACGCTGTAACAGCAGCGCGGCCCGACTGTGCGCTGCGTGACTGACGGCGGCGGTGTGGCGACTCAGGCCAGCGTGCGTTGCACCAGCCAGACCAGGCCGATCGCCGCCGCCAATACCGAGCTCAGCTTCACCAACCACGCCTGCCAGCGCGCATCGAGCCAGCGGCCGGCCAGCATCAGGCCCAGCAGCACGCACGACACGAAGGCGATTTGCCCCGCTTCCACGCCCAGATTAAACGCCAGCAAGCTCAGCGCGCGATTGCCATCCGACAGGCCCAACTCCACCAGTACGGTGGCAATCCCGAGGCCATGCAACAAGCCGCAGGCAAACACCAGCCACGGCCGGTACCGCACTGACGCCGCGCCGCGCCACAGGTTATCGACCGCCAGCAGCACGATGCTGAGGGCGATCAGCGGCTCCACCACGGCCGGCGGCGCGCTGACATAGCCCAGCGCGGACGCCACCAGCGTGATGCTGTGCGCCAGCGTGAAACTGGTGACAACCGCCAGCCAATAGCGCCAGCCGGCGCCCACCACCAGCACCGTCAGCAGGAACAGCAGGTGGTCCGGTCCCAGCAGGATGTGTTCGGCGCCGAGCAGCGTAAAGTCCTGGAACACGGCCCAGGGCCCGGCAAAATACTGGTGACGATGGCGTGCGCGCGTCAGCACCGCCAGTTCGGTCTGTTCGCCCCGGACCACTTGCAGCGCCAGCCGCAGGTTCGCCGTGGCGCCCGCATGGAACAGGCGCACGGTGATGTGCGGCGCGGTGACGGGGCCATCCCACTGGTAGCGCCGCAGCAGGGCGAATTCCGCTTCGCCCTGACCCGGCGCCACGCCCGGTCCCGGATGGGACAGCAGCATGTCTTCGAACAGCAGGCGCCCCAGCGGGCCTTGCGGCCCATTGCTGCGCAACTCGAACATGGCGTTCAACTGCATGCTCAGCATGCCGCGGTGGGCATTGATTTCCGCCGCGCTGATCAAGCCATCGCGGTTGTCATCGAAACCGGCCAGCGCGGCGGCCGGCACGGCGACCGTGAGGTAGGCCGAGTCGCCGACCAGCCGCACGGCGCCCTGCCCCGACGGCATCAAGTGTGCCAGCGCCGCCGGCGCGGCCAGCAGCGCGCACAACAACAGCCATGCCCGCCACACCGGCCGCAACACCACCCGCCAAGTCTTGTCCCCCATGCGTTAACGCGTGCCCGTGGTGGACGATGCGCTGCCTTTCACGCAACGCTGGATATACGGATAGCTGTCGGTGATGTAGTAGTGGTAAATCCCGTTCGGGAATTCTGGCGTCACCCCGGTGCGGCCGTTGCATTCATCCAGGTCGCCCAGGCCCGCCACGTATTCATAATCCTGCGTGAAGGTGCCCATGGCCGCGATCGACGTCGCCGGCCGGCCGCTGGCGGCCGTGCTCTTCATGCGATAGCTGGACGTCATGACCTTGACCCCGCTGCCGGCGTCGGACGCGGTCTTGTAGCCGTAGCGCGCATAGATCGGGAAACCATCGACGGCAAAGCCAACCAGGGTCATGGTGGACGTGCCTTTGCCCAGCTTGGTGATGTATTCCTCCGGCATGCCGTGGTAGTGATAAGCGCCGTTCGGCTGCACGTGCGCGTTGTTGGTATCGGTGCCGAACTTGAAGTACGTCTGGTTCAGCGCTTCGATTTTCCACACGCCCGCGTTCTGGTAGCTTTCCGCTGTCGACGGGTCGAACTTCACGCTGTTCATCGCGTAGCCGAGGATATGATCGACCGCGGTGCCGGTGCTGCTGACTACGGACGGTGTCACCGTGGTGGCAAAGTCCACCGTGATGGCGCCGATGGTGTGCGGGTTGCCCGAATTCGGGAACGCGCCGACTTTATGGTCCGGTACGCCATTGCCGGTGAAGCGGCGCTGCGTGCTGGTGCAGGACACCGCCGCCGTGGCGGCCATGCTGGTGGTGGGGTTGGTGGTGCTGTTGGTATAGCTGCAATACACCCCTGCCGTGCTCGAGGTCCCGGTCATGGTGCCGGCGCTCGGCGTCACGCTGACCGTGGCCGAGGCGGTACCGCTGCCGGCCGAATTGGTGGCCGTAACGCTGCAGCTGTACGCGGTGCCGTTGGTCAGTCCCGTGACCGCCACCGGACTGCTGATCCCGCTGGCGGTCTTGGTGGCGCCACCGCCGGTGCAACGGACGGTATAGCCGGTGATGGCGGCGCCGCCATTGGCGGCCGGCGCGCTGAAGGCAATGCTGGCGCTGGTGTTGCCCGCCGTGGCGGTACCGATGGTGGGCGCACCCGGCACCGTGACGGGATCGGGCGGTGTCACAACAGTGGACGGCGTCACCGTGACGCTGCCGGACGCCAGACTGTTGCCCTGCGCATTGGTGGCCTTGACCGAGCAGGTATACGCCACGCCATTGGTCAGCCCCGCCACCAGCAGCGGGCTGGTCAGGCCAGCGGCAGTTTTGCTGGCGCCGCCGCCGCCGCAGGTCGCGGTATAGGCCGTGATCGCACTGCCGCCATTCGACGCCGGCGCCGTGAAGGCAACGCTGGCGCTGCCATTGCCGGCCGTGCCGGCGCCGATGGTGGGCGCATCCGGCACGGTGGCGATAGCCACCCGGCTCATCGGGGTGTACCGGATGCCGCTGGCAATGGTCGGCAGCACGGCATCATAGTTTTCTTTACCGGCCGCAAAATTCGACAGGACGTTGTCGACCGTATCGAGTTTCTTGTCGAGCACATTGAGCCAGTACGCGTAGCCGGCCTGCTCCGGGTCGCGGTGCAGCACGTTGCGGTAGAACGCCGTGACCAGTTCACTGTTGGTGGGATTGGCGCCAAACAGGCTCTTGAATTCAGCGGAAGCGATAAACGACGCCGACACGGCATTCATGCTGATGCCGTCATCCAACACGCTGATCCAGTAACCGAGACCGGCCACGTCCGGCGTGCGGTTCAGCGCCGCCTGGTACAGGCGGTAGGCCTTGCCGGGGATGCCATCGACATCCAGGCTGATATTGGTATCGGCGAATTGCAGGCGCTGCGTGCGCGTGACCGTCACGGTGCCATCCGAACCTTCGGTATCGGTCACCGTATACCCGGTGCCGCTGACGGCAATCGTATAGCGGCTGGCATTGCCGCCAAACGCCACCACCGACACGCCGTTGGCGGTGGTGCTGAACGGCGCCCCCTGCACCGCAGCGCCCATCACCGTGCGCGCCACCTGGCTGATGCTGGCGCCGGGATCGCTGGCGCCGCCGCAGCCGGACAGCAATCCGGCGCTGGCGACGGCACAGACCGCCAGTGCCGCGCCGGCCATGGATTTCAGTTGCACTGTCATGGTCTTCTCTCCATTTTTTCTTGTTGCTCATTATTAAGCGAAAATATGGAGAAATTGTGCGCAATGCGGCTTCCATTGTTTTGGGCGCGAGACCAAGGACGTCGCTACAACGCCTCCAGCCACCTTACTGCTTGGGAGTCCACCCCAGGTTTTTCAGCAGGATGTCGCCATAGCGGAACTCGGTCAGCATGTTCTGGTCGGTGATGGTGTGCAGCCTGCGCCCGGCGCGACCGGAAAAGACCGCTTCGTCATAGCGCTCGAAGCGCTGGAAATCTTCCCGCACCCTGGCGGCCACCGCCGGCTGCGCCGTATCGACCAGCGCGCCGAGGCGGCGCACCGCTTCGTCCGGCTCCGGCATGGCCAGTGTATCGCCGGCCACCACGAAGTTGCGCATCTTGTAGACATCGCGGAACACGCCGGCCGCCGTCTTGTACACATCGGGGGCATCGGTACTGTTAAAGGCCAGCACGCCCCCCGGCCGCAAATGGCTGCGCGCCACGCGCAGGAAATCGTCACTGAGCAGCATGGTGATGTAGGCGCGGAAGTGGAATGTGGTATTCATCACCAGCAAATCGTACTGCTGATTGGGGTGGCGCTTGAGCCAGCGCCGGCCGTCATCGAAATGCAGGGCGATGCGCGGGTCCGTGAGGATCGGCCGTACCGCATCGTAGCGCTGGATCAGGTCCACATAGCCAGGGTTAATTTCCAGCACATCGACTTTTTCCACCCCGGGAAATTGCGCCAGTACCTGGGTCCAAGGCCCGGCGCTCATGCCTAGCACCAGCACCCGTTTTGGGCGTGGCTGCACGGCGGCCAGCAGGTAGACACGTGAAATCGCATTGCTGTCGACCATGTAGTCGGTATTGATGCGGCCATCGTAGGCATTGCCGCCATAGATAAAGTCGCCCGGCGCGCCCCCTTCCAGCATGTGCACGATGCCGTAACGGTTTTCCACCGCGCCCTTGTACGCGTAGCCCCGGGTGCCCATCGCCGCCACCAGCCGTCCCAGCAAGGCATCCGGGAGGGCGGCGACCACCGCGACCGCCAGCAGCGTGCTGGCGGCCAGCGCCGGTACGGCCAGCCGGCCGCCGGCCGCCTGCAGGCAAAAAGCGGAGACCATCAAGGTGGCGCCCGCCATCAGCGCCAGGCTCTGCTGCAAAGTCAACAGTTGCAGCACGATAAAACCGGTGACCAGCGGCCCCAGCGTGGAGCCGGCAATGTTGGCGAAATACACGCGCGAGACGGACGACCCCACCTTCTCCGTGCTGGCCGAGGAACCCAGGTGGTGCGCAATCGGGAACACCATGCTTTTCAATGCCGCCGTCACCAGCACGCACAGCATCAGCATGACGGTGCCCAGGCCGCGCTGTTCGGCAAAGGCGGCCACCACCAGCCAGGGGAACAGCCCGTCCGTGATGGCTGCCGCCAGCAGGATCACGGCAGCGACCCGGAACAGGTTGCTGTCCCGCTCGCAATAGCGCTTGCCCCAGCCGGCGCCCAGCGCAATCCCCAGCAGATACAGCGCGAGGATGGCGCCAAAGGCCTGTGGCGCGCCGTGATAGATAAAGCTGGCCATCCGAACCCACAGGATTTCCTGGCTCAGGCTCAGGAAGCCCATGAAAAACGATAACCAGCGCGCGGCGGCTGTCATGCGCGCCCCCGGCGTTGTCCCATATAGACCAGGCTGGACACGAGAAAGTTGCCGGCCGCCGCCAAATGGATCGACTGGTCCAGGGTCAGGTAGCGGAACAGCAGTACCCCGGCCGCCAGCGCGCCCAGCGCGGCGCCCATGGTATTGGCCCAGTACAGGCTGCCGATCGACAGGCCGACATTGGCATTGCCCCGAAACAGGTGCGCCACCAGCATCGGCAAGGTGGCGCCCATCAGGCTGGCCGGGACCAGGATCAGCAGGAAATTAGCGGCGGCAATCACGGGCAGGCTGCTGTGCAGGAAGCGGGCGCCGACGGCGGGAATCAGCACGGTGCTGGCCAGGCCGAACAAACCAATGCCCAGCTCGCACAGGGCAAATAATTCAACGGTGCGGTGTCCCAGCCGGTCCGCCAGTTGCCCCCCTGCCAGCGCCCCGCAACCGAGGCCCAGCATGAAGGTGGAGACAATGATGGTGATGGATTCGATATCGACGCCGAAGGCGCCGAACAGGAGGCGCTGCCAGGCGACCTGGTAAATCAGCGCGGACACTCCCGACAGGAAAAAAACACCGAGCAGGAGGGAATGGGACGTTTTACCGGACATGCAAGCTCCTTGAAACGGTTAATCAAAACCACTTCAGTATTGCGATGCTGAGCTTGCAATCTTAATGCCGATGCTGCTGCCGATGTCGCACCCGACCGTATCGTTTGCGGATGAGTGGAAATGCGTCAATGCGCCAGCAAGCGCTCCTGCAACCGGGCGGGCCGGTTCATCCGGTCCAACGCCGCCTGTTCGCGCGCAGGACTGGCCAACGGACGGCCCGGATCGAATTTGAATTGGGCACTTTTCCACAGCATGTCGAGTTGGCGGTTATAGCTGTAGTAGGTCCCCTGATCCCACATGCCGCCGCTGCCCTGGTACCAGTCGCCCCCCAGGTAGACCGGCCGCGGGACCGGGACGGCGCTCCAGGCCACGCCCTGGGTTTCAATCTCGGTCCGCTCCAGTCCATACAGGCAATGCACGGTCGGTGACAGGTCGACGTGGCTGCTGACCTGGGACAGGCGCACGGTCTTGTGCAGGCCAGGATCATGCATGATCATCGGAACATGGTATGCCACCTCGTTCAGCACCATGGGTTCCAGGAAGTCCGCTTCCTTTTTGGTGCGCAAGCCGTGGTCGGCCGTCACAATGATCACGGTGTTGTCGTACACACCCGACTGCTTCAATTGTTCGACGATGGCCGCCAAGCTACGATCCAACGCCTGCAGGCGCGTGATGCCGTCGGCATACAGCATGGCCTTGCTGGCGCCCGGCGGCAGCCAGGGACCGTGCGACAGTTGCGGCAGATAGGTGTACAAGAACGGCTGGCCCTGGCGCGCACTGCCGGCAATGGCTTCCCGCAGATTGCGCAACAGAGCCTGGTCTTGTTCCGCCACCGTGCGGTCCTGGTCCGGACCGACGACCTTGCCACCCACCTGTTGCACCACCCAGTCATCGATGGGGTAGCGCTTGCGCACCGGATCGAATACCTGGAAGTCATAGCCGTCGGCGGCCAGGGCGGCAAAGCCGGACTTGTAAGGACGCGTCTGGCCCAACGGCAAATTCTTTTCCAGGCGGTACGACGGATACAGGCCGGTAAAGATGGAAAAGCGGGCATAGGCGGTGAACGGGTACGTGGTGAAATGTTGTTCGCCCACATAGGCGGACTGCTCCAGTGCCGCCATCGCGGGCAGCCGGTCGCGCCCGGCCATATACAGCTCATAGGGCACGGTTTCCATCACGAACATCAGCACATTGGGACGCTTGAGGCCCGTATTGCTCTTGGCACCATTCGCTTCGCAGGCATACGTCAGCGACTGGACCGGCTCGTCGCCATGCTGGGCAACCGCATCAAATGCCCCCGTCACCACCAGATTTTGCGCCATTTGCACCAGGACCGGCGTATGAAACACCGTGCGCGGATGGGGATCAAAACGCATCGCCGCCAACGCCAGCACCGCGGCTCCCGCCACGGCAACGCCCACCAGCACCATCGCCGCGCCCGCCCGCTCCACCCAGTGGGCATGGCGGATACGGTACAAGCCGATGGTCAGCACCAGCAACACCGCCAGCTTGGCCAGCGCGCTCGGCGACACGTATTCAAAGATGCTGGAGGGACGCTCCATGACCCACAGCACCATGGGCGCGAACTGGTCGGCACTAAGGAATTTGCCGGTGGCGCCCAGCGCATTCAGATTGGCAAACGACAGCACGGTCAGGGCCAGCGATACCTGCAGCACCACGCGCGACAGCACTTTGCGGCCAGCCAGCCAGCCCACAGCCAGCAGCACGGCAGGAATCGCCACCACCATCAGCAAGATATCGAGCGCGTGGAAATGCGCATGCCACAGCCAGCCCATGGCGTCGGGCTCATGACCCAGCATCCGGCTGGCAATGCGGTAACCACCATCCCCCAGCACCTGCTGCTTGATGAACATGACAGCCATCAGCGCGGTTGCATAAATTGCCGCCAAGACCGCGTCATGGCCTGCGTGTTTGTATCGCCACATTCCTGTATTCCTGTATTCCTGCTTAAACCGGCAACGGAGACATGAAATGCGGCAAGCACTTCATAAAAATCAACATGCATTTCCCGGACGAAAGATCAAGTATATAGAGATAACTTGCCCAGGACAATCGATAGTGGCTATCCAGTGTGCGACGAGGATTTAAAAAAGACAAGCATCAGCCCATGCGGAGGGCATGGTCGATTGACGGACATCGAGGATGGTGATGGTGCGGCTGGCGGGGATCGAACCCACAACCCTTGGCTTCGGAGGCCAATACTCTATCCATTGAGCTACAGCCGCG
>JAIENA010000444.1 GCA_019751755.1 Burkholderiaceae bacterium | reverse complement strand
TCCAGCAGTTTGATGATGTCCTGCAACGATGACCACAAGGGTTGACCTCGCGGTGTACTGCCGCTTGCTGGTGTTGCGCCAGCCGCTCTCCCGGTCTGGTTGTTTGCAGTTATGGTGCGCATGATGCCCTCCTTTTGTGGATTGAACCGGTACGTTGGCGCGCTTGTGGCTGTCGTATGAGAAACAGGGCTGGGCGCCTGAAAACTGCTGCTTCAGGTTTCACTATAGGGCGTTTAAAACTCGATACAGGGCGTTTAACACACCGATTTGAGATGGATCAATGTGCTGCGCAGGAGCGGACGGTATAGAATCGGATAGCGGACTGAACAATGGATCGGAGAAAAATGACGACTTCGTGCTATCCGAAAGGCGACCTTCGGCGAATGCTGGCCGTGCTGGGCGCCATCGACCAGCTGCCGCATCCGACTATCAGCGCGATTGCCGACGCCTGTGGTTTTGGAGCGACGGGAGGGCGTACCGTCAGGCTGCTGATCGAGCAGGCGCGCGCGCAGGCGGACGTGGAGATTTTGAAGGATGGGTATTACTACCGGATTGGGCACTGGGGGCCGCTGCTGAAGCGTGATGGAGTGTTGAAGGCGTGGCGGGGCCGTCATAACGTGTCGGAATAACCATGGCGGCCGACCAGGCTGCGGCACCGGAGAATGCGATGAAACAGCGACTGCTGGTGATGAATGGGCAGCGGTTATTGCAGACTGAGCGTGATGGAGAGTGGCAGGTTAGTAAAGTGGATAAGGCTGGCTTGATCAAGCCCGGTATCTATAATTTTTCTGCAGCAGTCATCGCTGACAAAGCGAAGACTTATGATGGGGTCGTATTGCATGCTGATGGTGAATTTGTCTTTCAGCAGGTGGGGCGGATGGTGGTTAAGCATGAAACTCGCAACTTTGATAAAGTGCCGGCGGCTGGGAATAATATTGCTGTACGGTATAACGGTGAGCGGGGTTTAGTCGATCAGCCCTCAGTCACTTCACCAGAATTGGGACGTGGAGTAAGGCGGTAGTTTTTTGTTCTTCGGGCAGAACGTTTTTCAGCAGAATGACAGCCCGCTTTCCCCATTGCGGGCCCTCGCTGCCGCATCAGACTCTGCTTAATTTTGAGGTATTCCCGCTAATCGGGTGTTCTCGCTCAGGAACCAGTCAATGAATTTTTTTATTACTTCAATCGCCTCGCCGAGCGGAACTTCCGAAGAAAAACCGGATGAATTGCCAAGCGAGCGATTAAGTATACGCACGACGCCATCGGGACGGCAAACTATAAACGACTTGCCATTCTTGTCAAACTGTTCGCCCCAGTTAGTCAGAAAGCTGAATTTCCCATATCGCACCCAGTCGGCTCTGCATTCGTCTACCGTTCGGCTATCGTGTAGTTCCACGTCTCCGTGACAGCCGAAAAGTGCACCATCAAGAAAATCCCAAAGGTCTTCATCAGAAAGCCCGTTGAATTCCGACATCCAGTTCCAAGCAAGAAGCTCCCTGAGTTCCCTGAAACCAGCATATGCGTTGAACAATCCACAATGTTCATAAGAGTAATCGCCGATTTCAGTACCTTCGCACCATATCCGCATACGTCCCCAGACCTGTGAAGGCGCGCGCAGATGCGGTTCTGTCATGGATTCAATTGCAAAACTATCTCTTGACCCAAAAAGCATGTTCGCCTCTGATTGTTGAATGGCGGCTTCAGCCCATCAAGGCCATGGCAGTGAGATTTTTAGCCGTAGTCCTGATTTACCACGAAAAATAAATTCCCCAATCCCCTTAATTGAAGCTATATCCTAAATGTCGGGATGGAGTTCAATAGCATATTCACGATGGCCATCGAGAGCTCGCGCTGTTGAATCGCTTAGTCTAACCAGAAATCCCGTCGCAGATAGCGTCATGCTGACCTCGTCATAATAGTTAAGTTGGTCCGAAACCATAACTTCAATCACGTCGGAGTCGACAAAACGAGAAAAGGAGAACCAGTAATGGGTTTCTGCGTCACGCATCCACATATGAGCCATGCATCGTATTCGTCATCTTCTGTTAAGGCGAACACTACACCATTCAATTTTTTCATCATCTCGGACTGGAAAAATTTCTAGAATGTCTATTCGTACCGTTATAGGAGGGTACCTGAATCCGCCAATAACGAGAATTTCCGCCATCCACCAGGAGGATCCCATTCGCCCTCGCCGTCGAACTGTATTGAGTCTGCGGCATGTAATAGCACTCCGTCAATGCCTAGATTTTTCCGTACCCAAAGCAATTCACCCGTCCGCGAGAACGCTAGCGCCTCTGAGGCGGATGTAACGAGTACGGAAAATTTTGTAGGTAAATTTTCAAAATCACCACCATCGTACATATGACTGAAATAGCCATCGAGTCGATGGCTAACTACCGCACCGGCCTTCACATCTAAAATAAATACATATAGACCAACGCCGATAAATACGAGGCTGCCTACACATCGAGCGTCTCGGAAGCACGAGGTTCCGGCGCTGGATAGCACGTTCACTCGGGTTCGTATCTCTTCATTATCGAAAATGACAACGCTTGTGGCGACGGCAGTATCAGCCCCGTCACCGCCAACAGCAATAACGCGATCTTGTTGCCCTTCGTCGAATTTATCCTTGAAATGAACTTCCATATTTTAATTTGATATGTCACTGCCGGTTGCTGGCCGAATTGGGGAGGTGATAATCGCATGTCAGGTGCGCTTGATCGCGCACAGCAGCGACTTTCTATTCGAGTAACGTGAGCGATTCCACTTTCAGCAGATTCGTTACACATTGGTCGCGCAATAGTGACTCGGATAGTGCGACCATATCTGTCTGCTTTGTTGTAGAAAAAGAGTCCGGATGCTCCCGGCATGGACTCCATGCCCGTTTGCGTGAACCTCGTACAATCCGGAACTTGCCCATACCATCGAATTCGACAATCAGATAATTTCCTCGCTGCCAATAACCCATCGCAGGCTCGATCACTGTGCGCCAATTGAGTTTTTCCAGATCAGGATAGAGTTGACCTTCAAATTCCCATTTGCCGCTCTCAAGCTTCTCCCATTTGGTGACTTGGTACGCACCTACGGAGACGCCTCCAACAATCGCAACGGCATAAGTAGCATTGGCATCTTTTCCTAGCTCACGGTGTTTTTTTGAGACCTTCCAACTTCGCCTACAGCGCTCGTAGATATCCTTGTTCTTCTGTTTTCTTGGTACAGGAAAGAGCAGAACTTTCGAGTAGCGATGGCCGGGATCTGCATGAGGATAAGCAGAGGCTGCGAGATCTTCGACACGAACCATACTTGATTGTGGTGCTGCAATGGCATTCGTGAGCACGCCGTTTAAAGATATACCCAGAGCATCGAGCGTTGCCGACTCAACCAGATCGGCTTCCCTGTCGTTTAGGCCGCAGGCCAACACGACCAGTTGCACATCGCGGGACCTGCTCCACACTGCGTGAATAGCCTCAAATTTTGGAGTGAGGCGCTTATTCGATTTCAACAGTTTCTCTGCTCGCTCCAGATGTTCAAATACCCGGTTGCCAGTTCCCTGGCCGACATAAAAAATCCGCTGGTCATCCGGATCTTGAAGCGCATACACGTATTTGCGGGCAATCTGCGCATATTCGCCAGGTTCGAATTTCCGCTTTGGATTCATTGCCTGAATCGCCGATCGTTCCATGTGTTTCAAGTCCTTCTTGTAAAGCCAAAAAATTTAATGACGATCAACGACTGCTTCTGGCCGACAGCTGCCACTAGTTCCTGGCGCCCCTGTGCGGACAGTCGAGGCCGGCGGCTAGCTGGTAGCTTTTATGGGGCCAACGACCAGATACCACACGCGAAGCCCAACATCAGACGAAGAAATTGTCATCGTTCCACTGACGCTCCTCAACGTTTCGATGTTCAGCGGCTTGATGCCGGTGCTCGTCAGCCATTCGTTTGCTTCGACCAGTGCCCGATCAATCCCTGCATGCTGACCGGATTGACGAGGCAAGAAATCTCGAAATGCAATCATGTATTGCCCTATTAAGTTGTATCGATCAAGCCACCCTGGCATTGAATGCTTCCGTCCGCAATCGGCCGGGTGCTGCCATCTAGCGACCGACAGCCCAACTCGGCCTCATGATGACTGTATGCAAACTCAACTAAGTACACAAATCTTTAAAAACCGAATCCGGGTCGAACAGCCGTGATGTGGAAAGGAGCAGGAGCAGGCAACATTGAAAAGAAGAGTTCATTGAAAGCAAGCGTTAGGAGTATCAGTCCGCAAGCGACTATACCAAGTGTAAACAGCGCTATACGAAAACCGTTTGCCATTTTCGTCGGAAGACGCTCTATAAATTGTAATACTTTAGATGCCATCCACATCCAGAAAAGCACGTTCAAGACCAGCGGTAGAATATAAATTTCTTTGCCTAGTGAGGCAGCTGGTGCCTTGGAGTTCCAAGGTAACGGGGAGCCAAAATACGTTGTTTCCGCGCCGTCCAGTGTTAAATCATAGTTCAAAGAGACGAAATAAATCAGCGCTATCACAAGCACTGCGAGAGACGGACCTTTAATCTTTTGCAATTGAATATCTATGTTCATCTCTTTCTAAATCGCTCTATTCACCAATTTCGGCTAATGGCCGGATGCGGCCCGATAAACAATTCCTGTCACAGCCTGCCCGAATGACGCTTTGCTAACTTGAACTCTTTGGCGGCCTTTCCTGCTCCGTCATGGCTTGGGAACAAGGTTGCTGCAGAGATCCCAAAGTCATTGCATTTAAAAATAAGGTTGCTAGCCTGATCGTGAGAAAGTATCACCTTGTACAAAGTAACTGTGGTAGACGCATCCAGCATGGTATCGATCGAGGGACCCATGTCAAAATTAAGACCGCGAGATTGTCCAGTCAGCCATTTCACCAACAAGAAACATCCTTTCTGCATCGCTAGATTCTTACTAGTAATCCCAGGCAATTTTACATGATGAATTTCAGTGATCGAGTTGGGTGTTTCGTGACGAAGAAGATGAGCCTTATTTGCATCGATGCCCCATACGACTATATCCTCATTCAGCCGCCCACAAGAATCCGTGCCTTCAAGAGCTTGAACCCCGGCGAAGTATGCTGCAATAAAAGAGAGTCGGGTCCAGTCGAGAAGGCGAGTCGGGACACCATGATGCTGCGCCGAGGCAAGTAGTGAGTAAAAATCTTCCGTAGGCCATTCATTAGCATTCGATGCAAATTGAGCCGCAAACGTGAAAAACTCCGCCTTCTGTCGAAACTCCCGGGAGTCGTTCGGGATGGCCAGCCCCAATTCATCGCAATGATGCAGATACGCAACTAGTAGTTCATATTCAAAGCTCATCACATGATCAGTTTGACTGTAGATAGATTGCGGTCTTTGGTATTG
Source organism: Burkholderiaceae bacterium (assembly GCA_019751755.1). Lineage (GTDB taxonomy): Bacteria > Pseudomonadota > Gammaproteobacteria > Burkholderiales > Burkholderiaceae_D > Rugamonas. The sequence continues at coordinate 3,955 of JAIENA010000444.1, read as the reverse complement.
ATCGACCACTGACTTGCGAAGTGCGGATGGGGTCAGGGACCACGAGATTTTTCCTTGCCCGCGAAAAATAGGATGTGCGACTCTTCCCATTTCTTTGACTAACTCCCCGTCTGGCGAAATAAATTGCCAGAATTTATTCAAATCGTTGAATTTATATTCTTTGATAGGCATGATAAAATTCGATGGCTGTTATTGATCAAAGCCGAGCAGTCAGCGCCCCTTTGCCATAATTGCGTTTGAGATAAAAACTATCGTTTTAAAGTGAGTAGGTTGCTTCGTACATCCAGACCATGGTCCGTCAGCCGTCGGAGTTTCCACTGAATATTTCAACTCATTGAATCCGTCTTTAAAGGCCCAGGTGTAGCGCTGGGCGTAACTGTTGATTGCGGGCGGTTGACCGAACTGAGATTGATAGAACTGCACAGTTTTCCCTGCTTCTTCATTCAGGCCAAATGCTTGCCAATCGATATGCACAGGCTTGCCGGAAGCTTCACCGACGATGTGTTCATCGCATATTAGCACCGCACCAGCGGGCAGCTTCTTATTGCCGACTCTATCCGAGCTTTCAGCGGCCGACGCACATCCGATATATGCAGCAACTGACAGGAGTAATAGCTTTTTATTCATTTCAGATGCTTAGTGGGTTTGCCGACAGCCCAGCTGCTTGCGGCCGAAACTGGTCAGAGACTCAAGGATAACGTATTGTCTAGCGGAAAAATGCACAGACTGTCACAACCGCCAAAATCGACCCATTGCGGACGGTCCCAGAGTTGGTTCGATGGCAAAGACTCACGAGCCTTCGCTTGAACGTGACCGCCCAGTTCTGGATAGTGGGCCGTGCTTTACGTAAATTTTATCCAGACCAGCGCACCTACAGCGGCAAATGTAATCCCAGAAGCCAGGATATTAATCACAGCCGCTCTGCGCCCACTTTCGGCCAGATTGGCAACCCGCTCCAGCGACACATCAACCACTGGCCTCATTGCCTCAGCAGTGGCTACGGCAGCTTCCTGAACCGTTCGGTTCATGACTTCAACGCTACCCGCCAGTGCTGAAGTCAACACCCGCTCAGCCTTCCCCTTGGCATCCGCTTCCCATCGCATAGACACCGCTTCAAGTTCTTCCTTGAAGCGATCCAGCATAACCTGCTGCGCGCTGGCGCTATCTTGTAGTAATCGATTATTAATGGTCTGTAGTACCAGTATGGGATCGTCGCGCGCGACGGCAATTCCGTGCTTTGCGGCTATCTCCCGAATAAGGTCTTCAATTTGGTCAGTCATCAGATCACCGTAGCGTTTTCAAGCTGGTTGAACAAAAGCCCCTTGATGATTTTCAGCCGTTGTCTGGTCATGATTGTGAGCGAACTCAAGGCCAGCGCTTCATCGAAGGTCAGGCGGGCCTGCAGCATTTCTTCCAAGTCCCGGCCATACGTTTCCGGCTTCAGTTGCGGGATGCGCGCTATGGCGGTCACGCGGCTTTTATGGGTCAGGTAGGCCTTCATGTGTTCGAAGCCGACACCCTCATGCTCGATTGGCCCCCAATACGGATTGAGCCATGCAACAAAACGCGGCCCTACAGGAAAATGGAGAGCCAGGTCGACAAAGCCGCTGACCGTATCGAGCATGGCCTGGCCACCGGTGATGACCGTGTGAATAACCAGTTCATGCCCCATTTCCGCCAGCAATGCCGGCACTTGATTGCTGACCAGGTAGTGCGACAGCGGAACGAACGACGTGGCGCCGTTGTCGATAATGGCGGTGTCGGTCAGCGGCGCCAGCGTCTCGATCAATGCATCGAAGTTGCGAGTATTGATTTCATTGTCTTCCATCAGTTGCAGGCGCTGGACGTCGAGTCCCTTATAGCCATGGAATGTGGCGTTGACAGGATCGGTGTCGATGCACAGCGGTGAACTGCCTTTGCTGCGCTTGTATTGTGCAAGGGTGGCGGCGATCAGCGATTTGCCGACACCACCTTTTCCTTGCAAAGTCATATGTATGGTAGCCATCAGAATAAGTCCTCTTTCTTCGGGTTGGTGTTCAGAACAAACCCCGGCAGGTTCGTAGGTAGCGAGCCGCTGGAACCCGACGGACGTTGGCCTGATTGCGTAGCCGTAGTGGCGTCAGGTGCAATTTGCTGGTCTGCTGGGCTGGTATTTTCGATAAAGCGGTGCACATAGCGCCGAAACGCATCGTACCCAAAGCAAATTCGCTTACTTGCACGCAGGTTCTTCCAGATGAGTTTCATCCGATAGCCGGCATTGAGGGCAGCGCGCACATCTTTACGCACGACCAGGAAGGCCGCCATGTTGCATTCGTGTTGGCTTTCAGGATGCTCTTGCACCCAGTTGCCAAGCTGATCCGGATAATTTGTGGCCATCGCTTTTTTCTCCTTTCGGAATGCTTTTTTGCGCCGCCTAAGGCTGTTATTCCCGCCGGTGAGCGCCATTGAATGCCTCAGCGTGCTGCTTCTGTCCTCTCTACGCCGCTGAAGAATGGCCCGTTGCTTTTTATTGTTGTTCCAGCGCGCTTAGGCCTTGTTCTACATATTCGGCGATAAAAAAGCGTTCGACTTGATATGCGACAAACGGATATAAGCGTTGCCAGTGCTACGCTGTCTTGGCGTAAATGCCCCGCGAACGCGGGCAGGATATGTGAAGTTAGCTAACCGGCGAGCCGGTTATCTATCTTCACCTCCCTTATTCGCGCCTGCGGCGCTCAACGTGAGTCCTGCCCTGCGGGGCCAGGCGGCTACCGCCGCCAAATCAGTTGGACGCGGGAGATTCAGCGATGCCATCCGAAGACAAACCACCGACACGCAAGGCCTTCCACCTGCGCGTGCCCGTCCTTCCTGCGGAAGCCGAAGAAATCCGGCGCATGGCTTTGGCGGCAGGCGTCCCAGTCGCCGCTTACATGCGCAGCACGGCACTGGGATATCGGCTACATGACGTACTGGACCATCGGCGTGTGGATGACCTCATGCGCATCAATGGCGACCTGGGGCGTCTGGGCGGACTGCTGAAGCTGTGGCTGACCGATGATCCGCGCACGGCGGCGTTTAGCGAGGCAACGATACGCGCCGTGCTGTCAAAGATCGAAGACACCCAGTCAGAGATGCAGCAGGTCATGCGGGCAGTGATATTGCCGGTGGCCAGGCGCAAATAGTTTTAGCTGCGAAAGAAATGGTGGACCACCATGATCGCCAAACACATGCCGATGCGCTTGCTTGCAAAGGGGAATTTCAGCGAACTGATTAGCTATCTCCTTGATCCGCAAAGCAAGACCGAGCGGGTAGGGCAAGTCAACATGACCAACTGCCACTCTGACACTGCCGAGGTGGCTACGCTGGAAGTGCTCAATACGCAAGCGATGAACCAGCGCACCAGCGCCGACAAGACGTACCACCTGATGTTGAGTTTTCGCGCCGGGGAACAACCCGATGCGCAGACGCTGCAGCGGCTGGAACGCGAAGTATGCGCCGCGCTTGGCTTTGCCGAACACCAGCGCATCAGCGTGGTTCATCACGACACGGACAATTTGCATGTCCACATCGCGATCAACAAAATTCATCCGGTCCGGCACACCGTCCACACGCCCTACAACGACTACAGGACGCTGGCGCGCATATGCGAAAAACTGGAAAAGGAATACGGGCTGGCAAATGACAATCATACGCCCAGCAAGCGTGGGGCGGAAGACCGTGCCGTGGACATGGAGCAGCATGCCGGTGTTGAAAGCCTGATTGGCTGGATCAAGCGCGAGTGCTGGGATGACCTGCGCGCCGCTGGCACATGGGGGCAACTGCACCAGGCATTACGGGACAATGGTCTGCGATTGCATCTGCGCGCCAATGGCCTGGCCATTACGGCGGCCGATGGCACCACCATCAAGGCCAGTTCGCTGGATCGCCAGTTTTCCAAATCGCGGCTGGAAGCCCGGCTGGGGGCATTCGTGCCGGG
>JAIENA010000513.1 GCA_019751755.1 Burkholderiaceae bacterium | reverse complement strand
CTTGCGCAGGTTCAGGTTGCGCATATTCTCATGCGTGGGCGAGAACGGACGCTGGAATTCCTCGTCGATCCTCAAGGCCCAGTTGAAGTAATACGCATCGCTGCGCGCCTTGCGGAACTCGCGCACTTCCTTGATCCCCGCCTGCATTTCACGCGCCACCAGCTCCGGATCGTCGACGATGATTTTATAGCGCTGCTGCGCTGCCTCGCCCAAGGTGGTGCCGATAAAGTGGTTGATCTGCGCAAAGTAGTCGCGCGACGACTCCGGCCCCGTGAAGATCAGCGGGAACGGGGTGCCGGCGTTATCCGGATGCAGCAGGATGCCCAGGATGTACAGGATTTCCTCGGCCGTGCCGGCGCCGCCGGGGAACACAATGATGCCGTGACCGGTGCGGACAAACGCTTCCAGGCGTTTTTCAATATCCGGCATGATCACCAGGCTGTTGACGATCGGGTTCGGCGACTCGGCCGCGATAATGCCCGGCTCCGAAATACCGAGGTAGCGGCCGTGGTGGGTGCGCTGCTTGGCGTGGCCGATGGTGGCGCCCTTCATCGGGCCTTTCATCGCACCCGGACCGCAGCCGGTGCAGATATCGAGCGCGCGCAGGCCCAACTGGTAGCCCACTTCCTTCGAATAGTTGTATTCGGTGCGGTTGATCGAGTGGCCGCCCCAGCACACCACCAGGTTGGGGTTCAGGTGTGGCTTGAACACGCCGGCGTTGCGCAAGATGTGGAACACCGCGTCGGTGATGCCGTCGGTGCGTGTCAGGTCGAACTTTGCATTGTCGGTGATCTCATTGGAGACAAACACAATGTCGCGCAGGACCGAAAACAAGTGTTCGTGGATGCCTTTGATCATCTTGCCGTCGACAAAGGCAATCGCGGGCGCGCCGCGGATGTCGAGTTTGATGCCGCGTTCGCGCTGCTTGATGTCGATGTCGAACGATTGATAACGCTCCAGCAATTCCTTTCCATCGTCGATCGTGCTGCCGCAGTTCAGCACCGCCAGGGCGCAGTTGCGGAGGATGTTATAAAGCCCGCCCTTGCCGGAATCGAGCAACTTGGTGACTTCCGCCTTGGTCAGCACTTCCAGCATGCCTTCAGGGGAAATCAGGGTATCGACAACGTCATGTTCCATGATACGAGATCCTTATTCAAATTCACTTTCGCAACTATTGTCCCGCGACACCAATATACGCCAAGTAAGCAATTTTGGGGCCCAGTATTGATAGCGTGCGGCTATCAGAGCCAACGATGCTGTTGCAATCAAGTTCACAATGTTGCACTGCAACGAGCGATTTTCTGGACATGCGCGCAAGGTAGATTACAATGGCGCACCTTATGGGATAGGAGTCTCCGGGATGCGTGCTACAAGCGCGTTGTTCCCTGCTCTGGTCCCATATTTTTTTATCCAAACCAAAAATAGGAGAGGCACCATATGAGCGGTGCAACGATGCAGAAGGCGGCGGAAATCCAGCCACCCGAGTATAAACAGGTGTTGGGCCACCCTGCCCCACTGTGGATGCTTTTCATGACCGAATTCTGGGAACGTTTCGCGTTTTACGGTATTCGCTGGGCACTGGTGTTATATATCGTCGCCCAATTCCATGGCGGTAGCGCTGCCGGCCAGGCCGACGCCAACCTGACCTATGGTTCCTACCTGGCACTGGTCTACGCGGCGGCGCTGTTCGGCGGCTACGTGGCGGACCGCGTGATTGGCTACCAGCGTTCGATCCTGATCGGCGCCGTGTTCATGGCGGCAGGCCTGTTCATGATCGCCTTGCCCGACCCGACCATCTTCAAGCTGGGTCTGGCCACCATCATCGCCGGTAACGGTCTGTTCAAACCGAATATCTCGACCATGGTCGGCAAGCTGTACAGCGTGTCCGATACGCGCCGCGATTCCGGCTTCACCATCTTCTATATGGGCATCAATACCGGCGCGCTGATCGCACCGGTGCTGACCCAGATCCTGGCCGAAAAAGTGTTCGGCGTCGACGGCATGCCGTCGTACAAGGTCGTGTTCCTGGCGGCCGGCGTTGGCATGATCATCAGCCTGATCTGGTTCCAGATTGGCCGCGGCGGCCTGAAAGGCGTCGGCGCCCCTGATCCGCAAGCGACCAGCATGGCCCGTGTCGCTTACGTGGTGCTGGGTTGCCTCGCGGTGATTCCATTGGTGTATTTCCTGCTGGCGCTGGGCGGCCAGAAGCTGCAAGTGGTGCTGACCGTGCTGTTCATCATCCTGGCCGGCATGCTGCTGATGGAAGGCTTCCGCAACGGTAACGTGGCGCGCGACAAAGTCATCGCCATGATGGTGATCTTCACCTTCAACATCATGTTCTGGATGTTCTTCGAACAAGCCGGCTCGTCGTTCACCTTCCTGGCTGAAAACATCGTGCGCCGCGATTTCGGCGGCTGGACCTTCCCGACCGCCTGGTTCCAGACCGTCAACTCGCTGGCCATCATCGCCTGCGCACCGGTGATTGCCATGATCTGGGTGGCGCTGGGCAAGCGCAACGCCAACCCGTCGATCCCACGCAAATTCGGCCTGGGCATCCTGTTCAACGGCGCCGCCTTCGCGCTGCTGTGGTTCGCCCTGACCGCGCTGGTCGGCGACGACGCCAAGATCCCGTTCTGGACCCTGTTCATGGTCTACGTGATCCAGTCCGTCGGTGAGCTGTGCCTGTCGCCTATCGGCCTGTCGATGGTGACCAAGCTGGCGCCAACCCGCCTGGTCGGCCTGGGCATGGGCGGCTGGTTCCTGTCGACCGGTATCGGCAACAACCTGTCCGGCATCTTCGCCTCGCACGCTTCGGGCGAAAACGGCATGTCGGTGGCCACCGCGTTGAACGCCTATACGTCGGGCTTCTGGATCCTGATGATTGGTGGCGGTTTGCTGTTCCTGATCGCACCGCTGATCAACAAGCTGATGCATGGCGTGAAATAATTCGGCGCTTTGCTTGAGATGACGGCGGCGGGGGTGATACCCCGCCGCCGTTTTTTATTTCCCTTAACAATACTTCGCTGTGCCGGCATTGGTGGATTACGCTGCTGCACAGCTCATCCGCCCGCCACCCAAGGGTGACTTCCCGTCCTGTGATCCGTGATCAGGCGGAGGCCGGCGCGCTGACGGCGCCGGGCGTGCCGAGCGGGTTGTCGACCAGCCAGGCATCGAGGCGGGCGGCGGTATCGGCTGGCGTATGCAAGCCAAGCTTGCTGCGGCGCCACAGGATGTCTTGCGCCGTCATGGCCCATTCATAGCGGCGCAGGTAAGCGATTTCCGCCATGTGCAGCCCCGGCGCGAATTCACCGCCCAGTCCCGCCAGCGACGTGCAGCCGCCCAGCAAAGTGTGGATGCGGGTGCCGTAGGCGCGGCAATAGCGCGCCGCCAGCGCCGGCGGCAGCCACGCATACTGGTGTTTGATCTTCTGCTCCCAGTCGCCATAACGCAGCACCGCGCAATTTTGCGGCGTATCGCCAAACAGGTCGCCACCCGGCAGGCAGGCTTTTTCCGTCCAGTGCGGCTTAGGGCTGCCCAGCGCCTTGCACACCAGGTCCACCGCTTCTTCGGCCAGCTTGCGGAAGGTGGTGATCTTGCCACCAAAGATATTCACCAGCGGCGCGCCATCGTCGTCCACGGAAAATTTATAATCGCGCGTCAGCGCCTTGGCCGACCGTTGCGGGTCTTCCAGCAGCGGGCGCACGCCGGAATAGCTCCACACCACGTCGGACGGGACGATCGTCTGGGCAAAGTATTCCCCGGCCAGGCGGCACAGGTAGGCGACTTCAGCGTCATCAATCGCCACCTTGCCCGGATCGCCCTGGTAATCGAGGTCGGTGGTGCCGATCAGCGTGTAATCATGTTCATACGGAATGGAAAACACGATACGGCCATCGGGGTGCTGGAAGATGTACGCATGGTCATGTTCGAACAGCTTCGGCACCACGATATGGCTGCCCTTGACCAGTCGCAGCGGGCGCACATCGCGCCCGGGCAGCGCCATGCCCAGCAAGTCCATGGTCCACGGTCCCGCCGCATTGACCACGCAGCGCGCCTTGACGGTTTGCACCGCACCGTCAAGACCCTGCAAGGTGGCGATCCACGCACCGCCCTCCCGGCGCAAGCCGGTGCAGGCGGTGCGGGTGCGGATCGCGGCGCCTTTGCGGCAGGCGTCCATGGCGTTCAACACCACCAGCCGCGCATCATCGACCCAACCGTCGGAATAGACAAAACCTTTTTTGAATTCGGGCTTCAACGGGCGGCCGGCCGGATGGCAACGCAGGTTCACGCCTTGCGATCCCGGCAGGATTTCGCGCCGCGCCAGCACATCATATAAATACAAGCCGGCGCGGATCATCCAGGTGGGGCGCAGTCCGGCGCGGTGCGGCATGACGAAACGCAGCGGGCGCATGATATGGGGGGCGCTGCGCAGCAGCACTTCGCGCTCGATCAGCGCCTTGCGCACCAGCGCGAATTCGTAATATTCGAGGTAGCGCAGGCCGCCGTGGATCAGTTTGCTGGAGGCCGACGAGGTATGCGCGGCCAGATCATCCTTTTCACACAGCACCACGCACAATCCACGCCCGGCCGCGTCGCGCGCGATGCCCACGCCATTGATGCCGCCGCCCACCACCAGTAAATCGCACTCAATGTCGTGCTGTGCCGCCATGCTGCTACCCAGAAGAAATTATTGCGCTGGAATAAAGATACGCGATGTGGCGCAGGCTGGCAAATATTGTGACGCTTTACGGTACGCCATCAGACCCAAAGGCGGTACATCCAGAACGATTCGTCGTCGACAAAGCGCTGGGTAAATTCGCCGGGCGGAAAACCCGTGATATGGCGCGCCGCGCGGCTCATATGGGCCTGATCGGCAAATCCCTGTTCCAGCGCCAGCTCGGCCCAATTGAACGGCGTGCCGGCGTCATAGCGGTCGCGCGCCGCAAAAAACAGACTTTCGGTGCGCACCAGCGCCTGCCATTCCCGCAGCGAACGGCCGCTGTACGACTTAATCTTGCGTTCGACATGGCGCGGGCTGACATCGTGCCGCCACGCATGCGCTTTGAGCGCCAGCCGCTCGACCCAGTGACGACCCAGCTGGCGTAACGACCGTATCGGCGACGCAGCGCCGTTGATGGCGTGCCAACGCGCCGTCAATCCCTGTTCCAGCACAGTCCTGGTGGTGGCGTCGTCGGGCGCCCGCAACAAGGCATCGAGCAGTGGCGACCACGAGGCATCGAGCACATCGTGCGCCGGCACGAAGCGGTCGTGGACCATGCACAGGTCGATGCCGAACAGCGTTTGCGCGACATCGGCGGGAAAACACGCCATGTAGCCGCGACCCGTGGTGGGTGCCCAACTGGTGATCGGTTGCGACTGGCTGCCGGACACCATCGCGCGGGCGCCAAAGGCTTGCCACTGCGGACCTTCGGCGCTGTCGTGCACCAGCCCCGCGTCGAGGCCGTGGTACCACGACAGTGTGATTAGCGGGGAGGCGGGGAAATGCGACAGCCGCTGCGCGCTCGTTAGTTCCACCATGCTGGTGTCGCGGCAGATCAGCGCGGCCAGCACGCCTTGCAGCGCGGGCGGCGCGGGAATCAGGCAAGTGTGCGGGACGGCGCCGGGGCTGCCGACAACGCGCGGCGCGCGGGCCAACCGCGCGGGACAGGTAAGCGGACAGCTACGCGGACAGATATGCGGCTCGGTAAGGGTGGATGATGTCATGGGCACCCAGTATACCCATGGCCGTTGGCATCGGGGATGTCGTTTCCGTTCAAGACGGGTAGCCGGCACTGATGGACAATCCGTTGCATGACTCCCACTCCCAAATGCCCCTATCGCGGCGCAGGTGCAGTGCCTGACGCCAGCATGACCACCACTGAGGCGGCCGCGCTGCCTGCGGCGGCCGCCTCAAGTGATGCATCCCCGCCGCTGCAACCGGCCGGATCGTGGCCGCCCGGCCCCAAGCCCGGCTTCACCGGCTGGGGGCTGCTGCGGCACATGTCAAAAGACTTGCTGGGCGCGCTGCGCGGCTGGCAGCAGGCGCACGGCGACCTGGTGCACTTGCGCATGTGGCCGGAACACACGATCGTCGTCACGGATCCGGCACTGGTGCGTGAATTGCTGGTGCGGCACCACGCCGCACTGGTGCGCTGGGAGCGCGGCATTGCCGTGTTTTCGCAATTGCATGGCCACAGCGTGCTGGTGGCCGAGGGCGAAGCGTGGCGCGCCAAGCGGCACACCTTGCAGCCCAATTTCCTGCCCAAGCCATCGGCCGCGCTGGTCCCGGCCATGGCGCACAGCGCGGCCAACGCCATGGCGGCATGGCAGAGCGGCGCCTGGCCGGTGGAACAGGCGCTGACCACGCTGACGATGGAAGTCATTGCGCGCATGGTGTTTTCCAGCGATATCGCGGCCGAGGCGAGCGCCGCGGCGCAAGCCCTGCATGACGTGTCGGTGGCGGCCAATGGCGAATTCTTCTGGCCCTTCAACCCGCCGCGCTGGCTGCCGTCGCAACGCGCCAAGCATCGCGGCATGGCGTTCCTCGACAGCCTGGTCGAACGCCAGATCGCCGCGCGGTTGCAACTGGCGCGCGACGCCTGGCCCGATGATTTATTGGCGCGCCTGCTGGCGCTGCACGCGGCCGATCCGGCGGCGTGGCCGTTGCGCGCGGTGCGCGATGAATGCATGACCACGTTCCTGGCCGGCCACGAAACCGCCGCCGCCACCATGACCTGGTGGATGTGGTGCATGGCCGCCAATCCGCAGGCGCAGCAGGCGGCCCGCGCCGAAGTCGTGCAATGCCTGGCGGGCCGCGCGCCGTCGGCAGCCGACATCGGCGCCCTGCCCTACCTGAACGCCACCTTGCAGGAAACCATGCGGCTATACCCGGCCGCGCCCGTGCTGATCACCCGCCGCGCCACCGCGCCGCTCACCCTCGGTGGCTGGCAATTCCCGGCCCGCACCCTGTTCACCATCCCGGTCCAATTGATGCAGCACGATGCGCGCTGGTTCCCCGAGCCGCAGGCATTCCGGCCCGAACGCTTTGGCGCCGGGGCGCAAACAGCCCCACGCGGCGCCCACATGCCGTTTGGCACCGGCCCGCGCATCTGCCTCGGGCAACACCTGGTGATGGCCGAGATGACGGTGATTGGCGCGATGATGCTGCAACGGTTTGAACTGACGCCGCTGCCAGGCATGGCGCCTCCCGATCCGGTCATGAATGTGACGCTGCGGCCGAAGGCACCGTTGACGCTTCAACTGCGCACCTTGGAAAAGGCTGCAATGTGAATCAGCCTGGCATGATCGTCACTGACCATGGCGCGCCCACGCGCGGCGTTGTGGCGCAAGACGGTCGCCATGGCGACATCGGCGCCACTAGGTCCCGGTTTTGTCCCGCCCGTCATGCGGCGCCATTCCGACCTGCGCCTCAAAGGCCGCCAGCGCCTGCGCCATCTGCCCCACCTCGCCCTGCAGCCAGGCCCTGAAGGCATCGATCTTGGCCAGGCCCTGTTTGTTCACGTTGGTCAGCAGCCGGTAGCCGGACTTGTAGGGAATCGGGCGGCCATGGATCAGGCGCAGCGCGCCCTTGCGCACGTCTTCGTAGACGATGCTCCAGGCCGCCAGCGCCACGCCCTGCCCCGCCACGGCAGCCTGGGTCAGCACACCCCAGTGGCTATAGCCTTTCGAGATGTCGTAGCTACCGGCCGGCAAGCCGTTGGCGGCCAGGTAGCGGTGCCAATACAGATTGCTGCCTTCGTCGAGCAGCGGCAGCGCGCGCAAATCGTCCAGCGTAAAGCCGGTGCGCCCGGCCGGCAGCATGTCCGGGCTGTAGACCGCCACCAGGCGTTCCGGGAACAGCACACTTGGGTCGCCCGCCTCGAAGCCGCCATAGCGGATCGCCACGTCGACCGAATCATCCTCCAGGCTAACGATACGGTCGCTGGCGTCGAGCCGGATATCGAGTTCCGGATGCAGCCGGGTAAAGTGCGTCAGGCGCGGCGCCAGCCATTTCAGGGCGAACGAATGGGTGCTGGAAATGCGCAGCACTTTTTCTTCACACGAGTTTTGCAGCGCTGCGGCCTTCAGCCGCAAATCGGCCAGTACGCGCGACACGGTGGCGGCGAAATCACGCCCCTTTTCCGTCAATTCCACGTTGCGCGGGTGACGCAGGAACAGCGCAAATCCCAGCTCGTCCTCCAGGTGGCGGATTTGCTGGCTGACGGCGGCCGGCGTCTTATGCAATTCCTCCGCCGCGTGTTTAAAGCTGCCCAGCCGGGCCGCCGCTTCGAGGTCGATCAGCCCGGACAGGCTGCGCAAGGGCTTACTCATATGAATTAGATTTTCTTATGCTTAGACTGGCAATTTTCTCGTTTGTGCCGTGCGCAACACAGCGGCAGAATGGTTGCATCACCCGTCGCACACAAAGGAGAGATTAACATGAGCAAGAATATCTTGGTTATCGGCGGCACCGGTGCACTCGGCGCGCACCTGGCGCGGCAGTTGCTGGAGGCCGGTCACGCGGTGGCGCTGGCCAGCCGTGGCCGCCGCGCCGATCGCTTTGGCGGCAAGGTGCGCCGCATCGTGGTGGACCGCCACGACCGCGCCGCCATGGCCGCCGCCTTTGCCCATAGCGCCTTCGACGTGGTGATCGATTTGCTGAACCGCTCGCCGTCCGATGCCCGGATCGCGCTCGACGTGTTCAAAGGGAAAACGCGACGTTATGTGATGGCCTCGTCGATTGCCGTCTACCGCGCGCGGATCGGCCAACACGGCGCCCCGTTCCTTGAGTCAGCGCTCGACCCGGGCGCGGAGACGATCGACTGGCAGCGCGACTGGATGGACCCGGTCGATGCCCATGAAAACCTGGCGCCGGGGCTGCGCCAGGCCGAAGCGGTGCTGTATCAGGATGGCGGCTTGCCGTATGTCTCGGTGCGGCTGGCGCACATGCTGGGCGACACCGCCTCTGGCGACGACCCGCTGGCCTACTATGTCGGCCTGGTGCAGACCGGCCAGGCGCTGTTATACGCCGACGGCAAGGCGACGACATCGTTCATCGACATCGGCGCGGCCGCCGCCTTCCTGCAGTGGAGCGCCCTGCAGACGTTTACGGGCGCGGTGAACGCGGCCAGCGGCGGCCAGTTGTCGGCGTTGGGCTTGCAACGCCGCGTCGGCGAGGTATTGGGACTGCGGGCGCGCGCGCTGCCACTGACGACGCAGGGCAACCTGAGCCCATTCGATTTGCCGCACCCGCTGCTGCTCGACACGCAACGCGCCGCGCAACTGGGCTACCGCTTCAGCCGGCTCGATGGCTGGCTCGATGT
>JAIENA010000032.1 GCA_019751755.1 Burkholderiaceae bacterium | reverse complement strand
GGGGCCTGGCCCCTTTCGCACTATCGTTCGCCGTGATGGTCATAGCAGAAAAGGGGCCAGGCACCGGAATGTCGATTTTTTGCTGATGAAATAAAAACCGCCCCGAAGGGCGGTGCGTGTCCTGCGTCGGCCGTGATTACCAGATAATCACGCGCTCTTGCGGCGCCAGGTACATCTTGTCGCCTTTTTTCACCTTGAAGGCGTCATAGAAGCCCGGCTGGTTGCGCATGGTGCCGTTGGCGCGGAACTGGCCCGGCGAGTGCGGGTCGGTTTTCACGCGCTTGATCATTTCCGGATCGCGCATCTTGCTGCGCCAAACCTGGGCAAAGCCCATGAAGAAGCGCTGGTCGCCGGTCAGACCGTCAATCACCGGTGCCGGCTTGCCCTTCAGCGACAGTTTGTACGCCTTGTACGCAATCGCCACGCCGGAGTTGTCGGCAATGTTTTCCCCCAGCGTCAGTTCACCATTCACGGTATAGCCCGGCAGCGGGCTGAACGCGTTGTATTGCGCCACCAGCGCCTTGGTTTTCTTCTCGAAGTTCTTGCCGTCCGATTCAGTCCACCAGTTGCGCAGGTTGCCGTCGCCGTCATACTGCGAACCCTGGTCATCAAAACCGTGGCTGATTTCGTGGCCGATCACGGCGCCGATACCGCCATAGTTGACCGCGTCATCGGCACTGGCGTCAAAGAACGGCGGTTGCAGGATCGCGGCCGGGAACACGATTTCATTCATTTCCGGGTTGTAGTACGCATTGATGGTCTGCGGCGTCATGCCCCATTCATCGCGGTCGATCGGCTTGCCCAGCTTGTTAATTTCCTTGTTGAAATCAAGCATATTGGAGCGCTGCACGTTGCCCACCAGGTCATCCTTGGATACCGCCAGCGCCGAATAATCGCGCCATTTGTTCGGGTAGCCGATCTTGGTGGTGAACTTGGCCAATTTGACTTGGGCCTGTTTCTTGGTGGCCGGGCTCATCCAGTCCAGCTTGTTGATCGACTGCTTGTACGCCACCAGCAGGTTGCCCACCAGCGCTTCCATGCGCGCCTTGCGCTCGGCCGGGAAGTGCTGTTCCACGTACAGCTTGCCCACCGACTCACCCAGCGCGCCTTCCACCGTCATCACGCCACGCTTCCAGCGCGGGCTGATTTCCTTGGCGCCCGACAGCGTGGTGCCGTAAAACGCGAAGTTTTCATCGACGAACGCTTTCGACAGGTAAGGCGCATAGGTGCGGATGGTTTTCCACGTGAAGTACGCTTTCCAGGTTTCCAGCGGGGTCGCGGCCAGCAGCTCGGACACGCCTTTCAGGTACGACGGCTGGCTAACGATCACATAATCAACCTTGCCCGTCACGCCCAGGCCCGACAGGTACGGGGTCCAGTCAAAGTTCGGGGTCAGTGCATTGAGCTTGGCAATCTCGACCTTGTTGTAGGCCTTGACCGGGTCGCGCAGTTCGACCGGGGTCCACTGCACTTTGGCCAGTGCGGTTTCCAGCGCGACGATGGCTTTCGCGTTGGCGCTGGCGTTCTTGTCGCCAGCCAGCGTCAGCATGGCGGCGACATGCGGTTCATACTTGGCCAGGATCGCGGCCAGGCGCGCATCATCGTGCTTCAGGTAGTAATCACGGTCCGGCAAACCCAGGCCGCTCTGGAAAAAGTCGATGACGTACTTGGTCGAATCCTTGTTGTCCTGATGGACGCCGCCGACGAACGGCGCGCTGATGCCCAGCTTGGCAAACTGCGCCATCAGCGCCGGGATGCCTTGCTTGTCCTGCAGCGCGGCGATGTGCGCCAGCGTCGTGGCCAGCGGTGCGCTGCCCAGTTGCTCCAGCCGGGCTTCATTCATGAAGCTGGCGTAGAAATCACCGATGCGCTGCGCATCGGCGCCGGCTTGCGGATTGGCGGCGGACTGCTCGATGATGGCGCGCAGTTGCGGTTGCGTATCTTCGTGCAGCTTGGCAAACGAACCCCAGCTGGACTTGTCCGCCGGGATTTCCGCCGTGGCCAGCCACTTGCCGCTCAGGTGGGTAAAGAAATCGTCTTGCGCGCGCACGGCAGGATCGATGTATTCGACGGCAATGCCGGAAGTCGGCTTGGCCGACGTGGTGGCGGCGGCGCCGTGGGCACTCGCGTGGCTGGTGGCGGAGGCCAGCAGGGCCAGGGTCAATGCGCTGAGCAGATGTCGGTTCACAGGTGATGTCCTTCGAGTAGTAGTGGTCCCGGCTTCTGGCCGGGGGTAAAACTGTAGCACAGCAGGAATACACACAAATAGCAAAAAGGCCACGTCCGTGGCCTTTTTGCTGCACAAAAAATGCGATTTACCAGATGATGATGCGATTTTCCGGCGCCACGTACAGCTTGTCGCCTTCCTTCACGCCAAACGCGTCATAAAAGCCCGGCTGGTTGACCACCGTGCCGTTGGCGCGGAACTGGCCCGGCGAGTGCGGATCGGTTTTCACCTGCTTGATTTGCTGCGCTTCGCGCATCTTGCTGCGCCAAACCTGGCCAAAGCCCATGTAGAAACGCTGATCGCCCGTCAGGCCGTCGATGACCGGCGCCGGCTGGCCCTGCAGCGACAGTTTATAGGCCTTGTAGGCAATCGCCAGACCGGAGTTGTCGGCGATGTTTTCACCCAGGGTCAGCGCGCCATTGACGTTGTAGCCGGGCAGCGGGCTGTAGCCGTCGTACTGTTTGGTCAGCGCATCGGCCTTGGCCTTGAACTTGGCGCGGTCATCGGCAGTCCACCAGTCGCGCAGGTTGCCGTTGCCATCGGACTGGCTGCCCTTGTCATCGAAGCCATGGCTGATTTCGTGGCCGATCACGGCGCCAATGGCGCCATAATTGACCGCGTCATCAGCTTGCGCGTTGAAGAACGGCGGCTGCAGGATCGCGGCCGGGAACACGATTTCATTGGCGGTCGAGCGGTAATACGCGTTGACCGTTTGCGGCGTCATGCCCCACTCTTCGCGGTCCACCGGCGCGCCCAGTTTGGCGATATTGCGCTTGTACGAGAATTCGGCCGCGCGGCGCATATTGCCGGCCAAATCCCCCGCCACGAACGACAGCGCGCTGTAGTCGCGCCACTTGCTCGGGTAACCGATCTTGGTGGTGAACTTGGCCAGCTTGTCTTGCGCTTCACGCTTGGTGTCCGGGCCCATCCAGTCCAGCCGGTCGATGCTGTCCTTGTAGGCGGCCATCAGGTTTTTCACCAGCACGTCCATGCGCACCTTGCGCTCGGCCGGGAAATACTGTGTCACGTACAGTTGGCCCAGGCCTTCGCCGATCGCCCCTTCCACCGTGGCCACACCGCGTTTCCAGCGCGGCGGCTGCGCCGTCACACCGCTGATGACGCCTTCATAAAACGCGAAATTCGCGTCAGCAAAGGCTTTCGACAGGTAGGGCGAGGCATCGCGCAGCAATTGCCACTCGAAGTACGCTTTCAGCGTATCGAGCGGGGTCGCGTCGACCAGGCGGGCGAAGCCCTTCAGGTAGCTCGGCTGATTGACAATCACATAGTCGGTCTTGGTGGCCACGCCGGCCTTGCCCATCACGTCCAGCCAGTCATAGCCTGGTGCCAGGTCGCCCAGTTTGGCGATCTCGGTCTTGTTGTAGCGCTTGACCGGGTCGCGGTTGTCGACCTTGGACCACTGCACTTCGGCCAGCGCGGTTTCAAATTCCATGATGGCTTGCGCCGCCGCGTCCGGCGTCTTGTGGCCGGCCAGCTTCAGGATCTGCGCCACGTGCGCCACGTATTGGGTACGGATACCGGCCAGGCGCGCATCATCCTTGCTCAGGTAATAATCGCGGTCCGGCAGTCCCAGTCCGCTTTGCGTGATATAGGCCGCATGCTTGAGCGAGTCGCGCGCATCGGTGCTGACATACACCGCATACGGGGTCGGCACGCCGATGCGCGACAGGCGCACGATCAGCCCCGGCAAGGCTTTCTTGTCCTTGACGCCACGGATCTGGCCCAGCTCGCCCGACAGCGGCTTCACGCCCTGCTTTTCCAGCAGCGCTTCATTCATGTAGCTGGCATACAGGTCGGCGATTTTTTGCTCGTTGCTACCAGCCTTGTGTTTGCGGGTGCGCAGTTCTTCGATGATGCCGCGCAGTTGCGGCAGGGTGTCGTCGCGCAGCTTGGCGAACGAACCCCAGCTCGACTTATCGTCCGGAATTTGCGTGTTCTTCAGCCATTCCCCGTTCAAGTGCTGGAAGAAATCATCCTGCGGACGCACCTTGGCGTCGATGTACTGGGTATCGATGCCCGACGTCATGGCGGCCGGGGCCGGGTGATGGTCATGGCCTTCATGGGCGCTGGCCGAGCCATAGGCGGCGAACAGGCTCAGGGCCAGGGTGCTCAACAGGGTGTAATTCACTACATCTCTCCTTGGTCAGAACTTGGTTTCCAGCCGCACGCTCCACACCGGATAAGTGGGGTTGACGGTACTGGATAATTTGGCAACGGATTTGCCACCAGCGCTGGCCATGACCAGGTTGTTGCCGATGGCGTCATCGGCCAGCATATTACTCGCCGACAGGCGCACTTGGGTGAACGCCGTGGCTTTCCACAACACATACGCGTCGAGCACGCGCTTGCGGCTCACTTCCACCACTTGTTCGGTCGAGCTTTGCACGCGGATCGACGGAGTCCAGTTGAAACTGGCGCCGAACGTCAGCGGCGCGTCCTTCATGCGGTAGTCGAGGCCCAGGTTGCCGGTTTGTTTGGCTTGCTGGTCGAGACGGTTGTCGGGGCCGGGTATGCCATCGACGCGTGACCAGAAGCGGCTGTAATTGGCACGGACATCAATCGCCGGTGCCTCGGCGAACCATTCCGCCAGCTGGAACTTCGCTTCGAGCTCGATGCCCTTGGTCTTGGCGTGGCCCACATTCGAGGGCGTCGAGATCCAGCGCAGCGTGCCATCCGGTGCGCGGTACGTGGTCAGCGTGCGGCGGATCAAATCGTCGATGTCGCGGATAAAGGCGCTGGCCGACACGATGCCGGCGCGGCCCAGGTAATGTTCATACGCCAGGTCGATGCCGGTGGCCAGTTCCGGTTTCAAATTCGGGTTGCCGGTGCGGTCGGGACGGGTCGCGTCATTGTTGCGCGACAGCGCCGGCAGCGCGATCAGATCCTGCACGTTGGGCGATTTATAACTTTTCGTCCAGCTCAGGCGCACCTGGTCGCGTTCCTGGCCGGGAATGCGCCAGACCCCGTGCAGCAGCGGCGACAACACGCTGCTGTTGTTGCGGATGGTATCGGCATTGACATTGCCAGCGCTGCCGGCGCCGCGCTCGGACGTGGTGCGGATGCCCTCCCAGCGGACGCCGCCATACACGCTCCATGCCGGCGTGATATCCCATTCATCCTGCGCATACAGCGCCACGCGGCGGGTGTCGGCGGTCAGGTTATCGCCGGAGTCGGCAAACTGCGATGCGCCGTTTTTATCGAGCGCGACGCGGGTCTGTTCGCGGTGGCCGGTTTCGACTTCCCAGCCGGCCGCCAGCAAATGGCCCTGCCCCAGCGGCGACGTGTATTTGCCGCCCAGGTTGACGCCACGGTCGCGCGAGGCATCGGTATCGGTAAAGCGGTCCAGCAGGCTGCCTTTGGCATCGTACTGGTAGCGCAGCGCATCGCTGTCGCGCCGACCCAGCCCGAAGCCAAATTTCACGTCGAGTTTCGAGGCGCCCTGCAGACGGTGCACCCAATTGCCGAAGCCGCGCATAAAAGTGGTGCTGGCATGCGATTGCGTATCGGCCGTGGCGTATTCCTGCGCCGGCACACCCGGCAAGGCCGCCGGCTGGCGCAAGGCGCTGGTGGCCCCGGTATCGCTGCGCATCGCCATCACGAAGGCCTGGAAATTGAGGGTGTCGCCGTTATCGAACTTGTACGACACGCGCGGCGCCAGGTTCAGGTTCTTGGTGGTGCCGCTGCTGTCGTCATCCTGCAATTGCAGGCGCTCCACGGTGCCGTCGGCACGCGTATCGGTGCTGGTGCCATGCCCCTCATTATGCTGGCGGTTGATGCCCAGGGTGCCGCTCAGCGTGTAACTCAACGTACCCTGCTTGCCAGGCAAGGTCAGCGACAGGTTCGGCGAATGCAAGCCCTGCTCCACCCCGTCGGCCAATTTCACCTGCAGATCTTTTTGCTGGTAGCCGTCGCGCAGCACGATATTGATGGTGCCGGCAATCGCGCGCGCACTGTGTTCGGCCACCGGGCCGCGCATGACTTCGACCCGCTCGACCTGATCCGGCGCCAGCGATTCCATGGAAAAGCCGGCCGGCGGACGTTCGCCATTGACCAGCACCTGGGTATAGCCGTTGCCCAGACCGCGCATGCGCACATCACCGCCACGGCCGGGACGGCCGCCGCCGATGGTCACGCCAGGCAGCCGTTTCAAGACGTCGCCCAGGTTGCTGTCGCCATTGCGGTCCAGCTCTTCGCGGCCATACACTTGTTTGCCGGCGGTGGCGTTGCGGCGCTCATCCATGTCGCTGGCGCGGCTGTTGGTGATGGTCACTTGCTGCACCGGTGGCGCCGACGCGGTAACGGGTTTGTCATCACTGCCCTGTTGCTGGGCATAGGCTTGTAACGGGGCGCCTATTAATGCCAGGCAGGCAATCGGGATCAGTTTGCTCATGGATTCAGGGAGGGAGATCGGTGCGGGCGGCCGGGGCTGGCTGGAGCGTTCTGGCTGGCTCGGGACTGCGAGCCGCGCACGCATTGTAATCGCGCGTGGCGGCGGGCGGTCCGATTGTGTCGGGCTTTTTACACTTCGATACACGCTGTTGTGAGCAGCAACATTGCGCTTCGCATAGCACAGCGGCACGGCCCGCCATGCAGCAACGCTGCTGCAAAATCAGCCGTTATCAGCCGTTATCCGCCGCGCCCCGGGCCACCCTGGCCACCGGGTCCGCCCATGCCGCCGCCCATCCCGCCTTTGCCACGGCCCTTCCCTTCATGGCCCGGCCCGTCGCCGCCGCGCGCACGCTCGCCGCCCTCGCGCCCCGGCATGCGCTGCATTTGCTCGGCAATAAAAAGCGCCACCTGGCGGCGCTGGGTTTCATTCAAGGCATCGTTGACCACCAGCCACCATGCGCGCAACTGCTGTTCTTCGCTGGCGGTGGCGGCGCTTTCCGTGTCGAGGGCGCCGGCCAGTTCGCGTAATTCGACATCCTGGCCATCGAGCGCGGTGCGCGATGCCAGCTGCATTTTTTCGCGCCGCGATTGCCGTTCGCGCAGCAGCGTGCGGGTGCGGCTTTCGGTCTGCTGCCACAGGGTTTGCTGGTTGGCGTTAAGGTTCAGTTCCTTGCGGAAGTCCGCCGCCATGGCCAATAAATCTTCCGCACGCATGTCCATCACCGGCGTGGCAAAGACAGGGGTGGCAGCGGCCAGCAATAACGCCAGCGCCGCGCTACGCAAATGTTTCATCAAGAAGTCTCCAGGCAAAAAAAAGCCAGCGCGGGCGCGCTGGCGGAAAACCACTACAGGGTAGAGAGAATTACCAACCCAGTGTAGGTCGCGTTCGCTTGCCTTCCCGGTTTTCTTACAATTCCTTACCGCCGTGAATACACGCTTTACAGTTCAGAAACGTAATGTTGAGAGGCTGTCAAAGTTTCCCTTGCCCATCCGATATCGGTGTGGTGCGGCCAGCTTAAAAGTACCTGAAAAGCGCATGAAATTACGTTAAGGCTACGCAGGTTGCTTAGGATCAGGTTTATACTGATTTCACCGCGTTACTATCAGGTAGCCGGGCTTGATACAGGTGAAACATGGGCAAGAAACTCAAGAATACCGGGCTGATTGGGCTTGGTGTCGTGGCCGGCATCGCCGCATCGTTGCAATTTTCCGCGATGGCGCAGCGCCCGGCGGATCCCGCCCTGCCGCTGGAAGAGTTGCGGCAACTGGCCGACGTGTTTGGCCTGATCAAATCCGATTATGTGGAACCGGTCGAAGACAAGAAATTGCTGACCGAAGCCATCTCCGGCATGGTCGCCTCGCTCGATCCCCATTCCGCCTACCTCGACAAGAAAGCCTACGCGGAATTGCGCGAAGGGTCGCAAGGCAAGTTCGTCGGCCTCGGCATTGAAATCGGCCAGAGCGAAGACGGCTACATCAAGATTGTCGCGCCGATTGAAGACTCGCCGGCGCACCGCGCCGGCATCAAGGCCGGCGACCTGATCACCCGCCTCGACTCGACGCCGCTGAAGGGCTTGAGCCTCGATGAATCGGTGAAAAAAATGCGCGGCGAGCCATACAGCAAAGTATCGCTGACCGTGCTGCGCAAGGATGAACCGGAACCGCTGGTGTTCAACATCACGCGCGAGGAAATCCACCAGAAGAGCGTCAAGGGCAAGATCGTCGAACCCGGTTATGCGTGGCTGCGCATTGCGCAATTCCAGGAGCCGACGGTCGATGACCTGGCCGCCAAGATTACCGACCTGTACAAACAAGACCCGCAGCTGAAAGGCCTGGTGCTGGACTTGCGCAATGACCCGGGCGGCGTGCTGCAAGGCGCGATCGGCGTGGCGGCGGCGTTCCTGCCGCGCGACGCGGCCATCGTGTCGACCAATGGCCAGTTGCCCGATTCGCGCCAGACCTTCTATGGCCGTCCTGAATACTATTTGCTGCGCAATGAAGGCGATATCCTGGCCAAGCTGCCGGCGGCGGTGAAGAACGTGCCGATGGCGGTGCTGGTCAATACCGGTTCCGCTTCGGCCTCCGAAATCGTGGCGGGCGCGCTGCAGGATTACAAGCGCGCCACCATCATCGGCACGCAAACCTTCGGCAAGGGCTCGGTGCAAACCATCCGCCAGCTGACCGCCGATACCGCCGTCAAGCTCACCACCGCCCGCTATTACACGCCCAACGGCCGCTCGATCCAGGCCAAGGGCATCACGCCGGATTTGGCGGTGGAAGAAAATGCCGATGGCGACGGCTTGAATGCGCTGCGCCTGCGCGAAGCGGATTTGTCGAAGCACCTGTCGAATGACCGCGACCAGGAAGCGGCCAAATCCAAACGCGATGAGGCGGAAGAACAATTGCGTATCCTGATGGCCGAACGCAAGCGCAAACCGCTCGACTTCGGCAGCAGCGACGACTTCCAGCTGCAGCAGGCCCTGAACCACTTGAAAGGCTTGCCGGTGCAACTGGCCAAACCGGAATCGCAGCTGGTGCAGGCCGATCCGGCGCCCGCCAAGAGTCCATTGAAAAAATAAATCAAGCGGATGCTCTA
>JAIENA010000207.1 GCA_019751755.1 Burkholderiaceae bacterium | reverse complement strand
AGTCATTAGGTCGCCGTCGTTATTTACCTGCCATTACCTGCCAATAACAACTTATTACATGCTGCCAACAGGGAATAATTACAACGCCAGCAATTCCTGCGCATGCTTGCGCGTGGTGGCCGTGATTTCCAGCCCGCCCAGCATGCGCGCCACTTCTTCCACCCGCGCGCGCTGATCCAGCACGTCGATGCGCGACGCCGTCTTGCCGCTCGCCGTCAAGCCCTTCGCCACCTGGAAGTGCTGGTTGGCCTGGCTCGCCACTTGCGGCAAGTGCGTCACGCACAGCACCTGGCGGGCCTGACCCAGGCGCTTCAGCAGGCGCCCCACCACTTCGGCCACGCCGCCGCCGATGCCGCTATCGACTTCGTCGAAGATCAGCGTCGGCACAGTGGTCGCATGCGACGTAATGACGGAAATGGCCAGCGAGATGCGGGCCAGCTCACCACCGGACGCCACCTTGGCCAGCGGACGCGGCGACACGCCGGCATGGCCGGCCACCAGGAACTCCACCTGCTCGACGCCAAACGCCGTCGGTTCGCACGGCCGCAGCGCAATCGCGAACACGCCTCCCGTCATGTTCAATTCCTGCATGGCGGACGTCACGGCACTGCCCAGGCGGTGCACGGCGCGCTCACGCGCGGCGGACAGCGTTGCGGCGGCCGCCAGGTAGGCGGCCTTGAGTTTTTGTTCCTGCAGGCGCAAGCCGTCGAGGTCCGAGGCATCGGCCAGTTGGCGCAGCTTGGCGGCCAGGTTGGCATGCTCTTGTGGCAAGTCGTCTGGCGCCACGCGGAACTTGCGCGCCGCCGAATGCAGCGCTTCCAGGCGCGCGTCGACCTGGCGCAAGCGCTCCGGGTCCAGCTCCACCTTGTCGAGGTAGGTGTTCAGCGCATACACGGCTTCCTGCAGTTGGATGCGCGCCGAGTCAATCAACTCCACCGTCGGCAGCAATTCCGCATCGATGGCCGACAGTTTGCCCAGCTTTTGCTGCAGCGACGACAGCTGCGACACGATCGGGTGATCATCCGATTCCGACAGCGCGGCCAGGGTTTCCTGCGCGCCTTCGAGCAGGCTGGCGGCGTGCGACAGGCGGCTGTGTTCGTGCGACACCTCCTGCCATTCATCGGCTTTCGGCGCCAGCTTGTCGAGCTCAGTCACCTGCCATTCCAGGCGCTCGCGTTCGAACGCCAGGTTGGCGGCATTGGTTTCGTATTCCTGCAATTGTTTGGCCAGCGCGCGCCAGGCGCGATACGCGCCGCCGACCGTCTGCAACTGGGCCGCCACGTCGTCGCCGGTCTCGGCGCCATGCAGCCGGGCATAGTTGTCCAGCAGTTCGCGCTGGGCATCGGATTTCAGCAGCGACTGATGCGCATGCTGGCCGTGGATATCGACCAGCAAATCGCCCAGTTCGCGCAACTGCGCCGCCGTGGCGGCCACGCCGTTGATATAGGCCTTGGTGCGGCCGGCATTGTCGATCACGCGGCGCACCAGCGCGCCGCCTTCATCGGCGGCGAATTCATTGGCAACCAGCCAGCTGGCGGCCGCCGGGGTCGCCACGAAATCGGCCGTGATATCGGCCTTGGCCGCGCCCTCGCGCACCATGCTGGCATCGCCCCGCCCGCCCAGCGCCAGGGACAGCGCATCGATCAGGATCGATTTACCAGCGCCCGTTTCGCCTGTAAACACGGTGAAGCCGGCGGAGAATTCCAGTTCGATGGTATCGACGATGACGAAATCGCGGATGGACAGGGTACGAAGCATAGGCAGCAAGGTGTGAAGTTGAGGGGATCAGGCCAGTTTGCCTTCGCCTGACGGGTATTCGTTCCAGTGCAGTTTTTCGCGCAGCGTGTTGTAGTAACTCCACCCTTGCGGATGCAGGAACGTGATCGAGTGCGGCGAGCGCTGGATGATGATGCGGTCGTGCGCCTGCAGGCTGGCAAAGGTTTGCATGTCGAAATTGACGGTGATGTCGCGGCCACGCATGATCTCGACCACGATTTCACTGGAGTCCGGCAACACGATCGGCCGGTTCGACAGCGCATGCGGCGCAATTGGCACCATGACGATGCCGCCCAGCGTCGGGTGCAGCAACGGGCCGCCGGCCGACAGCGCATACGCGGTGGAACCGGTCGGCGTCGAGATGATCAAGCCATCCGAACGCTGGTTGTACATGAACTGGCCATCGACATCGACCCGCAGCTCGGCCATGCCGGCGCCCGCGCCGCGCGACACCACCACGTCATTGAACGCCCGCCCGACATAAATATCCTCGCCGTCACGCACCACGCGCCCTTCCACCATGGTGCGGCGCTCGGCCTGATAGTGGCCCGCCAGCATTTTTTGCAGCAACGGCAGCATGCCATCGAGCGGGATATCGGTCATGAAACCGAGGCGTCCCTGGTTAATCCCGATCAGCGGCACATCGAATGGCGCCAGGCGACGCGCCATGCCCAGCATGGTGCCATCGCCGCCCATGACAATCGCGGCATTCGCATGTTCACCGATCTGGGCCGCCGTCATCGCGGGCACCCCAGGCCAATTCAAATGCGCCGCGGTTTCTTCTTCGAACACGACGGTATGGCCGGCGTTCCGCAGGAAATCCAGCAAGCTGCCCACGGCTTCTTCAATGCCGGCGGTATTCTGGCGCACCACCAGGGCGATTGTTTTAAACAGAACTTGCGTAGCTGACATAAATCTCTCGGTCAATTGAATCGCGCATTGAATTTCGCATTACAGCGCGATACTGGGCAACAACACTGGGGTGGTAACACCCGGCAGAGTAACCCATAATGCAACCTTCTGCCATGCACGCAATACTGTACATACAACCAGTATAATTTGTGCAGCAACAGACTGCAAGCACACTCTAATGGGGGAACAGATGGCAAAGGTACTTGGCGTCGGCGGTATTTTCTTCAAGTCGCGCAATCCACAGGCATTGATGACGTGGTACCAGCAACACCTGGGCTTTTCCACCGAGTCTACCGATTACACCACCTTCTTTCCCGCCACCATGCCCGGCGGCGGCGGCACAGTGTTCAGCCCGTTCAAGGACACCACCGGTTACTTTGCGCCATCGAAGCGCGACTTCATGTTCAACCTGATCGTCGACGACCTCGACGCCGCGCTGGAACAGGTCAAACAAGGCGGCGCGCAGCTGGTCGGTGATCCGCAATCGTTTGACTACGGACGCTTCGGCTGGTTCATGGACCCGGATGGCAACAAGGTCGAACTGTGGCAGCCGGCCGCGAAGGCGGAATGAAAAACGGGGTGCACTGACCCCGTTGTCGGTTTAATGCGCGCTGGCCACACCCAAACCCCATGCCGCGAACAGTGCCACCCCGATCGACATACTGTGCGCCAGCATCAGCAGCGACCAGCGCAGGCAGGTCGCCCAGCGGCTGCCGCCATAGACGCGGCGCATGGCCCAGGGCAGATAACCAACCAGCCAGCAGAACTCCAGGAATTGCACGAAACCATTCGATGTCAACTGGATGGCGGTAAACAACACGAACGCAAAGGCGCTGGTGTGCAGCGCGAACAGCAAGTGCTCGCCATAACGCTTGCCTGAACCGAGGTACAGGAATGTCAAATACAGCGCAAACAATGGCATCAGCGCAAACATCGCATACGGACCATATTTAAAGAAGCCGTCTGACAGTACCTTGTTGCGCTTTTGCGCATCGAGCGTGCCCAAATAGTCGAGCTCCTTGCCCACACGGTTGGCCAAGCCCGACTGCTTTTCGGGCCCCTGCTGCGGTAAGCTCATCGCGTTGCCCTTCGCATCCACGCTCTTGGCGTTCCCGCTCATCTCGTCCCCGCTACCGGCCGCCTCTTCGTCGCCTGCCTTCGCCATGGCTTCCCGCGCTTCCAGCACCACCGAATCGCCCTGCACGTCCACCGGCTGCGTGCCGGTGAACTTCATCAGCGCAAAAAAGATAATCGACAGCGACAGGTACAGCCGCAGCGGCTCCACATAGCGCTTGCGGCGGCCGCGCATGTATTCCAGCGTCAACAGGCCGGGGCGGAACATCAGCCGCGTAAACGTGCCCCACAGGCGCCCTTCCAGCGCCACGTAATGGCCAATGAACTCATGGGCGAATTCGCCAAAGCTGGCCTTGTGCAGGCGCGTTTCCTGGCCGCAATTCTGGCAATAGTTGCCGCCGCTGGTCGCGGTGTCGCAATTCGGGCACATGGCCGGGAGGTCGTGGTGGGCGACGTCGTGGTTCATCAGATTATTCCTGAGCAAGTTAGCCGGGAAATGTTACCCGAGTTCATGCCTCTATTGCACTATTTCAAAAAAGTTCAAACGCGCGACGGCGCACAATTCACCGGACTATGATGGCCGCCAAGCGACAACAGGAGGACGCATCATGGTAAAGGAAGCCAAGGACCGCAAGGTCAACACCGCCCTGCCCTCCCACAGTGACGGCGGCAAACGCTTGCCGCATGAGCGCGACGAAGCGCCGGACGGGCATGATCCAAAGCCCCGTAGCGTGATCCGCCAGGCCGCCAGCGACCTCGAACAGGGACTGGTCGACACCGATATGCATGGCGTGCGCGGTGTGGAAAAAGTGCAACCGCAACCGCCCGGCACGGCGGTACCGCAGCCCGGCAGCAAGCGCGATTGATCCGCACGGACAGGAGCCGAGTATGATGCCAGCAGTACCGTTTGCCGCCGCACCGCTTGCCTTGTTGGCCGCGCTCAGCACGGGCGCGTGGGCGCAACAGGCCGCTTATGCCCCGGGCGCCGGCCCCGCCCCCGCCTTGCCGCCGCCGAAACAATCGCTGATCCCCACCGTCAACGTGGCGCCGGTCGAACGCTTCCAGGAAAACCAGACGCCAGTGGCGGCGGCAGGCTTCACGGTGCGCGCGTATGCGCGTGAGCTGGACCACCCGCGCTGGGTGTACGTGCTGCCCAATGGCGATGTGCTGGTGGTGGAAACCAACGCCCCGCCCAAGCCGGAGGACGGCAAGGGCATCAAAGGCGCCATCATGAAGTCGCAAATGAAAAAAGCCGGCGCCGTGACGCCGTCGGCCAACCGCATCACACTGCTGCGCGATATCGACGCCCATGGCGTGGCGACAACCCGCAGCGTCTTCCTGCAAGGCTTGCATTCGCCGTTCGGGGTGGCGCTGGTCGGCAATGACTTGTATGTCGCCAATACCGACGCGGTGCTGAAGTTTCCTTACCAGACGGGGCAAACCGCGATCACGGCGCGCGGCGTCAAGGTCATGGATTTACCGGGCGGGACGCTGAACCATCACTGGACCAAGAACATCATCGCCAGTCCGGATGGCAAGACGCTGTATGCCACCGTGGGTTCGAACAGCAACGTGGCCGAGCACGGCATGGCGCGCGAAGAAGGCCGGGCCGCAATCTGGCAACTGGACCTGGCCAGCAGCAAAGCGACCCTGTTCGCCACCGGCTTGCGCAATCCAAACGGCATGGCGTGGCAGCCGCAATCGCAGACGCTGTGGACCGTCGTCAACGAACGCGATGAGCTGGGCAATGACCTGGTGCCCGATTACCTGACGTCGGTAAAACCAGGCGGCTTTTACGGCTGGCCCTACAGTTATTTCGGCCAGCATGTCGATCCCCGCGTAAAAGAGCCTAACCCGGCGCTGGTGGCGCAAGCCATCGTGCCCGATTACGCGCTGGGCGGCCATACCGCCTCGCTGGGACTGGCTTTTTATCAGGGGGACTTGTTCCCCGCAAGCTACCGTGGCGGCGCCTTCATCGGCCAGCACGGTTCATGGAACCGCAAGCCGCACAGTGGCTACAAGGTGGTGTTCGTGCCGTTTGCCAACGGCCAGCCTGCCGGGCCGCCGCAAGATTTTCTCAGCGGCTTTCTCAGCGCCGACGGCAAGGCCCGTGGCCGGCCCGTCGGCGTCGGCGTGGACAAGGCGGGCGCATTGCTGGTAGTGGACGATGTCGCGAATGTCGTCTGGCGCGTCACGCCGAAGGGCAACTGAACCATCGGCATCCGGGCTAAAGAAGGTTCACTTTTGCCGGTGCAGCCCAGCCGGCTTTCAAGGAGATTGCGATGAGCTATTTGGACAGAGATAAATTCGGCATATACCGCGACCGTGACGACAACGATGGTCCCGGGCCACGTTTATTGGGCGCCGACACCCTGATGGGGGAAGACGTCTATAACCGCCAGGACGAAGATCTGGGCGACATCAAGGAAATCATGCTCGATATGCAAAGCGGGCGCATCGCCTATGCGGTGCTGTCGTTCGGCGGCCTGCTGGGCATGGGGAACAAGCTGTTTGCCGTGCCATGGCAAGCACTGGAACTCGACACCGCCAACAAGCGCTTCGTCCTCGACGTCAGCAAGGAGCGGCTGGAAAACGCGCCGGGCTTCGACAAGGACCGCTGGCCGGACATGGCCAGCAGCGAGTTTACGTCGCAGATACACAGTTTCTACAACACGCAGCCGGACGCCGGCTACCGCACCGCGACCGGCAGCGTGATGGGACAGGGCACCGACACCATGCAAAGCAGCCCGCAAACGTCGGCCACGTTCAGCAGCGGCCAGGGCAACCTCAGTCGTGGCACGGGGGCGTCCAGCCAGAGCGCGTCAACCGATGATGCGAAAGACTTGCACCTGCGCGATCAGGATACCGGCAAGTATTAAGTACCAAGCACTCAAGTACCAAGCACTCAGCACGGCGGTGAGCCATAGGGCGGCTTCGCTGGCGCGAAACCGCCCTACGGTGTCACGATCCCGACAAAACTAGCTTCGCCTTAGGCCCGCTTCATCATGACAAACTGGCTTTTCGCGTGCAATTGCGGGCGCAGCGCTTGCAGTTCCTGCTGTGCTTGCTCCAGGTTGGCCAGTTTCACGTGGCCAAAGCCGCGCACTTTTTCCGGCACGGACGCCAGCTTCAGCGCCACCGCCTTGTTGTCCACCGTCAGCACGCCCGCCAGTTCTTCCGCCAGCGCCATGACCTGGTCGCGCCAGGCGCGCTCGGTGCGGCGTTCCGCCGTATAACCAAACACATCGAGTGCTGTGCCACGCAAGCCTTTCAGCTTGGCCAGCATGCCCATGGCCGGCAGCATCCAGGCGCCGAAGGTGCGCTTGGCGGGAATCTCGGTGCCGGGCTTGTGCTTGGGCAGCAGCGGCGGCGCCATATGGAATTGCAGTTTAAAATCGCCAGCGAACTGGCCGGCGATTTGCTCGCGGAAGGCCGGATCGGCATGCAGGCGCGCCACTTCATACTCATCCTTGTACGCCATCGCCTTGTACAGGCTGCGCGCCACGGCTTTCGACAGCGCCAGCTTCGCGCCCTCGCCTTCCAGCGCGCGCTCTTTTTGCTCGACCAGGCGCACCAGCGCCACATAGCGGTCCGCATAGGCGCGGTCCTGGTAATCGGTCAGCAGTTGCACCCGCAGCGCAATCATGTCTTCCAGCGACTTCGGCGCGGCAAACTGGATCACTTGCTGCGGCTGCGCCAGGCGGTCCACCGCATTCAGGTCGGCGGCGGCCAAGCGGCCCAGCATAAAGGCGCGCTTGTTCAAATCAATCGCCACGCCATTCAATTCAATCGCGCGCATCATCGCCGGCAAGCCCACCGGCACCAGGCCGCGCTGCCACGCATAGCCCAGCATGACGATGTTGGCCGTGATTTGTTCGCCCAGCGCACGCAGCGCCAGGTCGGCCGGGTTGATGCCGAACACGTTGGCCTCACCGGCGCCGTGGCGCAGCTTGGCCAACAAGCCGTCCTTGTTGATATCGGCGTCCGGGTTGCGGGTAAATTCGGCGGTTGGCGTTTCGCGTTCATTGGCCACCACTTGCGTGTGGCCATGACGCAGCACGGACAACGCGTCCGGCATGGCCGCCACCACCAGGTCGCAGGCCAGCAAGGCGTCAGCCTGCTGCAAGTCGATCCGGACCTGGTTCAGCAGCGCAGGCGAGGCGGCCACGCGCACGTGCGACATCACGGCGCCGCCCTTTTGCGCAAAGCCCATGAAGTCCAGCGCGGAAGCGCCCTTGCCTTCCAGGTGCGCCGCCATCGTGACCAGCGCGCCCAGCGTCACGACGCCGGTGCCGCCGATGCCGGCCACCAGCATCTCGAATGGTTTCGCGAAACCATAGGCCGGCGGCAGCGGATGCGCCGCCAGCATGTCTTCCAGCTGCTGCAGCGAAATCTGCGCGGCGGCCGGCTTTTTCAGCGCGCCGCCCAGCACCGAGACAAACGATGGGCAGAACCCTTCCACGCACGAGTAATCCTTGTTGCACGACGATTGCTCGATCTGGCGCTTGCGGCCCAGGTCGGTTTCCAGCGGCAGGATCGACAGGCAGTTCGACTGCGTGCCGCAATCGCCGCAGCCTTCGCACACGGCCGGGTTGATCATCATGCGGCGGGCCGGGTCCGGGAACACGGTTTTACCGGGCTTGTTTTGCTTGCGGCGGCGGCGCTTTTCCGCGGCGCAGGTCTGGTCGTAGATCAGCACCGTCACGCCCTTCGTCTCGCGCAATTCGCGCTGCACCACGTCGAGTTCTTCACGCGGACGCACCGGCACGCCGGACGGCAACACCACGCCTTCATAGCGCGCCACATCATCGGTCACCACCACCACCCGGGCGGCGCCTTCGGACACCACTTGCTGTGCAATCTGCGGCACCGACAAGCCGCCGTCAACCGGCTGGCCGCCCGTCATGGCCACCGCATCGTTGTACAGGATTTTATAAGTGATATTGGTGTTGGCGGCAATCGCCTGGCGCACGGCCAGGTAACCCGAGTGGTAATAGGTGCCGTCACCGAGGTTCTGGAACACGTGCGGCGCCTTGACGAAGCGCGACGCCGCCACCCAGGTGACGCCCTCGCCGCCCATTTGCGTCAGGTTAAAGGTATCGCGCTCCATCCACGTTGCCATGAAGTGGCAGCCGATACCGGCCAGTGCACGCGAGCCTTCCGGCAATTTGGTCGAGGTGTTGTGCGGGCAGCCGGAACAGAAATATGGCGTGCGCTTGATCGCGTCGGCGCTGTTCGACAACAGGTCGGCCGCGCAGAACGACGGCAGTTGGCGCTCCAGTCCCAGTTGCGGCAGCAATGGCGCCAGCCAGCGGATCAGTGCCGGGGCGATGCGCGATGGCCGCAA
>JAIENA010000182.1 GCA_019751755.1 Burkholderiaceae bacterium | reverse complement strand
TCGTCCAGCATAGCCTTAGCGCGAAACAAAGGCCAGCTGCGACGAGGAATATGATCGCACGAAACTAAACAACTATCGATGGCGGCATGAGAAGCTGACAAAACGCAACGCACATTTAGCAATTATGTTGCCTGCAAGACCCAGTCAGCAAATCTGCAACCTGCTTGGAACACTAGGCATTCAGCTGATGTGGTTGGAAAAAAATTGTCTCTATTCGGAAAATCCTAGTCTGAGCCAATTCCTTCGCACAAATCAGAACTAACCGGGACGGCAAGCAGGACGCCTCCCTGCATGCTTCGGTCTCCCATAACTCGTGTTCCAGCACGGTCAACGCTCGTGCCAGTGACTGCTCTGCGTCACTCGAGCCCACCCGAAGGGAGTAGCCATCCCCTATACCCAGCGGAATCACCAGTGCCCACTATGCGCAAATAAACTGGCCCCTGAACGCAAAAAAACAACCGGTAAGGGTTGGGTTTTAGGCTTGCTACATATTCTGTGGCTCCCCGACCTGGACTCGAACCAGGGACCTGCGGATTAACGGTCCGTCGCTCCCCCACTGAACTATACATGAGTCCAGTCTCAGCCATATTGCCCACCTATCTTAGCCCGCCCTCCGGAGAATGAAAGGAAACCGGTAACATATTCTCTGCTACCGATCTACCGAAGGCGGAAGCAAGTTTTATAACCGCTGATTCCGTCGGCCCAAAGTTGTAGGGCTTTATGTTTGGTGCTTCTCGCACGAGCGATTCCAAGGACCCGATCTCATCCACCAGTCCGATCGCCTTCGCCTCCTCGCCGCTCCACACCTCGCCCGTGCTGTAATCGACATCAGGCTTCAAGTGCGGCCCGCGCCGCCAGGCCAACTCCTTGGCAAACATGAGTCCCACGTGACTGACGAGTTGCTTTGCCTTGGCATCGGACTCCCGCGACACCGGTGTGAAGGGATTGAGGAACGCCTTCAACTTGCCCGAGGCATAGACCCGCTGCGATACGTGGAAACGGGCCATCGCCTTGTCCAGTTGCCAGGGCGCGATAATCGCGCCGATCGAGCCCACCAGGCTATATTTTCCGGCCATGATGCGATCGGTGTACATGGCGGTCATGTAGGCAGCCGAGGCCCCCATGTTGCCGATAATCGCCGTGACCGGCTTGGGGTATTTCTCCTTCAGCATTAAAATCGCTTGCGTGATGCGCTCCGCCTCCGCCGGCGCGCCGCCGGGGCTGTCGATCGCCAGCACCACTTGCTTGACGCGCGGATTAGCGAAAGCATCCTCCAAGGCCGGCACCACCTTCTCCGCGCCGGCCAGCGTCCCCTGCGCGATCTCACCTTTGATGTGCACCACGCCGACCACGTCACTCATGGGCCCAATTGAAGCTCCTGACGTGTAGGCTATGAACACGCCGCCCGCCATGATCGGCGCAAGAATGAGCAGCGCCTTGAATCCCAGATTCCAGCGGCGCTCCGACTTGCGTTGCCGCGCACTGATGCGCTGCTCTTCGCGTAATGCGATCTGCTGCATATGCAGGTCGGTGCACATCTGCACCAGCAGTGCCTGGGTATCGGCAGGGTCTTTCCCTCCTGAATGCTTCTCCATAAACACCTCCCATTAATCTGGATTGCAGCCGCCACCGCCGATTCCGAGGAGCTGCCCGAACGAGATCGTCGCAGGACATTTTTTCTTGCCCGGTTCAGCGCTACTGTCCGGCGACTCCTGGCGGCCGGATGTGATCCATGGCGAGCGGGTACTGATCATCTCTTCGGTGGATTGCTTCGCTTCAGCCTCCGCCAGCCTTTGCTTGGCAACTTGCATTTTCTGGATGCGGCACTTAATCTGAAACGAGTTGGGGTAGTCCGACGTTGGCGTGGCTTCGCGAAGAATATCCGCGACGTTGCAGAGTTCTTGGCTAACCAGCCGAAATGCCCCGTCGTCGTCCGCGTTGCCATACTCGGTATGGAGGATTAGCAACTGGCCATTCCTGCATTCGGAAATGACGAACTGCAGAGCCAAGCGAGCGTATATATCGGGAAGCCCGCGAGTACGTGCAGGAACGAAGACCTTGCGTGTTAACCGATAATTTGTAAGCGGCGATAGATCGCAGACACTATCATCGGTTGGGCGCCCAGCTAGGGATACCGCGTGGGCACTCCCGCCGAATAGCCACGTAGTAAGAAATAACACAATAAGCAACCTCGGCATTTTGCACTCCGTTGAAGATGGTCACATGAACATCCTAAGACACGTCCTGATACTTTCAAGTGCCGGCATAGTTGGGGGTTGGCTAATGGTAAAAAGAGGCTTGGCCCAAGACACATTGCTAGCCAGCGGCGTCATCATTGCAGCGCTGCTCTGTCTATACTTCGGATTGCTTTGCATCTATTGGCTTCTTCGACCAATGAGGCAACAGCTCTACGGTTCCAATAACGAGTACTGTGTTCTCGACAACGATAATCGCTTTCCCATGCGAGCATTCGACAGACACGGCCGGCTTCGAATTCATCAAGAGCGCCGATCTACCGTTCGGTAAGCCCATCATTTCCTCAATTTTTCTAACTTGCTCATATATTCCTTGAGCTTTGACTCCATCACGTCAGGATCGCCCTTCACCTGTGCATTAGCTTTTTCAAATAGCGAACGCTCTGAGATAACATGATTATCTTTCGTGCGACTGACCTTCTCAGCATCGAAATGATTGTTGCGATCTCCTATTTCTTTCGATATTTCCGCGTCCTTCTCACCGACCTCTTTTCTGACGTTTCCTTTACTTCCTGTCGTCGACCGTCCTGAACCTATCTGTGCATCGTGCACAGAAACTGGTCCAACGCGGCGATGGTAATCCTTCAACACGCCTTCAATATCCGGCGCGATTTGCGATGCCTGCTTCGCTTTCAGATACTCGTCCTTGACGTCGCCAAATGATGCAGGTAGTCCTCCTGGACTGGTGATATGCACAGGGGTACGAGCGAAGTTCCCGAGCATTGAATCCAGCGCTATCAACTCGGCCGCGCTGCTTGGGCTACGCAACAACTGTTCAAACAAGACCACATTTCTGGGGTCCTTGGCCAAGTCTTTACTGATCGACTCCCCCTTCTGGTGAGCAGCTGACAGGGTTTCAGAAACCTCGACTTGCTCGCGTAAGCTTGCATCGGCCCTTTCGCTTCGCGCCACGCTTTGACTAAGCCTGGCTGCAATCTCTTTCCCATGGCGCGAATCACTAACCAGCGATACCACTGAGCTCGTATTCTTTGAAAGCATGTCGGCGAATTCCTTGAACTTTGCTTTATCCTCACTGGTCAGGGCACTTTCAATACGCTGATCCTGCTTCTGGACAGATGCAGAATAATCTTTTCCTCCGTCTGCGAAAACGCGGCCACCGCCATCAACAGGCGACAGGCTCTTCAATCTACTGGGCAGTCCAATACCAAGATGCGAGCTTCCCCCAAATGCAACCGATGCCACTTGTCGCTCACTGGCACCTGTTGACGCGGCAACTGACTTAGCAACTTGCATCAAAGCGCCTGCCCTTTCACCAACTCGCTCAATACTGGAACTAGCACTTCCATCTGCGTGGCTGCGTGCACTAGTAGTTGAACTCGCATTGACCAACGCTTCGCTGAACGCTGCTGCCTTCTCACGCGATGCCGCGAGCGATTCCGCCTTTGCCGCAGCCACTGATCTTGACGACGCTTCCACATGTTGTTGAGATACCTTCGTATCGATGACATGGGAGGCGGGGCCTTCGTTGGCAAGGGCCCTCACCGCAGTTCGGCCACTCAAAATATTTGAGGTGTAGGTATTTCCTGATGCACTATCCTGCCAGCTTTTGAAGAAAGCCGAAGTCCGCATCGGCGCCAGTGATACCTGATCCATGCTGGTGTTGCCCATCGAGAGATTCCCCGCTGCCGCCCCCGCCGACGCGCCAGCCACGGCCCCCTGCAACGATTGCACGCCAGACATCAGCGCGGTGCCGAGTGTTTCCATACGTTTGAGCGCGGCCCAGGCGATGAAAGGAATACTCATGGTCATCCAGCCGACCACGGCCTCGCCAGATATGGCGCCGGAATAGATCGACGACGCGGTGGACATCGACAATGCGCTTGCGCCCCCACCAACCGTAGCGGCCGCAGCCAAGTCCCGCGCCGCGTAAATCGTGGCCATGTAGTTGAGGATGGCATACAGTGGCGGCCAGAGTTGAATCCAGATCAGCACCGATACATAGTTTTTCAGCCCCACCATGGTTTCACGACCGCTGGTGAGCATCAGTAAGAGGATCACGATGGGGAAAATGGCATAGGTGATGGCCTCGATGGAATTGCGCAGAACCGGCAAGGCCTGTTCCGCAACTTTGCCATTGTTGATCCAGGACGCGTTGGTCTGCGCCACCGCCTGCGCACGTCCCACCGCCAGCAAAATGGAAGCGGGGTCATTGATTTTCTGCCCCGCCATCAACGACGTGTCGTTGAGCGCATTGATCATTGCATTCTGACGAATAATACTGGCGGCATCGGCTGCCGCATCTGCAATGCCGTTCTTGATGTAGGCCTGCTGGATCTGCCCGGCGATCATGGCGGCCGCTGCGGTGCCTGGAAGCGTTGGGTTCATCCGCCGCGCCAGTATCCCTTGCAGTAAATTCAGTTGCGCAGGAATGCGTCCGTTTAAATTCACATAGGCATCCGTGCAAGGCATCACTGTCATCGCGCCGGACGAGTCGGAGACAGGCGTGAACCTGGCCGGATTGGGCGATGCCATCAACGACCAGACATCGTCCGATGTCGCAAACGCCTCCGGCGGCAGGTCACCCGATGCCAGGTCGTACATGGTGCAGTTGCCGATGAAGTTGATCATATCCATCCGGAAACCGGGATTCTGGAAGACCAGTTTGCTGGTCTCCCGGATCATGCGGTTGCCAAACATCAGGCCATTGCGCTGATACGAAAGTTCGGCCGGCAGTTCGGCGATCCCCGGTAACGCCTGCATGGCCATTTCGTACAGTTCGGTAAGCGTGTTTCCAACCGTGCTGGTCAACGAGCCAAAGACGGCCAGTCCGAAAGGGACGTTGCCCACCACGGTGACCGCCGACATGCCGGTCTTGTCGACGATGCCGACCGTCACCTTCGGCACAAACAGGACCGACAACACCAGCGTCACCGAGGCAAGCCAATACCAGCCTTGCAGCTTCTGCGGCACCAGCGCGTAGGCAAGCAAAGCGGCGAAGAAACCGCATACGGCAACGAGGCCAAGCGCGCTGACATAGGAGCCAGCACCCGTCAACGCGGCGATCGCATTCAATATGCCGAACAGGCTGTCATTATTCTGGTACGCGTAAATTTCCCACACGGCGCAGTCCTCCTAAGTCCAGGTTTATTTCATCCAGGCTGCGTGGCGACCCAGCATATCAAGCACATGCTGCGGCATGCTGCTCCGCATCTGTCGCTCCACCTGCTCAACCGCCGTTGCGATCTCATTGATGGAACCGACACGCTGATGAATCAGCGACTTCTCCCTCGAAAGCTGCGCGAGTAGCTCTTGTGCTCGCAAGCGTAATTCTTTGGCCCGTTCCCTCTGCTGCGAATCAAGGACGTAGTCCTTGTCCAAAGCGTGAATTCCTTGACGCAAATGCCTTTCCAAGAAGACATAGGCGTAATCCGCTGCTATCAGATCCCGGAAGCGACCTATCATTTGGTCACTGAGATCAATGGACGGAACAGAGGTCGCTACCGATAGCATGCGATAAACGGGTTCAGTGGTCTGATTAACAAATCCAACTTCAGCGGAATTATTGGAAATAGGCGTACGAGATGAGATTTTGTTGGCGATGGATCGCATCAACCCCTCAACTTTCAGCGTGAATGGGGTGTGTTGATAGTGCCTATCAATAGAAACCGACGCGCAATCTACGTAGTCACTGCAACGCAGCACTTCTTGAACTACTTTCCCACCAGGTGCGTCCGTGCTGCCATAGAGCAGCCGCCCAATCGAAGTGATCGTAGGTGCAAATGGCTCCGGATCGCGCCCGTCTTCAGGAAAGATCACAGTGCCAACAAGGCTCATGATCAATTCTCGCTCCTGGTCGTCCAGATTGGTCCCCGCCAGCTTCAGCGCCTTCCACGTCAGGTTGCCCACGAACGGCGCCTTGTTGCGCACCAGCGGATCGGACGAGCCGCGCGCCGTCGCCAGCACTGAGGCCTTATCGGTCTGACAGCGCACCCTGGCCGCCGCATAGTCCGATTCCAACCCGAGTGTCACAGCAAGGTCTTCGCACACCTTGTCAGTGCTCACGCCAGTCGCCTCCATGGCGGAATTCACCAGCGACTTGGCGGTGTTGCACGTGTTGATGTTGGCGTTGGTCAGCATGCTCTCCAGGTTCTTGGTCCATTTCGTGACACCGCCCAACAGCGGCGACACCGACTCCAGGGCCAGTTGGAACGCCACGCCCGGCAACGCGGCGGTGATGTTTTTCAGCATGTTCTTGAATTCGGTCGCCGAGATGTGGGAGAACGATCCGCCGAACGCGTCGATGCCTCCGCAACCCGCCTTCATGGTCGGGAAGCTGACCGCCATCAGCTGGTACGTTTTGTTCTGGCTGCGCAGCATCAGGCTGCCACCGCTATACGTGTTGAACACCTGGCCCTTGAAGGCGCCGGGCGCCGTGTAGTTGCCGATCGTGCCCAGGTCGTTGAACATGGACTCGACGGCGGCGTTCAGGTCGCCCGCGCGGGCCGTGCCGGAAAGCACTGTCGCCGCCACGGCGGCGCAAATGTATTGGGGAATGTACCGCATGACTACCTCCTATCGTTGATCCAATCCAAACACCGGTTGCGGAGCGTTCTTGTCATCGCGCGCCTCGGACAGCGCGACGATCCGCTCGGCCAACTGGGCCTCGGACAGCACGCCCACGCCGACCGGGTCGATCCGGCCGGAAAACGGCTGCGCCAGGAACAGCGCCGGAAACTGCTGCACCTGCAAGGCGCGCACGATGCCGTTGTCGCCGCGCGCGTCGGGAAAACCCGCCAGGGCGCCGCCATCGGCGCTGATCGCGACGACACGCATGCCATGGCGCCTGCGAAACGCGTCCAATACCGGCGCCATGGCATGGCAGTAGCCGCAATCGCCGCGGAACAAGAACATCAGGACATGTCCGCGCGCGACCCGCGCCAGCACGTTGGTTCGCGCCAGTGCTTGCTCCCGCTCGAACACTTCCAGCGCGCTGGCGTTGAGCGGCCGCCCCCGCGTGGCCGGGTCCAGTTCAGGATGCGACCACGCGATGCGCTGCGCGATGTCGGCGAACAACGAGGCGTTCTTGACCACCTTCGCCTCCAGTTCCATGTAGCGCCGGACATTCGGTTCGGTCGGCAGGATGACGGCCAGCGCGCGGCGCTCCTCGACCTCCTTTTGCAGTTGCCGAAAGCGGGCCAGCGCATCGCGCTCGTCGCCCGGCGGGTTCGGCGCACGCGGCGCGGCCTTGGGGCGCGGCGCCGGCGGCGGATCGACATAGAAGTGCCAACCGGTGCGCGGGTCGATTGGCGCCGCAGGCCAGGCCTCCACACCGTCCTCCGGCTCGGGAGGCGGCGCCGCCTGGCAGCTCGCTGCCAATGCCACACCAAGTGAGAACAGCACGGGACGCTTCATGGTGCACTCCTTATCGCAAGACTGCGCGGCGCCAACCCGTCGCTGCAATAGTTGAGTTCAAAGCGGATTTCCTGCCGTTGCGGCGCGGCTGCGGCCATCAATTTCACCGCCTGCTGCGACACATCGACCCGCAAGCGCGCACAGCCCGGCTGCTCATATCGAACGAGCGTGGCGACATCGATCTCGATCGGGGCGCTGGTGCCGAACTGGCTGCCGATCGCCGTCGCCATGCGGCCCGTCAGGACGCCATATGCGGCGCCATCCGGCGCCTCGAGCGCGGCCCGCAGCAAGGGCGCAAATTGTTCCACCGGCGTGCGCACGGGCTGCGCCCCGGCAGCGGTGGCATGAAGCAATCCATACGCCGCTAGGACGGCGGCACAAATTCTGAATTTCAACATTTTCCACTCCCCGCATAGCACTGAGGCGCCTTGGCGGCGGCCGCCCCCTTGAGCGCCTGGACGTTGGGCAGCGTGGGCGAGATGGCGGCATAAAACTCCGACAGGTCCATCCTGGAAAAATCGAGCGCCTGCAACTGGGCGACGCTGAAGCCGCCACAGGCCGGACTTTGGGCCGTCCCCCATCCCATGCCCAGTTGCGCCCGCCCCTGTTCGTTGATGATGCGGGCCAGCACCGAATTGAAGCAGCACTTGGACGTGGTGTGCTCAATACAGGACACACATTTCCCCAACACCCG
The DNA here is from genome assembly GCA_019751755.1 of Burkholderiaceae bacterium. Classification (GTDB taxonomy): domain Bacteria; phylum Pseudomonadota; class Gammaproteobacteria; order Burkholderiales; family Burkholderiaceae_D; genus Rugamonas. Next base: position 636 of record JAIENA010000182.1, on the reverse strand, counting down.
GATGCACTTCGAACACCAGGTGCCGATACTGCGGCACAGGTGCGCGCCTTCCTTCATGGCGAGTTGGCCTTCCGCGCTGCTGCAGGAGAGCATCGCCGTGACCACCATGAAGACCACCGTGATCGCCAGCGACCAGGGCGAGAACGCCACCGCATAGCTGTTGCCGGTGGCAAGCGTGATGGAACCGGCCGGCAAGGCGACGCCATTGATCGCCACCGTCACGCCGTACGTGGTGAAGGTGCCGCTGAAGCCGTAGCTGGTCAGCATGGACTTGATGCCCGCCATGATGAAGCTGCGGTTGCTGGAATTCATCAGGATGTCGAACACCAGCCGGGAGCCGATGCCGAACATCGCACCGTTGCTGTAGCCGGCCCCGGCGGCGTTGCTGCGGCAACAGTTGGCCAGCAGGCGTTGCCGACAGCGGTTCTCTTCGCCCGCGAACACCTGCATGCTGCCCGGCGTCAGATACACACCGGCCTCGCGGGCCGCTTCCAGATAGCTCATGGCCTGGGCAAAATCAGGATCGTTCACCTGCGCCGTATTGAAGCACTGCGCACCGATGCAAAACGTATCGGGCGCGCACGGCCCCGGGCCGGCACAGCCGGCATACAGGCCGGCGAGTTGGGTTTCCGCCGC
>JAIENA010000273.1 GCA_019751755.1 Burkholderiaceae bacterium | reverse complement strand
AAGCAAGGAACGCCGTGCGTTCTGCGCTCTGCCTCCCCGGCCTGAAGGCCGAGGTTTCACGCGCAAACCTGATGAAAATCCTCATCGCCCTCCTCCTGTCCGGCGCCTGCGCGCAACTGGCGGCTGAACCCGCCCCGTGGTATTGGTGGGTCAGCAAAATCGATGGCGCCAGGTTCTGTTCACAAACGTCACTCGGGCCCGGCTGGGACCGAATTAATCGTCCTTACAAAGATAGCCGTTGCGAAAAATTAGCAATTGCCAAATAATGGGCTCACCACAAGACTTTGCAGCAAGTTCCACCCTACAAAAATGAGGAGAGCCGATGTTTACGAGTCCTGAGCAATTCGCCGCCGCCACCAAGGCCCTGTTTGAATTCCAACTGGAGACCTTCAATACGCTGGCCAGCAAAACCGTGCAGGGCGTCGAGCAAGTCGTGGCGTTGAACATGGCCACCGCGAAGTCCAGCCTGGAAGACCAGTTGGCCGCCGGTAAAGACTTGAGCCTGGCGCGCGACCCAAAAGCCGTGCTGGCCGTGGCCGCTGCCAAAGTCCAGCCCGGTATGACCAATGCCCGCGAATACCACGAGCAACTGGGCGGCATCATTACCGACATCCGCGATGAATTCAACCGCGCGGCCGACGCCCACATGACGGAAGCCAAATCCACGCTGTCCGCGCTGATCCATGACGTGACCAAAAACGTCCGCCCCGGTTCGGACAACGCGGTGCAAATCGTGAAAACCGCGATCGACCATGCCTTCGCCGGCTACGAGCAGGTCACCACGGCGGCGCGCCAGGCCGTCACCACCGTGGAAGCGCAAATCGCCAAAGCGTCCGCGCAAGTCACCGACCCGCAATAACCCTCCGAAGGGGCGGCCTGCGCCGCCCCGCGCTGTTCAAGCCACCCCATCCGCGCTACACTACTGTATGCAAATACAGCTGGCGGCACGCATCGATGGTCAAGGTACTGGACAACCCGTTTTATTATCTGGATAACTTCCAGCAAGTCTTGCAGTGGATTGCCACCCGCTATGACGACTTGCTCGATGCCGACGAACGCGCCTTCCTGGCGCAATTTGCTGCCCTGCCCCAGCCATCGCGCGCGCTGTTGGTGCGGATGGCGATGCGCAAGGGCGTGCTGTTCCGCGCCTCCAAGCTTCACTACCCGGAAATCGGCGACACGGCCACCGCCTGCGCGCCACTGGCGGCACTGGGCTGGATCGACCCCGCGCCGGCGCTGACGCTCGATGACTTGTTTGCGGTCTTGCAAAAGCCGGAACTGGCGCAACTGTTTGCCTTCAAAGGCGCGGACAAGTCGGCACGCAAGGCCGATCAACTGGAAGCGCTGCGCGCACGCCATCCCACTGCGCTGCCGCTGGCCGAGTGGGCCATCCAGACCGCCGGCGCGGCGCCGCCGGACGTGATTTACCACTTGCGCATGCAGCCGCTGTGCGACCGCCTGCGGCTGATCTTCTTTGGTAACTTCCGCCAGGACTGGTCGGAATTTGTGCTGTCCGACCTCGGTATTTACCAGTACGAACAAGTTGACTTCCCGCCCTCGGCCCGGGGTTTCCGCAGCCGCGCCGACATCGACGCCTACCTGGCGCTGCATGCTTGCCGCGAACGCTTTGCCAATGGCGAGCCGGCGCTGGACGTGCTGCGCGACCTGCCGCCGGCCGATGACAATGACTGGCTGGCCAGCCGCCGCCACCGGCTGCAATTTCAGATGGCGCAGCACCTGGAAAAACAACAGGACTGGCCGGCTGCGCTAACGCTGTACCGCGATTGTCCGTACCCGGGCGCGCGCGCCCGCGCCATCCGCGTGCTGGAAAAAAGCGACGCGGCCGGCGCCGCGTTTGCCTTGCTGGCCGAGGCCATGGCGGCGCCGGAAAGCGAGGCCGAGCGCCAGCAATTGCTGCGCATGGCGCCACGGCTGCGGCGCAAGCTGGGCCACCCGAAAGAAGCGGCCGTCCCGGCCGCGCCGGTGGTGCGGCTCGACCTGGCGCTACCGATGCCCGCCGACAACTGCTGGGTCGAAGGCGTGGTGCGCGACCACCTGTCCGACGCGACATCCACGGTGTATTACGTGGAAAACGCGCTGGCCAATTCGCTGTTTGGCCTGCTGTGCTGGGACGCCATCTTCACGCCGATTCCCGGCGCCTTTTTCCACCCGTTCCACCATGGCCCGGCCGATTTGTATGCCGCCGATTTCCATGCGCGCCGCGCCGGCCAGTTTGCCGCCTGCCTGGCGCAACTCGATGACGACGATGGCCGCTACCGCGACACCATCCGCCACAATTTTGCCGCCAAGTTCAATCGCCAGTCGCCATTCGTCTACTGGAGCGCGCTCGACGCCACGCTGCTGGAACTGGCACTGGACTGCATTCCGGCCGCGCATTTAAAACGGTGGTGCGAGCGTATCCTGGCCGATGTCTCCGCCAACCGCAGCGGCTTCCCGGACCTGATCCAGTTCTGGCCGGAGCAACGCCGCTACCAGATGATCGAAGTCAAAGGGCCCGGCGACCGCTTGCAGGACAACCAGCTGCGCTGGATCGCCTATTGCGCCGAACACGCGATGCCGATCACCGTCTGTTACCTGCAATGGGCGGCATGAACTATCACGTTGCGGTGCGGGCGCTGTGCGAATTCACCGCCAAGCGCGGCGACCTCGATTTGCGCTTCACGCCCACCCCGACCGCGCAGGAAGGCATGGCCGGCCATGCGGTGGTCGCTGCACGGCGTGATGACGGCTATGAGAAAGAAGTCAGCCTGGCCGGCGAATTTGGTCCGCTGCGCGTGCGCGGCCGCGCCGACGGCTATGACCCGGCCGCCAACCGGCTGGAAGAAATCAAGACCTACCGGGGCGACCTGGCGCGCATGCCGGACAACCACCGCGCACTGCACTGGGCGCAACTGAAGGTGTATGGCCATTTGCTGTGCGCCACGCGCGGCCTGGCCAAGGTTCGCCTGGCGCTGGTGTATTTCGATATCGGCAGCCAGCAGGAAACCCTGATTACGGAAGACGCCGACGCGCCGGCATTACAGGCGTTCTATGCACAGCAGTGCAGCGCCTTCCTGGCGTGGGCCGAACAGGAAATTGCGCACCGCGCGGCGCGCGACACGGCGCTCAAAACCATGCGCTTTCCCCATGCCGATTTCCGCCCCGGGCAGCGCCAACTGGCTGAGGCCATGTACAAGGCCAGCACGCGCGGTTGCGGCTTGCTGGCGCAGGCGCCGACCGGGATCGGCAAAACGGTGGGCAGCCTGTTTCCGTTGCTGAAAGCCACGGCGGAACATGGCCTCGACAAGATCTTCTTTTTGGCGGCGAAAACCTCGGGCCGCGCGATGGCGCTCGACGCGGCGGCCACGCTGACGGGCATCAAGCGCACCGCGCCGCTGAACACCATCCCGCTGGTGCCGCTGCGCACGCTGGAACTGGTGGCGCGCGACAAGGCCTGCGAACACCCGGACAAGGCCTGCCATGGCGAATCGTGCCCGCTGGCGCAGGGCTTTTATGACCGCCTGCCGGCCGCCCGCGCGGCGGCATTGCAGGCCAGCGCCGTGCCGGCCGGATCAAACACGGTGGCTGCCAGTGCTAAAGTCGCCGCGGGTGCCGCGCCCCCGTACGCCGCCATGCTAGACCGCGACGCCGTGCGGGCCATCGCGCTGGCGCACCAGGTCTGCCCGTATTACCTGGCCAGCGAACTGGCGCGCTGGGCCGACGTGATCATCGGCGACTATAACTATTATTTTGACGTCAGCGCCATGCTCTACAGCCTGACCGTGCAAAACAACTGGAAGGTCAGCGTACTGGCCGACGAGGCGCACAACATGGTGTCGCGCACGCGCAAGATGTATTCGGCGGAGCTGGAACACGCGCCACTGCGCCTGCTGCGCAAGAGCGCGCCGGAGTCATTGAAAAAACCGCTGGACCGGGTACACCGGCAATGGAACGCACTGGAAAAAGAACAACTGGCCAGCGCGCAGCCCGACTACCAGGTGTACCCGGCGCTGCCGGAAAAATTCACCGGCGCACTGCAAACGGCAATCACCGCCATCGGCGAGTTTTATGCCGAGCATCCGGCCCACGCCGACCACGATCTGCAGCATTTTTATTTTTACGGCATGGCCTTTCTGCGGCTGGCGGAAAGCCACGGCGACCATTCGCTGTTCGACATGACGCTGGAAGGCGCCGGCACGCGCGCCAATTCCACGCTGTGTCTGCGCAATATCGTGCCGGCCCCGTTCCTGAAAGCCCGCTTCGAGGCGGCTCACACCACGGCGCTGTTTTCCGCCACATTGAGCCCGTGGAATTATTATTGCGATACGCTGGGCATGCCGCCGGGCACCGCCTGGGTCGACGTCGAGTCGCCCTTCATTGCCGAGCAGTTGGCGGTGCGCGTGGCCAGCCGCATTTCCACCCGCTACCAGCACCGCGACCGCTCGCTGGCGCCGATCGCCGATTTAATGGCGGAACACTACGCGCGCCAGCCGGGCAATTACCTGGCCTTCTTCAGCAGCTTTGATTACATGGACAAGGCGGCGCGCACCTTCAGCGAGCGCTATCCGGACATTCCCGTGTGGCTGCAGGCGCGGCGCATGGATGAAGCGGCGCGCGATGCGTTTATTGCGCGCTTTACCGAAGACAGCTGCGGGATCGGCTTTGCCGTGCTGGGCGGCGCCTTTGGCGAAGGAGTCGATTTGCCGGGCGCGCGCCTGATCGGCGCCTTTATCGCCACCCTGGGGCTGCCGCAACTGAACCCCGTCAACGAGCAGATCCGCCAACGCATGGATACCCTGTTTGGCGCCGGCTACGACTACACGTATTTGTATCCGGGCATGCAAAAGGTGGTGCAGGCGGCCGGGCGCGTGATCCGCACCGAGTCCGACCGGGGCACCGTGTACCTGATCGACGACCGCTTTGCACGGCCGGAAATCAAGGCGCTGCTACCGGCGTGGTGGCAGGTCGAGGTCACATAGAGTGAAGTACTTACTTAGCACTTGACGTTCCACGCGGTGAGTTCGCGTCCGCGCTGGCGCACCGTGACGTGTGCCTGAGAGGCGCGCTCGCTCAGATAGGTCAGCAACAGCATGCCGCCCTGGTTCCGGTCCAGCCCCACCAGCTTGAACGGCAAGGCCCGGATCGGCGCGCATTGGGTATTGCCGGCGAACAGCAGCCGCGCGCCCTGCAGCACCGTGGCTTGCGCTTCGAGCACCGTCACGATATCGCGGTCGGCCATCGGTTGCGCCAGCAGCACCCGCTGCGGCGAGACGCCGCAATCGCTGGAGCGGTCCAGCCACACATAGCGGCGGGTCGCGCCGGTGGCGCGCCACGCCTTGCCGTCATACGCATGGCCATGGCGCTGCGCGAAGCACAGCGACCAGGCCGCGCGCTGCGGCTTGTCTTCGGTCCAGGCCTCGATGCGCCAGCCCTGCACCGCGCCGCCGCGCAGCACGTCAAAAACAGGCCGCGCCATGCTGCCGGGCGGCGCCTGGTAATACGCGGCGAACGATTGCAGCTCGCCTTCGTTGGGGGCACGGGTGTCCTCGGCGGCGACCGCTGCGCCGGCCAGCGCCAGCGTTAATGGCAATAAGCACAGTGTCTTCATTGGATGACGCTACGGATCTTCTGGTAGCCGCTGCGGCTGATCGGCAACTTGCCGCCGTCCTTTAAGATCGCCACATGGCTGTCCTTGCCGGCCGGCTCGATGCGCACCAGGCATTCCAGGTTCAACAGGTAAGAGCGGTGAATGCGCAGGAACTTGTCGGCATCGAGTTGCGCCTCCAGGTCGGACAGGCGCTGGTTTTTCAGGTAGGACTTGCCCTCCGTGTGGATTTGCACGTAATCGTCCTGCGCTTCGATGTAATCGATTTTTTCGCTGGCGATCACGTGTACCCTGGCGCCATCGCGGATCACAACCCGCCCCAGTGGCTTGCCGCGTGCGCTGGCGTCGCGCGCGGATTCCATCATCGCATCGCGCACCACATCACGTGTTGCCTCCCGCGTCGCAACCTGCGCCGCATCGCCCTGCCCCAGGCTGGCGCGTACCTGGCTGATGGCCTGGTCAAAGCGCTGCTGGCTGAACGGTTTCAGCAGGTAGTCCAGTGCGCGGTATTCAAACGCCTTGATCGCATACTGGTCAAAGGCGGTGGCAAACATGATGCGGCATTTGCCCGCCACCAGTTCCGCCACTTCGAATCCATCGAGCTTGGGCATCTGGATATCGAGAATGGCGAGGTCCGGCCCCAATTCGGTAATGGCTTTCACGGCCTCAAAACCGTTGCCGCATTCCGCCACCACTTCCACATCCGGGTGCGACGCCAGGTATTCCCGGACCACGCCGCGCGCCAGCATTTCGTCGTCCACTATGATGATGCGCATACCACTCCTTGGTTCCTTGCTGTCAGCTGTCGTCACTGCCCGGCGCCTGCGCGGGCAAGATCATTTCCACCACGAAGACGCCATCGCGCGCGCCCCAGTGCACCGAGGCTTGCGCGCCATAACTGCCCGCCAGGCGCTGGCGCACGTTGGCCAGGCCTATGCCGTGACCGTCACGCCGCCCCTGCCCGAATGCCGATGCGGGCAGTTCGTCGTCCATCGCATTATCCACCACGATACGTAATTGTGATCCCGTGTGGCGCGCGCTGACGCGGATTTTTCCACCCTCCGGCAATCCCGCAATGCCATGCTTGACGGCGTTTTCCACCAGCGGCTGGATGATCATGGGCGGCACCATGCAGCTTTCGGCTGCGGGCTGGATCGCTTCTTCGAGTTGCAGTCGTTCACCGAAGCGCACTTTTTCGACCGCGAGAAAATGCCGGATCAATTGCATTTCCTGTGCCAGCGGGATCGTCGCGTGCGCCGCCACGCCCAGGCTGAGACGGAAAAAGCCCGCCAGTTGCAACGTCATTTCACGCGCGCCTTGCGGGTTTTGCGAAGTCAGCGCGCTGATCGAATTGAGGCTGTTGAACAGAAAATGCGGATCGATCTGGGTACGCAGCATGCGCAACTCCGCTTCCCGCGCCGCCAACCGCGATTGCAGTTCGCGCTGCTGCGCGCTGGCGGCCCGTTCAGATTCCGTGGCCAGGTAATTGACCGCCGCCAGCAAGCCATACAGCAGCACGCCCAGGCCAAACAGCAGCGCCCGCAATGGCGGCGTGTACGCGATCCCGGCCCATGGTGCGTCGAACCACAGGCATACGGCATTCCAGCCACCCAGCAGCGCGCTCCACAACAGCGCCGACACCACGGCCGCAGCGCCCAGCGCCGTCACCACGCTGGCCATGCCGCGCTGGGCCAGCGGGTAGGCCCGGCATAGATAGTAGGCGGAAAAACCGGCGCCGATGCCGTACATCAGGGTGGCGGGAATGGCAAAGATCATGGCATTGAGCCACGGCGCCTCGAAGGCCGCCGCCGTGGCGCCGCCGATCGCGATGCCCAGCAGCAGCCAGGCCAGCAGGTACAGTGCGGCGCGGCGGTGCATCTCAGTTACGCACTTCCACGCCGCCCATCAGCGCCACGCCGCGAATAATCAGGCGCTTGCTGTTATCGCGCGGGGCGCCGGTCCTTTCGCTGAACCCGCCCAGCAGCGGCGTGCCTTCCAGGCTGACGGTCCAGTCGTCCGGCACCTTGATTTCAATCCCGCCCCACATGGTAAACACGTTCAGTACCGCGTCACCCTGGATCGAAGCCTGGCGCAAGTCCAGCTGGCAGCCGCCCATGATGGCGGTAATGTCGCCACCACGGAAATCCTGTGTCGACACGCGGCGCTCGATGCCGCCCAGCAGCGCGGTCAGGCGCACAAACGTGTCCTGGCCGGCATCCTTGTCCAGCATGCCACCGGCGGCTTGCTTACGCTCGCCGGCCGACTTGAAGACCACCATTAAGCCGGCGGCGATCATCAGCAACGGCGCCAGCACGCGCCAAGTGACGTCGATCAAGCCCATGCCCTTCAACAACAGCACCGCCCCGACCGCGACCAGAGTGCATCCCACGGCGCGACCGCCGCTGGACGTGCTTTGCATGAATTTCAACACACCTGCCAGGATGAATATAACTGGCCACAACTGGAGCGCATAATCGAACTCCACAATACCCAGGTTATCGAGCAAGAACAGCACGCCGACGGCAATCACCCCCAGGCCAACCACCATTTGTCCGGAAGCGCTGCCGCCGTTTTTACCGTATTTGCCGTTGCTCATGCCATATCCCCTTGTTCCCGTTTGCCCAGGTGTTTTTCCAGCACCGGTTTCAGCACCACCTTGACACCCCACAGGATGACCAGAATCGGCCAGCTGTTATGGAAGCCCATGCCCCACAGGTGTTCCAACGACACATAAAACCAGAGCGCGAAACCGATGCACGACAGGCCGTTCAAGACCAGCTTCGGCGTGGTGGGCGGCACCAGGTTCGACAAGCCCGCGATCGCCAGGAATACCGGCCAGTAGTGCCACAGATGGCCGATTGCCAGTTGGCCGGTGCGGTCCAGCAGAAACACCACGCCGGTGGCGATGATCACGGCGCCCCAGACCATCTGGTTGCGCCAGTGTTGCTTCGCTGCCTGTTTCATCGTTTTCTCCTTGAAGGTCGGTTCGGTATGGACGTAACAATACCGGGCCGCCGCGGGCAGCGAAACCGGGAATCGGTGAACGGCGGGCGGCGACCGGTGAATGGCGAAGTTTTCAGCCAACGGCGGAGCGGTGTGGGTCAACAGGAGGACGGGAGGGCGGCAGGCCGCCACCGCAAACAGCAAGGGCCCGGCTGCAACAGCGCGGGCCCTCGGCAGTGGGCGCTGGCGGTGGAACCGGTGTTCAGGAACGCCCGCCCTGCATTTTCTGATCAAACGCCATCAGCCCCCAGCCCAGTTGGCGACGGACTTCCTCCGGCGTGGGCGGCGGTTTGAGTTCCTGCGAACGGCGCTCCAGATACGCCCGGACGGCATACTTCGATGGGTGCTT
>JAIENA010000509.1 GCA_019751755.1 Burkholderiaceae bacterium | reverse complement strand
GCGTCGCTGGCGCAACTGATCCAGAAGGAAGCCTTTGCCACCTTGCCGGCCAACCAGGAACCGGTCTTGCGCACCGCCGCCGACGAACACCTGGTGCCGCGCCTGGACGCCTTGAAGAAATACCCGGCCTACCGCATGGTGCTGAAATCCGTACCAACCAGCGGCATGGCGTGGCAAGCGCTGGAATGGCAAGCCATTAGTCCATCACCGCAATGACCGCCATCACCGCAATCTCCGGCACGATCGCCACGACCGCCATGTTCGGATGCGAGCGGCGCGCCGTCTTGCGGCTTGCCATTGCCGCATGGGCGGCAGCGGTGGCGCCGTGCGCCCATGCGCTGAAAGGCCCGGCGCAGCCGCAGGCCAAGCTGTCGCAGGCGCAGTCGCGCGCATTCCAGGCCTGGATGCTGCGCATCATTAACGCCCAATTGGAGCGGGGGCCGACGCCGCGCTGGCAGCATCGCGATTGCGCCGGCCTGGTGCGCTTTGCCGTCAATGAGGCGCTCAGCCCACACGATGCGAAATGGCTGCGCGCCAATGGCATTGGCACGGACCGGCGGCTGCCGCCCGAGCTGGAATTGACTGGCGAGCAGACCATGCTGCGCAACCGCTGGGTACAAACCGGTGGCCAGGTCGGGCACTTTGTCACTGCCCTGGCGCTGGTGCAGCACAACAGCCGGTTTATCGCACGAGAGGTAAGCCAGGCCCAAGCCGGCGACTTGCTGTTTTTTGACCAGGGCGCGGAACAGCATTTGATGGTGTGGATGGGCGCACGCATCGCGTACCACACCGGCGCCGTGACCCCCGACGACAATGGCTTGCGGGCCGTCGATATCAAACACTTGATGACATGGAAGGACACCCGGTGGCAACCAGTGGCCAGCAATCCCAATTTCGCCGGTATTTTCCGGCTGTCGTTTCTGTCATGAAGCTGCGCTTCGCGCTGTGGCTGATTGTGTTGCTGGCGCTGGCGCCGGTGGGGCGCGCTTTGGCCCAGGACGGCAGCGGCGAACTTAGCAACTACACCCCGTTCAAGGGCGAGCCGTTCTTCCTGCTGTCCGATGCCGGCTATGGCAGCAAGGACGAAGCCCGGGTGCGGCTCGAAGTGCCGGGCCGCGACATGGGGCGCATGAATACGGAAGCGTATTCCGGCGTCGACATCGTCGTGTACCGCGTGCCGGAGCCGCTGGAATTCCTGAAAAAACAGCGCAACCTGCACCGCATCCAGATCGACGGCAATTATCAGGGCGAGGGCCTGGCCAACACCCTGAGCTTCCTGTGGGACAGCTGGTGGAAGCAGGCGCGCCTGGCCTGGCGCAAGATTTTTTCCACTGAAGCGCGCCGCGCCGTCACGCAGGAACAGCCGAAACTGGCCACCAATGGTGAAGCGTTGCGCCGTTCCACGGTGTTTGCCAACCATCCGCAATACAAACCCCTCAAGGGGTACGAGATGGTGGACAGCTTCCGTTATCCGATCTGGCAGGCCAGGCAGATCGAGCCGCCCAAGGGCGTCAAGCTCGATGGTTCCAGCAGCGATTTTATCCAGGCTGGCAGCGGCAATGTGATGATCCCGGTCGGCCAGCGCAAGCCGGGGCTGTACCTGGTGGAAGCCATCATCGGCGAACACCGTGCGACCACGCTGGTGTTCGTGTCGGACACAATGGCGGTCACCAAAGTGTCGTCCGGCCAGATGCTGGTGTGGACGGCGCGGCGCGACAATGGCGCGGCGGTGCCGGGCGCGAATATCGCGTGGACCGACGGCACCGGCGTGCTGCAGTCGGCGAAATCCGGCGCCGACGGCGTCGCCATTATGGAGCGGGGCAGCCCGGAACACACCTATGTGCTGGGTGAAGACCGCGACGGCGGCGTGTTCGTCTCCGAGAATTTTTACTACGACAGTGAAATCTATAACACCAAGCTGTACGCGGTAACGGATCGCCCGCTGTACCGTCCCGGCGATGAAGTCAACGTGAAATTCCTCGGCCGTGAATTCAAGTCGGCGCGCGTGTCGCAGCCCGCGCTGGCGGCGCCGCTGGCGCTGACGGTGTATGACCCGAACGGCACGCCGCTGCTGACGCAGGCGTTGCAACTGTCGGGCGAGACCGGGACGGAAACCCGTTTCCGCCTGCCGGAACAAGCCACAGCCGGTGGCTATGAATTGCGTTTCACCTATCGCGATGGCGTGTATGGCGCGGCATTCCGCGTGGCGGAATACGTGAAGCCGCATTTTGAAATCAATGTCGTGCCGTCGAAGGCGGAATTCAAAACCGGAGAATCTGTCAGCGGCACCATCGCGCTGCGCTACCCGGACGGCAAACCGGTGAAACATGCGAGCTTGTCGCTGACGGTGCGGGGCCAGCAAAACACCATGGTGGAAGGCGAACTGCGTTATGGCGGCCTGTTCCCGATCGAGTTGAAGACCGAAGAACTGAGCACCGACGGCAGCGGCAATGCCGCCTTCACCTTGCCGGCCGCAAGCGATCCGTCCCGCTACATCCTGACCGTGCTGGCCACCGATGGCGCCGCGTACCGGGTGAAAGCCACGCGCGAGCTGATGATTGAGCGCTCCGCCACCCGCTACCAATTGAAAGCCGCGCGCCAGTTTTCCGACCCGGGCCAGTCGGTGCATTTTGACTTGATCCCGGATGGCCAGGCTACCGTGCGTCCGGTGCGCTGGGAATTGGTGCAGCTGGAAAAGCAAGCCAGAACCAATGGCGCGTTTGATCCGAATGCCAAAGGGTGGGATCTGACGTTCCCGGCCTCCGGCTCATACCAGCTGGCGCTGCGCGACGACAAGGGTAACTTGCTGGCGGCGGCCAGCCATTGGGTCAGCGGCGATGGCGTGAAAACCTCGCCGGGCAGTATCGAAATCGTGCTGGACCGTGCGCAATACCGGGCCGGCGAGACCGCCGAAGCACTGATCACGTTTTCCGATCCGGTCGACCAGGCTTTGCTGACGCTGGAGCGCGACAAGGTGGAGCAGCATGGATTGCTCAATGGCGGTGCCGGCTGGTACAAGGCGGTGCGGGTGGCGCCGGCGCAGTGGCGCGTGCGGATCCCGGTCAGAGATGAGCATGGCCCCAACATCACGTTCTCGGTCGCCCATACACGCAATGGGGAATTCGTGTTTGAAAACGCCGGGCTGCTGGTGGTTGAGCCGCGCATTGCGCTGCAATTCAAGACCGATAAAGAGGTCTACCAGCCCGGCGAAAAAGTCACGCTGGACGTGACGGCCACGCTGGAAGGCAAACCGTTATCGACGCTGGTGGCGCTGGGTGTGGTGGACGAAATGATCTATGTGCTGCAGCCGGAAATTGCGCCCGATATCGCCGATTTCTTCTATCACCCACGCCGCAACAATGTGCGCACCACGGCCAGCCTGTCCTTTATCAGTTATGACATGGCGCAGGGCCGCACCAGCGGCCCGCCGGCGCGCCACAATTACAACGAGCGCGGCGTGAAAGTGCTGGAGCGGCCGCGCCGCGACAATATCGACACGGCGCTGTGGGTACCCTCGTTGAAGACCGATGCACAGGGCCGCGCGCGCGTCACCTTCACCATGCCCGATGCGCTGACCCGCTGGCGCATTACGGGCCGCGCGATGGACGCGCAAGGACGTGTCGGACAGCGCACCGGCTACCTGCGCTCGGATAAAAGTTTTTATGCGAAGTGGACGGCGCCGGACTGGCTGCGCGCGGGTGACGCGCCGCGCGCGTCGTTCGCCATTTTCAACCAGACCGACAAGGAACAAAAGCTGGAAGTCACGCTGTCCGGCGGCGTTCAGCCCAAGGTCGAAAAACTGGCGGCGAAACCCGGTGTCAATTACGTCGAGTTCCCGCTGGCGGCCAGCAGCGGCATGATGCGGCTGGAAGTGAAGCAGGATGGCAAGCTGGTCGATGCGCTTGACACCAGCGTACAGGCGTTGCCGGTGGCCTGGAACAGCCCCCGCTCACTGGTGCTGCCGTTGGGCGGCGCATCGGGTGCGGAGGCCGCCCTGAAGTTGCCGGCCGACGCGCGCAATATCCGCGTGTCCTTTGCGCAGGGCGCCGCCAGCCATTTTGCCCGCATTGCCGATGACTTGATTGAGTTCCCCTACGGTTGCGTTGAGCAGACCGCCAGCCGCCTGATTCCGCTGACGATGGCGATCCAGAGCCTGGGCCCGGAGGCGGCCGGGGTGCGTGATCGCCTGACGGCCACCTTGCAGTCGCAGCGCTTGCGGCTGGTGTCGATGGCCGGGCCGAAAGCCGTCTTTGGCTGGTGGGGGAACGCCACCCAGGGCAGCGCGCTGATGACGGCGTACGCGTATTACGCCGACTGGTACGCGGCCCGGGCACTGCGCATCGATATGCCGGCCGAGCACTGGAACAACTTGCTGACAGTGTATACCGAGCATGGCTTGAAGGACGGCATGGCCGAGCGCGCGCTGGTGCTGTGGATGGCGAACGACATGGGCTTGCCGACCAGGACGCTGGCATCGGGCCTGGTCGATGATATTGCCGCCGTGACCTTGAGTGACAAGGCCGACAAGGCCGGCCAGCAGGGTGTCACATCGAGCTTGCTGTTGGGCGCCCACGATGACCGCAACAGTCAGGCCATGGCATTGGGCCTGGCGTCCGTGGTGGCGGTGCAAAACAATGTCGCCTTGCCAACCGCGCTGCAGCAGCAAGTGGCGCTCGCGTGGAAAACCCTGCGCGCCTCGCCGGCGCCTGCGGCCCAGGCGCTGCTGATGCTGGCGGGCGAGTTGCCCGTGTCGGCGGCGGACAACGTGCTGTCGTCGGTGCGGGCGGAAATGCCGACGCTGGACCGCGCCATGACGTTGCTGTGGGTGCAGAAAAAACTGGGTGGTGGCGCGTTTGGCAAGCCGCCGGCGCTGGCGCTGGACGGATCGTGGCAAAAGGTGGATAGCCGGGGCGGCCAGCAGAGTTGGCGCTGGACGGATGCGAAAGCCCTGCCGGAGCAGTTGCGGATTGCCGCCGCCACGCCGGTGCCGGCCGCTACGGTGGCCGTGGTGCAATACGACAGCCGCGCCATAGAAGCACCCTCGCTTCCTGTGACAATCGAACGCCGCATCGTGCGCATGAAGCGTGGCGACAAGGGCTATACGACGGAACTGGTGAAGCCGGGCGAAACGCTGCGCACGGACGAACTGTATCTGGATGAAATCACGCTGAAACCGGCGGCGGGCAGCAAGCACCGCTATGGTTTATTGGAAGTCGCACTGCCGCCGGGCGCCGTGGTGGAAGCGAGTACCTGGGGCATAGTCATGGCCGGTGATCCGGCCACGCCGCTCGAGCGCACCCGCCATGCCGAGCGGCGCGACGGGTATGCGGTGCCGATCGAACCACTGGACGGCGACGTCACGGTGCGTCATTTGCTGCGCTTTGCGCAGAAAGGCAGCTATGTGCTGCCGCCGGCGCGATTCCACCGCATGTACCAGCCGGAACAAAAAGCCTTTGAAGGCGATGGCAAAACCACGCGTACGCTGAAAGTCGAGTGATGGCGACGCTGTTGCCCACGCCGCAGCCCAAGTCGTTGACGGCGATGCTGGTCTCTACCCTGGCCGCTGCCGTGGCAATGGCTGCTGCCGGGCCCGGCGCTGCCGCCAGCCTGGATGTCGCGTGGTGGCAGCGGGGCGCCATCACGGTCACGCAATTGCAGCAAGGTGGTGGCGGTGCCGCGCCACGGGCATTCGATGGCAGCCGCATGGTGCCGCTGGGGAGCCTGTGGAAACTGTTTGTCTACCTGTATGCAGTGGAGAGCAAAACGCCGCTGCCGGATTACCGCTGCACTGGGCGCGACCCGGAAGAAGTGTATTGCTGCGACGCCGGCCAGATGGTCAGCCGCGACGCGGCGCTGGCGCAGTCGTGCGGCCTGTTTTTTGCGCCGGCCCGGCTGATGCTGACGGTGGCCCCCTGGCGTACCTTCTGGACCGGGCACCTCGGCGCCGCGCCTGGCGGCGCTACCGCATGGCTGTCCGCGCCATCGCAGCTGGCGCCGGAACGGCTGGTGCGGCTCGACAGTCTGTTGCAGGTATTGGCCAGCATTCCGCCGGCCGCTCGCGCGGAAGCGGAAAGTGCGTTACTGCGCGTGGTACTCGATGGCCGCGGGGCCGATACCGTGCGCTGGTTTGGCAGCGGCCTGCGCGTCAAGACGTTTTCGTGGCATCAGGGCAAAGAGCGCCTGGGCGGCGCTGCGGGCTGGCTGGCCGACGGCACGCCGGTCTGGTTTGCCGGGGCGGGCACCAGCGGCACGGTATTGCGCACCTGGGCGCCACGGCTGGCAGCGGCCTTGCCGCAGGCCGAGCCGGACGACAGCGGCTGTGTGTTGGTGACGTATTTCACTCGTTATCCGCTGCGTGTGGTGCGCGGCGATGACGGGCCCGCCGTACCGGGGCCGTTGCATGGGCGCTATCGCGTGAGCTTCGACAACGGCCAGGCGCTGGCTTTCCGCAGCGCGGGCGAAATGGTGCTGGACCAGGCGCCGGATGGCCGCCTGACGCTGCGGGGCCGTTTTGGCGTCAACGAATATGTGGCGCGCGTGATCGACCGCGAAGCCGGTGCGGAACCGCAGCAAGCCGCGCGGGCGCTGGCGATCGCCGCGCGCAGCTATCTGCAGCAAAATGCGCGGCAAGTGGCGGGTTGCCAGCACATTGCTGACAGCAGCGCGACACAGCGGGTCAGCCCCAATCCGGCCAGCGCCGCTGCCCTGGCTGCCGCCCGCTGGACCGACCAGCTGGTGATCGATGGCGCGCCGGTGCGCTATCACCGCGACACGCCATCGGCCGATACGCTGGCGTGGACACGGGCGGTGTCGCTGGCGCGGCAAGGCAAATATTTTGACGAAGTGCTGGCCGATGCGTATCCGCATGGCGTACTGGCCGCCGCCGGCAACAGCGGCATGCGCTGCATGCGGCTGGCGCAAAACGAAGCCTGGCTGGCGCGTGAATTGCCGCACTGGCAGCGCGTGCTGCGGCAAGAGGCGGGTTACGAAGCGCCAGTGAATTTACCCGCCGTCTGCGCGCTGGCTTCCGGCGCGCCGTACTCTGAACAGACGCGCAACCGCATTTTCATGCGCCCGCTGGCCACGCGCGAAGACCGCATCACGTTGGCCCATGAGTACCTGCACCTGGGCTTGCGCCGCCATCCGCGTGGGCAGGATGAAGATTACGTGGAACGGCTGGCGCGCCGGCTGACGGATATAAAAATGGAGGCGCCATGAAGCGATCGCTGCCCTTGATACTAGCGCTGGCCGGCATGTCGGCCATGGCCGATGATGGCAACGCGTTGAAGGCCCCTGGCGGCTGGAACCGTGCGGGCCTGGTCGACAAGTCCGGTGAGCTGGCCGTCAATTATCCGTACAACCTGATTGACCGTGGCGCGCAGCGCGGGCGCCGTATGATCGAGGGCAGCTTGGGCCGGGCCGGGAAAAAACGGCCATTCCATACGCTGGTGGTCAACGGCAACCCGACGCCGCTGTACACCGATGACGACGGCCGCTATGCGCGCGCCTATGCGTTCGGCGCCGGATCGAACAGCGTGGAAGTGCGCACGCCGGATGGCAGGTCGCTGAAACAGGTGCAGTTCTATGAAGCGGACCGCAGCAAGCCGCAGCCGGTGATTCGTGTGATTGCCGCGTGGGACGACAACCAGGCGGAAGTTGATTTGCATATCGTGACGCCGGATGGCCAGCATGCCTTCTGGGCGCATCCGGCGCTGACCAATGGCGGCGGGCTCGATGGCGATACCGTCGATGGGCCGGGGCCGGAGAACTTCACCATGACATCGCCGCAACGTGGCCTGTACCAGGTGTGGATTAACTATTGGGGCAACTTCGGCGGCGACGGCTATCACTTTGATGAAGCGACGCGGCAACGGCCCATCATCACGTCGCGCATCACGCTGGTCTTCAATGAAAACACGGCAAAAGAGCGGCGCGAAAGCTTTGTCATACCGCTGCGCAGGATCGGCGAACTGACGCTGGTGAAGACGTTTAAATTTTAATGACCATGAAATCAACTTGTGCAGGATTGCTGATGCTGGCGCTGGTGCCCACTGCGGTGGCGCAGGTGGCGCTGGAGGCGCCCGTGGGCGGTTGGCGGCACTCCGCCGGTGCGCGCGAAGCATATACGCAGGAAGTCCATTACCCGGCGAACGCCGTCTCGATGCAGCCGGGACAGGCCGCCAGCGCGCAGATACGGGGCCGCATTCATGGCGCCATTAGCGCCGCCGCCAAGAACAAGCCGGCCACGCTGGTGGTCAATGGCGTACCGATGCCGCTGGAGGTGCAGCCGGATGGCCGCTTCGAGCGGCCCTATGGCTTTGGCAGCGGCTCGAACAATGTGGAAGTGCGCTCTCCCGATGGCAAGGGCCGCGCCCGCGCGCAATTTTTTGATGGCTACCAGGGCAAGACCCAGGCGCGGCTGCGTGTCGTGTTGTCGTGGGACAGCCCGGGCACCGACCTGGATTTGCATGTGCTGGCGCCGGATGGCGGACACGCATGGTATGGCAACCGGGTCATGAAAAACGGCGGCGCCATCGATGTCGACGTCACCACGGGCTTTGGTCCGGAAATCTTTTCCAGTGCCGCGCCGCCGCGCGGCT
Source organism: Burkholderiaceae bacterium (assembly GCA_019751755.1). Taxonomy (GTDB): domain Bacteria; phylum Pseudomonadota; class Gammaproteobacteria; order Burkholderiales; family Burkholderiaceae_D; genus Rugamonas. The sequence continues at coordinate 342 of JAIENA010000509.1, read as the reverse complement.
TGTACCACGTCTATGTCAATTACTACGGTAGCGGCGGGGAGGACAGGGCGTTGACGATTGCCCAGGTGGCGGTGATCACGAATGAAAACACGCCGCGCGAAAAGCGGCAGGTGTTCCCGGTGCCGATGCGCGCACCAGGGGAGCTGACGCTGGTGAAATCGTTTGTTTATCCGTAGCCTTGCGGATTGCCGGGCGCTTTGCTATAGTTCTGTCCCCGCAGCGCTGCGACAGATCAACGACACAGCGCAGCAGGAAGAAAGAAAAGCCAGGGGTTGACGAGAATCACGAAACACTAGATAATCTCGCTTCTCTGCTGCTGACGAACAAAACGCTTCGTCAAAT
>JAIENA010000133.1 GCA_019751755.1 Burkholderiaceae bacterium | reverse complement strand
ATCGCGGCCGCCCGCGCACTGGCGCGGCGCGCGCACATCGTGTTCATCACGGCCTATGAACAATACGCGGTGCAGGCCTTCGAGCAGGGCGCCATCGATTACCTGCTCAAACCACTGGAATCGGAACGGCTGTCGGACACCATCGCACGCTTGCAGGAACGCCTGCAAGCACCGTTTGCCGCCAATGCCGCGCTGGACGCCATGCTGGAGCGGATGGCGTCGCTGCGGCCGTCGGCGGCGCCGCGCAAATGGCTGCAATGGATCAAGGCCTCGGTCGGCAGCGGCGTGCGTCTGATCCCGGTGGAGGAAGTCGCCTTCCTGCAGGCCGACAACAAATACACGCTGGTGGCATGGGAAGGTGGTGAAGCGTTGATCCGAAAAAGCATCCGGGAACTGGCCGACGAGCTGGATCCGGAGTCCTTTGTGCAGATCCACCGCTCCGCCATCGTCAACCTGCATTACGTGCAGGAAGTCGTGCGCGGTGTAAATGAAACGGCGGACGTCCACCTAAGGGGCCGTCCGGAAGTGCTGCCGGTCAGCCGCAGCTACCTGCACCACTTCCGGCAAATGTAGGCTTTGCTTCGCGCTTACGTCGCGCTTACCTGGCAATCAACGCCACGCCGCCTTTGACGCGCAAGGTCACGGCGCCATTCTTGACCACCGCGCTGGCGCCCGAATAGTAATCCTTCACCGTCACGCCATCGGCAAAGGCGCCGCCCAGCTTGATGGTGGCGCTGGCATCGGCCGGCACCTCAAGCGCCACCACCACCTTGTCACTGATGCCGTTTTTCTCGTAGGTGCGTTTAAACGTGTACGGGCTGTCGTCGATTTTTTCGTGGACGCCCGCGCCGACCGCCGGGTGCGCGCTGCGGAACAGGCCCAGCTTGCTGTAGTGCGCGCGCACATCGGCAATCTTGTAGCCTTCGCGCCGCGCGTTCTTCGCCAGCTCGTCCCAGTTCATAAAGGAGCGCAGCTTGGCGTCGCCCTGCGCCTCGCTCCAGTTCAACAGGCGCGAAGTCTCGTCGCCATAATAAATTTGCGCGGCGCCCGGCGCCAGCAACAGCTTGGTCGCGGTTTCCAATGGCTTGACGCGCGCCGCATCGAACGGAGCGCCGTCGTCGTGCGAAGCGGTATAGTTCAGCACCGAATAGCCGGCCAGTGGACCGCGCAACGCGGCGTCGTATTTGCTGAACAAGGTTTCATAACTTTCCCTGGCGTCCCACACCAGGCCAAAGTTAATCAGGCTGTCGAAGCCATACTGGAAGTAATCCACTTTCTGGCCATCGCCCATGTCGAACTGGTGGCCGTGGCCGATGTTGTAGCCATAGACTTCGCCCACCATAAAGAACTTGCCGTCACCGAGCACCTTGGCCGGATGGTCGCGCTTCCAGCCAGCATGCGCCGCGTCGGCCACGCTGCGCAATTCCTTCCACACGGCCGGTTCCACGTGCTTGACGGTGTCGGCGCGGAAGCCGTCGATGCCAAACTTGCGCACCCAATCGGCATGCCACTTCATCAGGTAGTAACGCGGTGCGCGCGGATAACCGGTGCTGGCAAAGAAGGCATCGAGTTCTTTCACTTCCCGCTCATAGCGCCCTTCGGCTTTCCATTTGGCCACCAGGAAATCGGGCAGCGCGACATTGGCGTTGCTGTTGGTGAGCACATCATTCAAGCCGGGCACCAGGGTGCAATCGACGTTGGTGGCCATGCTCTTGTAGGTGCAGGCCGGGTCCATGCGCACCCAGTCGGCCGGCCAGACATTCGGCAAAGCGGCGGCGGCAGGCTCGGTGTGGTTGATCACCACATCGAGCAGCACGCGGATGCCGCGCGCGTGGGCCGCGTCGACCATGTCGCGGAAATCCTGTTCGGTGCCGAGGTTGGCGTCGACCGCGGTCCAGTCATGCGTCCAGTAGCCATGGAAACCGTACGAACGGCCGGTGCCCTCGTCGGTGCCGCCGTGCGCTTGCTCCACCGGCGGCGTCAGCCACAACACATCGACGCCCAAACTGTCGAAGTAGCCATCTTTTATTTTCTCGGTCACGCCCCTCAAGTCACCGCCCATATAGCCGCGCAACGGCGCCGCATCGGCTTTGCGGCCGTAGGCCAGGTCATTGCGCTTGTCGCCATTACGGAAGCGGTCCGTCAACAGGAAGTACACCGTTGCGTTCTCCCACAAGAATGGCTTGGCCGCTGTTGCCTTGACGGTTGTTGCCGCGCTAGTTGCCGCCGCCACTGCGGGGCCGGCCATGGCGGCGCCCAGCAGCAAAGCCAGGGACAGGGCGATGGGAGTACGCTTCATCAGAACTACCTTTCTGTTTCGGTTAAGTGATCACAGACGGACTGGCACGTCCGGTCTGCAGGGCAATCGAGGCAACGCTTTCGGCCGCGGCGATCAGCGACATCAGCGCTTGCTGTACCGGCCGCTGCTGGCGCGCCGGGTCGGGTTCATACAATTCGAAATACACGCGCAGGGTGGCGCCGTCGGTCCCGGTGCCGGACAAGCGGAACACGATGCGCGAGCCATCGGTCATGACGATGCGCACGCCCTGCTGGTGCGCGGTGGCGCCATCGACCGGATCGGTGTACGAAAAATCGTCGGCACTGTCCACCGTGTGACCATTCAGGCTTTGCCCGGCCAGGGCGGGCAGCTTGATGCGCAAATCGTCCATCAGCAAGTGCGCCGCCGCCGCGTCGATTGCCTCGTAATCGTGGCGGGAATAATAATGGCGGCCAAAGCGCGCCCAGTGCGCGGTCACGATCTGCTCCACGCTGTTGCCGCTGGCGGCCAGCAGGTTCAGCCAAAACAGCACGGCCCACACGCCATCTTTTTCCCGCACATGGTTCGAGCCGGTGCCATAGCTTTCCTCGCCACACAAGGTCGCCATGCCGGCGTCGAGCAAGGTGCCGAAGTATTTCCAGCCGGTCGGCGTTTCATGGCAAGGAATGCCTAGCGCCCGCGCCACCTGGTCGGCCGCGCGCGAAGTCGGCATCGAGCGGGCAATGCCGAGTAATCCGGCGCGGTAGCCCGGCGCCACGGTGGCGTTGGCCGCCAGCACGGCCAGGCTGTCCGAGGGCGTCACCGCGAACTGGCGACCGACGATCATATTGCGGTCGCCATCGCCATCGGAGGCGGCGCCGAAGTCCGGCGCATCGGGCCGCGCCATCAGCGCGATCAGTTGCGCGGCGTTGACCGGATTCGGGTCCGGATGGCCGCCGCCAAAATCCTCCAGCGGCACGCCATTGATGACGGTGCCCTTTGGCGCGCCCAGCATGCCTTCCAGGATCGCCCGCGCATACGGGCCGGATACCGCGTGCATGCCGTCAAAGCACATCGTGAAGCCATTCCTGAAGAGCTGGCGCATCGCATCGAAGTCGAACAGGCGCGCCATCAGCTGCGCATAGTCGGCCACCGGGTCGATCACCTCCACCCGCATGCCGTCCAGTTGATGGACGCCGATACGGTCGAGATCGAGGTCGGGCGCGTCGCTGATGCGATAATGCGTGATGTTTTCCGTGCGGCGGTATATCGCGTCCGTCACGCTTGTCGGCGCCGGGCCGCCCGCCGCGATGTTGTACTTGATGCCGAAGTCGCCGTCCGCGCCGCCGGGATTGTGGCTGGCCGACAGGATCAGGCCGCCGGCCGCGCCGCGCTGGCGGATCACGCAACTGGCGGCCGGAGTCGACAGGATACCGCCCTGCCCCACCAGCACGGCCGCATAACCATGCGCGGCCGCCATTTTTACAATGGTCTGGATCGCCGCACGGTTGTGGTAGCGGCCATCGCCGCCCAGCACCAGCGTGCGGCCCGCGTCAGCGTGGCCAGCGGCGCCATCGCCGGCCACCGTATCGAACACGCTCTGCACGAAATTTTCAAGGTAATGCGGCTGGCAAAATACCGCTGTTTTCTTGCGCAAACCGGACGTGCCGGGTTGTTGGCCGGCCATGGGCCGGGTTGCCACCGTCTGGATCGCCATGCTCTGACACTCCCAAGTCTAGGTTGCCACCAACGGCTGAAGCCCGGCGGCGTGCTGCCTTTTTAGCATGTTTGCAGGCGAAGCGGCGTCCCACTGGACGCCGCCGTTCCAGGGATTCAGGACACGGGTTAGGAAGCGTGTTTCAGTACTTCCGGCATGGCGCCACGGCGCGCAGCCGGTTCGCGCACCAGCAGCGACAGCACGCCACCGATGATCATGCAGGCACCACCCAGCGCCAGCGTGCTGGCCGCGTGGCCGTTGAAGAAGTGCTTGGTGACATAGCCCAGCAGCAGGCCGGAAGCGATTTGCGGCAGCACGATGAAGAAGTTGAAGACGCCCATGTAGAAGCCCATGCGGTGGCCCGGCAGCACCGCTGCCAGGATCGCGTACGGCATGGTCAGGATCGAGGCCCACGCAATACCGACACCGATCATCGGCACCATCAGCATGTTGATGCTGTGGATGTACATGATACTCATCAGCGAAACGCCGCCAATGATCAGACACACCATGTGCACAAAACGGCGGCTGGTGTAGCGGGCGAAGATGGGCAGGATGAAGGCGGCCAGCGCCGACACGCCGCTGTAGACGGCAAACATCTTGCCGATCCAGTTGCCCGCTTCCTGGTACGCCGCCGATTGCGCGTCGGTGGTGCCGAACACGTTATCGGCCACGGCGCCGGTGGTGTAGATCCACATGGCGAACAGCGCGATCCACGTGAAGAACTGGACGAACGCCAACTGCACCATGGTCTTGGGCATGCGGAACAAGCCGCCAACGATTTCCGTCATCGCGTGGCCGACGCCGAGTTTGCGCTCAGCACGGAATTTTTCCAGGTCGTCCGGCGGGATTTCGGTGGTGGTGAAGGTGGTCCACAGCACCGCAATCGCATACGCCGCGCCGCCCACATAGAACGAATAGCGCACCGTGTCCGGAATCGCACCATTGACCGGCACATTCGACACGCCCAGTACATCGGCAAAGATGGCCGGCAGCAGCGAGGCGATCACCGCGCCGCAGCCGATGAAGAAGGTTTGCATGGCAAAGCCGGTGGTCTGCTGCGACTCATCGAGCTTGTCGCCGACGAAAGCGCGGAACGGCTCCATCGACACATTGATCGACGCATCCATCATCCACAACACGGCAAACGCCGCCCATAACGCGGTACAGTTAGGCAACAGGAACAGGGCAATGGCGGCCAGCACGGCGCCAATGAAGAAGAACGGACGGCGGCGGCCCCAGCGCGGATGCCAGGTGTTATCGCTCAGGTAACCGATCACCGGCTGCACCAACAAGCCGGTGACGGGGGCGGCCAGCCAGAACAGCGGCAAGTCTTCCAGGCCCGCACCGAGGGTGGAGAAGATCCGGCTGGTGTTGGTGTTTTGCAGCGCAAAACCGAACTGGATGCCGAAAAAGCCGAAGCTCATATTCCAGAGTTGCCAGAACGTCAGCCTGGGCTTGGTGGAAGTCGTTTGCATGCTGCCTGTCCCCGATTATAAGAATACGATTTGTAGTAAAGTAACATGCTGATTAGGGGGTGTCAATGCCAATATTCCCTACAATTTATGGACAAATACACAAAAATGTAGTCGAACAACATAAAATCATACTTTTTCGGCCAGTCAGGATTACAATGGCCACGTTATATCTATAAACGCCCTTCCAGCCGCTGAAATCATATGACATCTTCCGCACGCCTCGCCCCACACGTCCCCTTGCTGCTGCTCCTGATCGCGACCCCGCCCGCCCTGGCCCAGCAAGGCCGCAGCTTTGAATCGGCCGCCCTCCACAACGGCCGTCTGGAAGTGACCACCTCCGATGGCGCGTACCTGATCCGCGCGTATTCGCCGCGGATCGTCGAAACGAGCTTCGTGCCGAAAGGCGAAACGTTTGATCCGGCGTCGCACGCGGTGGTGCTGGCGCCAGCCAGTCAGGCCGCCACACTGAAGGAAGACGGCCAACAACTGACGTATGAAACGGGTGGCGTCACCGTCACCATCACCAAGGCGCCGTTCCGCATTGCCTATGCGTACAAGGGCAAGCCGCTGGTGGCGGAAAAGCATGGCTATGTGAAAAAAGAAGGTGCGCAAAGCATCGACTTCGAACTGGACAAGGATGAGGCGCTGTACGGCGCCGGCGCCCGCGCCACCGGCATGAACCGGCGCGGCCACCGCTTTACCTTATATAACAAGGCACACTATGGCTATGACGACCGTTCGGAACTGCTGAACTTCACGCTGCCGATCGCACTGTCGTCCAAGCTGTATGCGCTGCACTTCGATAACGCCGCCATCGGCCATCTGGATTTCGACAGCAAGAAAGACAATACGCTGGCCTATGAAACCATCAGCGGCCGCAAAACGTACCAGGTCATCGCGGGCGACAACTGGGACGACATTGTCGCCAGCTACACCAGCCTGACGGGCCGCCAGCCACTGCCACCACGCTGGGCCTTCGGCAACTTCGCCAGCCGCTTCGGCTACCACAGCGAACAGGAAGCGCGCGACGTCATCAGCAAGTTCAAGGCGGAGCAGATCCCGGTCGACGCCATCGTGTTCGACCTGTACTGGTTCGGCAAGGACATCAAAGGCACCATGGGCAACCTGGCGTGGGACAAGGATAACTTCCCGACGCCGAAGAAAATGGTGGCCGACTTCGCGGCGCAAGGCGTCAAAACCGTGTTGATCACGGAACCGTTCGTGCTGACGTCGTCGTCCAAGTGGCAGCACGCGGTAGACAATAAAGCGCTGGCCACCGACGGCAAAGGGGCACCGGCCACCTACGACTTCTACTTCGGTAATACCGGCCTGGTCGACCTGTACCGGGCCGAAGGGCGCGACTGGTTCTGGAACATCTATAAAAACCTGCGTACTGAATATGGCGTGGCCGGATGGTGGGGCGACCTGGGTGAACCGGAAGTGCATCCATCGTGGGTGCGCCACGGCGCCAAGGGCGAATTGGCAGCCGACCAGGTCCACAATATTTATGGCCATGACTGGGCGCGCCTGATCCATGACGGCTACCGCAAGGACTTCCCCAACGAGCGTCCGTTCATCCTGATGCGCGCCGGCTATTCCGGTTCGCAGCGTTTCGGCATGATCCCCTGGTCGGGGGATGTCAACCGCGGCTGGGGCGGTCTGCAATCGCAACCGGAAATCGCGCTGCAAATGGGCATGCAGGGCATCGGCTATATGCACTCGGACCTGGGCGGCTTTGCCAATGCCTACCTGGACGACGAACTGTATACACGCTGGCTGCAATATGGCGTGTTCCAGCCGGTGTTCCGCCCGCATGCGCAACAGGAAGTCGCGTCCGAACCGGTGTTCCGCGAGGAAGCCACGAAAAACCTGGCGCGCACCGCGATCCGCCTGCGTTACAGCCTGCTGCCGTATAACTACACGGCCGCCTTCGACAATAGCCAGACCGGCGCGCCGCTGATGCGCTCGATGCTGTTCGAGGAACCCGGCAACGACAACGCCCGCACCAATGCCAACACTTACCTGTGGGGCCGCGACTTCCTGGTCGCGCCGATCACCGAGCCGGGCGCGCGCCGCAAGGAAGTGACGCTGCCGGCCACCAGCCCGGCATGGTTTGATTTCCATAGCGGCCGCCGCTACAACGGCGGCATCACGGCCGTGGTGCCGGTGACGCTCGACCATATCCCGGTGTTCGTGCGCGGCGGCGCCTTTATCCCGATGGTGCAGCCGGTGCAAAGCACGCGCGACTATTCGACCCGCAAGCTGGAACTGCACTACTGGCACGACGCCGCCATCACGGCCGGCAGCGGCAAGCTGTATGACGACGATGGCGCCACGCCGGACGCCTACGCCAAGGGCCAGTATGAAATCGTGCGTTTCACCAGTACCTTGAAGGGCAAGGAACTGGCGATCAGCGTGGTCTCGGAAACCGGCGCGCAGTACCCTCGCGTGGAGCGCAGCGTGGCGCTGACGGTGCATAACGTGGCGGCGAAACCGGCGCGCGTGCTGGTCGATGGCCAGCCGGCGAAATCCGCGTGGGACGCGAAAACGCGCCATCTGACCATCGAGGTCGGCATGGGCAAGCGCGCCAATGCCGCCGTCGCCATTACCCTGTAATGTGCTTTCTCACGGAGTCTTGATGATGCTGAAACCGTTGCTGCTGTGCGCCGCCCTGCTGGCGGCCTTGCCGTCCTACGCCGCCGAAGCGCTGAAAGTCGATTCCGGCCGCGTCGAACGGCTGGAACAATTCCCGTCGCGCTTTATCGATGCGCGCAACGTCGATGTCTGGCTGCCGGCCGGCTACGACGCCAGGGACAAGGACAAGCGCTACAAGGTGTTGTACATGCACGATGGCCAGATGCTGTACGACGCGGCCACCACCTGGAACAAGCAGGAATGGCAAGTCGATGAAGTGCTGGGCAAGTTGATCCGCGAAGGCAAGGTGCCGGACACCATCGTGGTCGGCGTGTGGAACAGCGCCAAATACCGCCATCCCGAATACTTCCCGCAAAAGGCGCTGGACTTTATGCCGGCCGAGGCCCGCAAGAACATCACCGAGCGCGCACTGGGCGGCAAACCGCGCGCCGATGATTACCTGCGCTTCCTGGTGCAGGAACTAAAACCGGCGATCGACCAGCGATACGCGACGCGCCCGGGACGCGACGACACCGCCATCATGGGCTCGTCCATGGGTGGCCTGATTTCGCTGTACGCGATCAGTGAATACCCGGACGTGTTTGGCGCGGCCGGCTGCGTCTCGACGCACTGGGTCGGCGCCGGCCCGCAAAACGCCGTGATGCCGCTGGGCTTCTTCAACTATATGCAAGCCAAACTGCCGGACCCGAAGACCCACCGCATCTACATGGACCACGGCGACCAGACCATCGATGCGCTGTACGGCGTGCACCAGGCGTTTGCCGACATCCTGGTGCGCGAGCGCGGCTACGACGACCAGCA
>JAIENA010000515.1 GCA_019751755.1 Burkholderiaceae bacterium | reverse complement strand
TATGCAAGACCTGAACCGCCTGGCCTTGCTGAGCCACACGGCGCTGGAGCAATCGGGCCTGCCGGTGTTCGAAGGCTACGGCCTGACGGAATGCTGCTCGGTGGTCGCGCTCAACCTGCCGGGCCGCGAACGCCCGGGCAGTGTCGGCCAGCCGCTGCCGCACCGGCCGGTGCGCATCGCCGCCGATGGCGAAATCGAAGTCGGCGGCGTGCCAGCCCCTTATCTCGGCCAGTTGGCCAGCACCGATGACTGGCTGGCCACGGGCGACCTGGGCCACCTGGATCAGGACGGCTTCCTGTACATCGACGGCCGCAAGAAGGACATCCTGATCACCGGCTATGGCCGCAATGTGTCGCCCGAGTGGCCGGAAGCGGCGCTGCTGGGCAGCGGCCTGCTGGCGCAGGCGGTGGTACTCGGCGATGGCCAGCCGTGGCTGGCCGCCTTGCTAGTGCCGGCCTCGGATCGCCTGACCCCGGCCCAGTTGCAGCAGGCCGTCGAGCTGGCCAACCGCGATTTGCCCGACTATGCCCAGGTGCGGCGCTGGACGGTGGCGCCGCCCTTCACTGCCGCCAATGGCCTAGCCACGCCCAACGGCCGCCCGCGCCGCGCCCTGATCGCGCAACAGCACGCCACGCTGATCTCATCCTTGTTTGACCCACTGGAGCTACCCGCATGCGCTTTTTCGACACCCTGAAGGCCGGCACCGCACTGGAACGCCAGCAACTGTTTGCCACCCCGATCATTCAGGACGCGTTGCGCGGCCAGGCCAGCACCGGGCAATACCTCGCGTTCCTGGAACAGGCTTACCACCACGTCCGCCATACGGTGCCGCTGCTGATGGCGTGCGGCAGCCGCCTTGGTCCGCACCAGGAATGGCTGCGCAGCGCCATGGCGGAGTACATTGAAGAAGAAGTCGGGCACCAGGAATGGATCCTGTCCGATATTGCCGCCTGCGGCGGCGACGCCGACGCGGTGCGCCGTGGCCAGCCCCACGCCAGCACCGAATTAATGGTGGCCTACGCCTACCACCAGGTCGACCGTGGCAATCCGGTCGGTTTCCTGGGCATGGTGCACGTGCTGGAAGACACCAGCACAGCACTGGCGACCCATGCGGCCGAGACGCTGCGCGGCGCGCTGGGCCTGCCGCCGGCGGCCTTCAGCTACCTCAATTCCCATGGCGCCCTCGATATCAGCCACGTGGCCTTTTTCGAGGAACTGGTCAACCGCCTCGCCGATCCGGCCGACCAGCAAGCCGTGCTGCACGTCGCGCGCCGGATGTACCAACTGTATGGCGACGTGTTCCGCAGCCTGCCGCACGCCGACGCCTTGTTTGAACAGGCGGCGTGAGATGAACCACCACCCGCCTCAACGCTACCGCGCCGTACTGACCGGCGCCGGTGGCGGCATTGGTTCGGCCATCGCGCGCCGGCTGGCGCCCCACGCCGACGCCTTGTTGCTGGTCGGGCGCCAGGCCGCCCCGCTGCGGGCGCTGCAAGCCGAACTGGGCAGCCATGTCCAGGTGCTGTGCGGCGACCTGACGGCGCCGGAAACGCTGGCCGCCATCGAGCAGGCGGCACGCGCCGCCGGCGGCCTCAATCTGCTGCTCAACAATGCCGGCGTCAGCCAGTTCCACAGTTTCCAGACCCAGTCGCCCGACACCATCCGCGCCATGCTCGACACCAACCTGCTGGCGCCGATGCTGCTGACGCGCCAGTTACTGCCCTTGCTGCATCAGGCGCCGTCGGCCCAGGTGGTCAATATCGGCTCCGTGTTTGGCATGCTGGGCTATCCCGGCTTCGCTGTGTACGGCGCCAGCAAGGCCGGCCTGAAAGGCTTTTCCCAGGCACTGCGGCGCGAGCTCGCCGACAGCGCCATCGCGGTGCGCCATTTCGCGCCGCGCGCCACCCGCACCGCCATCAACAGCGCGGCGGTCGACGCCATGAACAACGCGCTCGGCACCGCGCAGGACACGCCGGAAGCCGTTGCCGCCGCTGTGATGGAATTCCTGGCCGGCACGGCCTGGCAAACCACCATGGGACGCAAAGAGCGTTTCTTCGTCCTGCTCAACCGCTTGCTGCCGGCACTGCCCGACAATGCGATCCGCAAGCAGTTGGGCTTGATCCGTCAGTATTTACCCAAATAACCCTCACCTTTGGAGTACCCATGAAGTCACTTGCCCAATTCATCGCCCTGCTACTGTTACCGGCCACGCTGGCCTTGGCCGGCGTGCCCGAGGAAGTTGGCAGCCTGCAGCAAAAGTGGGAACAAATCCGCTACAAGAGCGCTGCTTCGTCGCAGGAAGCGCAATACGAACAACTGGTGGCCGAGGCAAAAAAAACCGCCGCCGCCCATCCGAACAGCGCTGAAATCCTGGTCTGGTACGGTATTATTGAATCCACCTATGCGGGCGCCAAAGGCGGCCTGGGCGCGTTATCGCATGTCAAGAACGCGAAGAAATCGCTCGAGCAGGCGCTGGCGATCAACCCCGACGCCCTGTCCGGCTCGGCCTATACCAGCCTCGGTTCGCTGTACTACCAGGTGCCGGGCTGGCCGATCGGCTTTGGCGACGACAAGAAGGCGCTGGAGTTCTTGAAGAAAGGGCTGGCCATCAATCCGGATGGCATCGACCCCAACTACTTCTACGGCGACTTCCTGTTCCGCAAGGGCGAGTTGGCCGAGGCTGAACGCTTTCTGAACAAGGCGCTGCAGGCGGCGCCACGGGCGGGCCGCAAGGTGTCCGACGAAGGCCGGCGCGGCGAGATTGAACAAGTGCTGGCGAAAATTGCCGCCACGCGCAAATAAACGTCACGAATGGAGGCCGCATCGTTGAAAATCCTGCTTGTCGAAGATGATGCCTTGCTGGCCAGCGGCCTGCTGGTGGCGCTGCGCCGCGCCAGTTACACGGTCGAACATGTCGGCGACGGCCCGGCCGCCATCCAGGCGCTGGCGCACAACCCGTTCGACCTGATGGTGCTGGACCTGGGCTTGCCAACGCTGGACGGCACCGAAGTGTTGCGCGTGGTGCGCGCCGGCGCCAACCCGATTCCGGTGCTGGTGTTGTCGGCGCGCGATGCGACACGCGACCGGATTCTGGGCCTCGACCTGGGCGCCGACGATTACCTGGTCAAGCCGTTCGAACTGGATGAACTGCTGGCACGGATGCGGGTGCTGCTGCGGCGCCGCAGCGGCCGTCAGGTCAACCAGGTGACCGTGGGCGACCTGGTGCTGAACCCGGAAAACCTGAGCACCACATGGCAGGGCCGGCCGGTTGAACTGCAGCGGCTGGAATTCATGCTGCTACTGCAACTGGCGGAAAATCCGCAGCGGGTCTTTAATCGCGCCCAACTGGAGGAATCCCTGTATGGCTGGGGCGAAGGCGCCGAGAGCAACACCATCGACGTGCACGTGCATCACCTGCGCCGTAAAATTGACGCGGCCGTTATCAAAACCATCCGTGGCGTCGGCTATCGGATCGGCGACCTGACGAAATGAAGCGCGGCCACTACTCGGTGCGCCAGCGCCTGGTCGCGGCGACACTGCTGTGCATGCTGGTGATCTTCGTCGGCATCGGCATCGGCGCGCGCGCGGTGGCGCGCCACGAATCGGTCGAACTGTTCAGCGCGCGCCTGGCCACGTCGGCGCGGGTGCTGCAAGCGCTGGTGGCGCGCCAGTTGGAGCACGCAACCATTGCCACCCCGATCATCATTTCCCTGCCGCACGAGCTGGAAACATCGTCCAGCGATGACCCGGAAGTATTTGGCCACCGCTATGAAACCAAGATCGCGTTCCAGGTCTGGCGCGACAATGGCGTGCTACTGGCCAAGTCGGCGTCGGCGCCGTCCCAGGCGCTGGCGCCGCTACGCGCCGGCTATTCGGAAAACCGCACCGACGGCGCGGACTGGCAAGTGTTCGCGCTGCAGTCCGGCAATGTCTGGGTGATGACGGCGGAACAGGATGAAGTACGCCAAGAAATGGCCGACGATATCGGCACCTCGATCCTGGCGCCGCTGGCCATCGGTGGCGTGCTGATGCTGGCGGCGGTCAACCTGCTGATCCGGCTCTATATGCGCCCGCTGTCCGAGCTGGCGACGCGCATCGCGGCGCGCGAGCCGGAGTCGCTGGACCCGGTGGCACTGCAGGAAACCCCGCAGGAACTGGTGCCCATCGTCACCGAATTGAACCACTTGCTCGACCGTATCCGCGCCGCCTTCCAGCGCGAGCAGCGCTTCCTCAACGCCGCCGCGCACGAAATCCGCACGCCGATTGCCGCGATCCAGCTGCACCTGGAAAACGCCACCCGCGCCGCCACGCCGGAACAGCGCGAAACATCGCTGGACCAGGCCATGGTCGGCGCCCGCCGCACCAGCAAGCTGGCCGAGCAATTGCTCACACTGAGCCGCATCGCCTCCGGCGGCGACCACTTGCAATTTCAACCGCTGTCGCTGCGCACGCTGTGCTGCGACGTCATCGGCGCCATCGAGCCACTGCTGGACCGGCGTGGCCAGAGCATCGGGCTCGACGCGGCGGACGATTGCACGGTTCGCGGCGAACCGACGCAACTACACCGGCTGCTGCAAAATTTAATCGACAACGCGTCGGTCCACGGCGCCGCGCACGGCGAGATCCAGGTCACACTGGCGTCCGGCCCCGGCTACGCCATGATCGAGGTGGCCAATGATGGAACGCCGATCCCGGCGCAGCAGCGCGATAGCCTGTTTACGCCCTATTACCGCTTGCCCGGCAGCGTCACGGGCGGCCATGGACTGGGCCTGGCGATCGTGCGTGAAATCGTCGATGTCCATCACGGCACGATCGAGGTGGACGCGCGCGCTGATGGACAAGGCACCCGGGTGCGGGTGCGGCTGCCGCGCGCCCATTAATATTAATAGGAATCATTTGCGGCAACACCATCTTTTTGCTACGCTGAGCCTGTTTTCTATCACCACGGAATGCAAGAGATGCCCCTGAACAAATTTGCCCCGGCCCTGCTGCTGTGCGCGATGGCCGTCACGTCTGCCCATGCGCAGGAAAAAGTGCTGAACCTGTACTCGGCCCGCCACTACCAGACTGACGAAGCGCTGTACGCCAACTTCACCAAACAGACCGGCATCAAGATCAACCGCATCGAAGCGGGCGAGAACGAACTGCTCGAACGCATCAAGAACGAAGGCGCGAACAGCCCGGCGGACGTGTTTATCACGGTAGACGCGGCGCGCCTGGCCAAGGCGGATGAACTGAACCTGTTCCAGCCGGTGGTGTCGAAGCAGCTGGAAACGCGCATTCCGGCCCACCTGCGCACCGCCGACTGGTACGCCTTCTCGACGCGTGCCCGCGTCATCGTCGTCAACAAGGCCACGGTCAATCCCGCCGAGGTGCAGAATTATGAAGACCTGGCCAAGCCGGCGCTGAAGGGTAAAGTCTGCACCCGCTCCGGCTCGCATCCGTATAACCTGTCGCTCGGCGCGGCCGTGCTGGCGCACCATGGCGAAGCCGGTGCCGAGGCCTGGGCCAAGGGCGTCGTCGCCAATTTCGCGCGCGCGCCGAAAGGTGGCGATACGGACCAGATCAAGGCGGTCGCGGCCGGTGAATGCGGCGTGGCGCTGGCCAATTCGTACTATGTGGCCCGCCTGCTGCGTTCGGACAAGGCGGAAGACAAGAAGATCATGGAATCGGTCACCGTGATCTGGCCTAATCAGAAATCGACCGGCACCCACATCAATATCTCCGGCGGCGGCGTGCTGAAAACCGCGCCCAACAAGGATGCGGCCGTGAAATTCCTGGAATACTTGGCATCCGACCAGGCCCAGGTGTATTTCGCCGACGGCAATAACGAGTGGCCGGTGGTCGCCAACGTCAAGACCAGCAACCCGGCGCTCGATAAACTCGGCAAGTTCAAAGCCGAGACGATACAAGTTGGTGCGCTGGCCAAGAATCAGGCGGCGGTGCAAAAGATCTACGACCGGGCCGGCTGGAAATAAAACCTGGCTGTCACCAACGCCAGGACCAGGGGAGCGCTGCTCCCCTTCTTTTAACGCCGCTGGTGGCGGGCGATTTCCCGCGAGATCAGGATCAAGGGCAGCACCCCGACCGCCACAATGGCAAGCGCGGCGGTGGACGCTTCGGCCAGACGTTCATCGGATGCCAGCGTATACACCTGGGTCGCCAGCGTATCGAAGTTAAACGGCCGCATCACCAGCGTGGCCGGCAGTTCCTTCATGATTTCCACAAACACCAGCAAGCCCGCCGTCAGCAGGCTGCCGCGCAGTATCGGCAAATGCACCCGCACCAGCGTCGCTTCTTTCGAATAGCCCAGCGAACGGGCCGCATCATCCATCGACCGTGTGACCTTGGCCAGGCCCGCTTCCACCGTCTGCAGCGAGATGGTCAGGAAACGCACCAGATAGGCATACACCAGCGCCGCGATCCCGCCCGTCAGCAACAGGCCCGGATTCCATCCGCTGATCGACTGCAGCGTCGATGCCAGCCAGGTATCGAGGCGGGTCACCGGAATCAACACGCCCACGGCCACCACGGAACCTGGCAACGCATAACCCAGCGCCACCACGCGGTTGGCAATGCCGGGCAAGGCGTGGCGCGCGGTGCGCGCCGCGTAGGCCAGCAGCAGCGCCACACCAACCGCCAGCAACGCCGCCATCGTGGCCAGCACGAAGCTGTTCCGGGCCAGCAGCAGGAAGCGGCTGCCGAACTGCGCATCGCCCTCGGTCAGCGCCATATGAATCAGTGCGCCGGCGGGCACCAGGAAGCCGATCGTCAACGGCACCGCGCACACCAGCACCGCCGCCAACGCGCCGAGGCCGGACAAGCGGCGACCCGGCGCCGCTGTCCGGCGGCTGCTGGTGTCATGAAACCGTGCGCGGCCACGCGTGGTGCGCTCCAGCAGCAGCACCAGGCAGACAAACCCCAGCAGTGAGGCGGCCAACTGAGCCGCCGCGACGCGGTCACCCAGGGAAAACCAGGCACGGTAAATGCCGGTGGTAAACGTCTGGACGCCAAAGTAGGACACGGCGCCGTAGTCGGCCAGTGTTTCCATCAGCGCCATCGCGGCGCCGGCGGCAATGGCGGGCCTGGCCAGCGGCAGCGAAATATGGAAGAAGCGCCGCCATGGTCCCAGCCCGAGCGAACGCCCCACTTCGAGCATGCCGGAGGCGCGTTCAATGAACGTCACGCGCGCCAGCAGGTAGACGTAGGGATAGAACACGAAGACGAAAATCAGGACCGCGCCGCCCAGTGTGCGGATATCGGGAAACCAATACTGACCGGGCTTCAGGGCAAACGTCTCGCGCAGGGCGGTTTGCACCGGGCCGACGAACTGCAGCAGATCGGTATAGGTGTAAGCCATCACATAGGCCGGCACCGCCAGCGGCAGCACCAGCGCCCATTCAAACATGCGCCGTCCGGGAAAATCATGCATCGAGACCAGCCAGGCCGCCGCGGTGCCGATCACGATCGTGCCGACGGCGACGCCGCCGCACAGCACCAGTGTGCTGGCGATATAGTCGCGCAGCACGGTCGATGCCAGGTGATGCCAGGTGTCGCTGGCGCCCCCCAGCAGCAAGGTCGCGGCAATCGTGAGCAGCGGCACCGCGATCAGCGCGGCGACCGCCAGCGCCGCACCGTCAAACGCTGAAAGCCGGGAAGCAAAGCCGGGCCGGGCCGCAACTGCCTTAAATGCCGTAGTCTGCACAATGATCAGGGAAGAGACAAAAGGCGAATTATAATGTAGCCCCCTTTATATCGACACCGCCATGCCGCTCCTTGTCCTCGATAACGTCACCCACACCTATGGCAGCCACCGCGTGGTGGACAATTTGTCTTTCAGCCTGGCGCCCGGCACGCTGGCCTGCCTGCTGGGGCCTTCGGGCTGCGGCAAGACCACGGTACTGCGCTGCATCGCCGGTTTTGAACACCTGACCAGTGGCACCATCCGGCTCGACGGACGCGAAATCAGCGGCCGGCAACACGTTCCGGCCGAGCAGCGGCGCGTCGGCATGGTATTCCAGGACTATGCGCTGTTTCCGCATCTGTCGGTGGCCGCGAACATCGGATTCGGCTTGCGCAGCCTGCCATCGCGCGAGCGCGACGCTCGGGTGGCAACATTATTGGAGCTGGTCGGCTTGCCGACGCAAGGCGAACGCTATCCGCACGAGCTCTCAGGCGGCCAGCAACAACGCGTGGCCCTGGCGCGCGCGCTGGCGCCGCGGCCCTTTTTGCTGTTGCTCGACGAGCCCTTTTCGAATCTCGATGTCGACCTGCGCGAACGCCTGGCGCTCGATGTGCGCGCCATCCTGCGCGCCGAAGGCACCACCGCCGTCATGGTCACCCATGACCAGCACGAGGCGTTTGCCATGGCCGATGAGGTGGGCGTGATGCACGACGGCCGCATCCAGCAATGGGACACGCCATACAATCTGTACCACCGCCCGGCCAACCGCTTCGTGGCCGATTTCGTTGGCCAGGGCGTATTCCTGCCGGGCACCAAGTCGGACCAGGATCAGGTGCAGATCGAACTGGGACTGCTGCCACTGGCGCCCTTGTCAGGCCTGGCCGGCGACGGCGGCAGCCGCCACGTCAACGTGCTGCTGCGCCCGGATGACATCATCCACGACGACGCCAGTGCGCTGAAAGCGGAAGTGGTCGCCAAAGCGTTCCGTGGCGCGGAGTTCCTGTACACGCTACAACTGGCCAGCGGGGCGCAGGTGCTGTCGCTGGTGCCCAGCCACCACAATCATGCAGTGGGTGAACGTATCGGCATCCGGCTCGATGTCAGCCACGTGGTGGCGTTTCCGTAGCAGCAGGCCGCGCAGGCCGGGGGCTGGCCTCAATCCTTGAAGTCCGGCGCGCGCTT
>JAIENA010000411.1 GCA_019751755.1 Burkholderiaceae bacterium | reverse complement strand
GACCTTGCTGTCGACGCCCATCACCACCCGCCCCCTATCCATGTTAATATACGCTTCATATACACTTCATATATTTCCATGGGCATCGTAAAAATCTCCGAGCAGATGCATGAAAATCTGCGCATCGCCAGCACGGCGCTGAACCGTTCAATCAATGCGCAGGCCGAGCACTGGCTGCGGATCGGCTTGCTGGCCGAAACCAATCCTGACATGCGCTATAGCGACATGTGCCAGATGTTGCTGCGCACCGCGTCCAATGAAGGCGGCCTGACCCTGGCCGACGCCATGGCGGGAGGCGTGCATGCGTAAGAAGAAAGACGACTCCATCCTGATCAAGACCCCCGCGCAAATCGAAGAAGCACGCGTCGCCGCGAAACTGGCGGCCGATGTGCTGACCATGATCGGCCCGCATGTGCAGGGCGGTGTCAGTACCGAATACCTCGACAAGCTGTGCCACGAATATATCGTCGACGAGTTGAAAGTCATTCCGGCCAACGTCGGCTATGGCGGCTTCCCGGCATCGATCTGCACCTCCGTCAATGAAGTGATTTGCCACGGCATCCCGTCGCCGAAACGGATCTTGCGCGATGGCGACATCATCAACATCGACGTGGCCGTCATCAAGGATGGCTGGCATGGCGACACCAGCCGCATGTATTACGTCGGCCAGCCCTCAAAACAAGCGGAGCGTTTGGTGAAAACCACGTACCAGTCGATGTGGGCCGGCATCCGCGCCGTGAAACCCGGCGCCACGCTGGGCGACGTCGGCCACGCGATCCAGAAGCTGGCCGAGGAAGCGGGCTATTCGGTGGTGCGCGATTATTGCGGCCACGGCATCGGCCTGGTCTACCACGAAGAACCGGAAGTGCGCCATTACGGCCGCCCGGGCGCCGGCATGGTGCTGCTGCCGGGCATGCTGTTCACCATCGAACCGATGATCAACGCGGGCAAGCCGCAAACGCGCCAGATGCCCGACGGCTGGACCGTGGTGACGGCGGACCGCTCGCTGTCGGCCCAGTGGGAACATATGGTGGCGGTGACGGAGAGCGGGTTTGATGTGCTGTCGCTGGCGCCGGGGGAAGCCGGGCACTGAGCCCTTTCGCGTCGGTGGTGAGGTGCCAGGCACCTGCGGTACCTGGCACCGTTGAGGTTTACCTCAACGCAGCGTCAGTTTCAGCGCCGGCTTCTCGCCGTAGTCTTCATAGCGCTCATTGATGCCGCCGATGCAGTACGTGATTTCTTCCACGATGTCCGGCGCCGCGGCTTGCATCGCGGCCGCATCCGTGACAATGATTTCCAGCACTTCATTCGGCTTCAAACGGAACTGCGTCATGCCGTCTTCATCGCGCAGGTAAGACAGACAGTCCACCCACGCATCCATGGTGTCGGCATACGAATCGGGGAAACCGAATGCCACGCGGCAGGCGCTGTGGAAGGTGGCGAAATCGGTGATTGCTGCGCCATTCAATGTTGCGGTAGCCATTATTTTTTTTCCTTGGGGTCGGTGACAAAGCCCATTTTTTCGAGGCCGCGCGCCTGCGCCGCCGCCATCACCTGGGCGACCGTTTCATAACGGGTGTCCTTGTCGGCGCGCAGCTGCAATTCCGGCTGCGGCGCCATCTTCGCGGCTTCCTGCAGGCGCTGTTCCAGCACCGGCAGCGTCACCGCCTGATTATTCCAGTAGAGTGCGCCGGCAGCGTCGATCGCCACCGTCACGGTGGCGGCCGGCTGTTGCGCCGCCGCCGCGTCGGCCTGCGGCAAGTCGAGTTTGACGGCGCCCGTAAACACCGGCGCGCCGAGGATGAAAATCACCAGCAGCACCAGCATCACATCGACCATGGGCGTGACGTTGATGTCCGACATCGCTTCTTTTTGCCGGTGGTGATTGAATCCGCCGAACGCCATGTTCAGCCTTTCAGGTGGGCGCGCTCGCCCGTGGTCAGGTAAGCGTGCAAGTCGTAGGCAAAAGCGTCCAGCTCGGACAGGGTCAGGCGGTTGACGCGGTTGAAGCCATTGAAGGCCAGCACGGCGGGAATCGCCACCATCAGGCCGATGCCGGTCATCACCAGCGCTTCGCCGACCGGGCCGGCGACCTTGTCGATTTGCACCGCGCCGCCGGACGACACCGCGCTCAGCGCGTGATAAATGCCCCACACGGTGCCCAGCAAGCCGACAAAAGGCGCGGTGGCGCCGATCGACGCCAGCAGGGTCAGGCCGCTTTCCAGTTTTATGGTGGAACGGTGGATGGCGCCGCGCAGCACGCGCGTCACCTGTTCGCTGTACCCCATGGCACCGGCCAGCGTCTGTTTGGTGGCGACCGCCATCTGCGCTTCGCCCTGGCGCGCCAGGGTGAGATAAATCTGTTCACGATCGGTGGCCGCCAGCGCCGCCACGCCGTCCGCGATGGACGGCGCGGACCAGAAAGCCTCCACCGCACCCGACGAACGGCGCACCCGCCATGACAGCAGCGCCTTCGACAGGATGAAATACCAGCTGACCAGCGACATCGCCAGCAAGATGTACGCCACCGCGTGGCTCAGGGCATCGCCCTGCGCCCAGTAGCGCGCCAGGCTGAAATGATTTTCGACCAGGCCGGTATCCATGGATTACTTCAGGTTCAGCACGTCGTACATGTCGTACAGGCCGGTGCTCTTGTCGGCCAGGAAACGGGCTGCGCGCAGCGAACCGTGCGCATACGACACACGGCTGCTCGATTTGTGGCTGATCTCGATGCGCTCACCGTCACCGGCGAACAGGACCGTGTGGTCGCCAATGATGTCGCCGCCACGCACGGTGGCAAAGCCGATCGACGAGGGATCGCGCGGACCGGTGACGCCTTCGCGTGCATAGACCGCGCACTCTTTCAAGTCGCGGCCGACCGCGTCGGCAATCACTTCGCCCATTTTCAGCGCGGTGCCGGACGGCGCATCGACCTTGTGGCGGTGGTGCGCTTCGATAATTTCAATGTCGTAACCGGTCGCCATTTGCTTGGCGGCGAATTCCAGCAATTTCAGCGTGACGTTGACGCCCACGCTCATGTTGGGGGCGAATACGATGGCGGTTTTTTGCGCCGCGGCCGCGATCGCGGCCTTGCCGGCCTCATCGAAACCGGTGGTGCCGATGATGACCTTGATGCCGTGCTCGGCGCAGTATTGCAAGTGTTCCAGCGTGCCTTCCGGACGCGTGAAATCAATCAGGAACTGGGCACCGGCCAGGCCCTTGGCCAGATCCGACTCAATCGCCACACCGGCTGGTTTGCCCAGGAACGCTGCCGCATCGGTACCGAGGCCGGGCGCGCCCGGCACGTCCAGTGCGCCGGCCAGCGTCATGTCCGGCGCGGCCTGCACGGCTTCGATCAGCATACGGCCCATGCGGCCGCCTGCTCCTGCAATTGCGATATTCAACTGACTCATGATGTCCTTATTTCTTGTCGATCTTCGGCGTGACGTCCACTGGCTGCGCTGGCGAAGTATCCGTCCCGGCCGGCAATGGCGCGCCTTGCGCCGGCAATACCGTCTTTTGTTCCCTCAACACTTCTTTCGCGCTTTTGGCGGGATTGGCGATCAGGGCGATGTATTCCTTCTCGGTCGGCAAGTTGCCGCCTTCGAAACGCTCCACGGTACCGCTCTTGAAATGGACGACCACGGCGCTTTCGATGACTTCGCCATTGCCACGCGCCAGGCGGAACGGGTAGTCCCAACGGTCGGCGTGGAAGATGTCCGTCAGCAGCGGCGTGCCCAGGATAAAGCGCACCTGGTCACGCGTCATGCCGACTTTGAGTTGCTGCAGCATTTCCTCGGAAATGAAGTTGCCTTGCTGGATGCTCGGGCGGTACGGGGAGAAGAACCACATGAACTTTTGCAGCTGGCTGATGGTCCTCACTTGGGCGCCCTGGCTGGCGACCACGGTCGAGTCTTCCTTCGTGTCATTGGCGCCCAGCTTGCTGGTGGACGCGCAACCGCCGACGGCAAATGCGACGCAGAGCATACCCGCAATCACGGGCGTACGGCGTTTAAAACGGTGCAACAGAGACTGCGATAAAGCCAGGGTGACGCGCATAAGGACCTCAATTCATTTGAGCATAAGTGCCAAAACACTATATGATAAAGCACTTTGCCCCCCAAACGAATAACTAACATGAGTAACAATCCTGCAGACCTGAAGGCAAGCGGCCTGAAAGCGACCTTGCCGCGCCTGAAGATCCTCGATATTTTCCAAAACAGCCCGGTGCGTCACCTGACGGCGGAAGATGTCTACAAGATTTTACTGGCTGACAACATGGACGTGGGTTTGGCCACGGTCTACCGCGTCCTGACGCAGTTCGAACAAGCCGGTCTGCTGCACCGTAACCATTTCGAATCCGGCAAGGCGATTTTCGAATTGAACGCCGGCACCCACCACGACCACCTGGTCTGCCTCGATTGCGGCCGCGTGGAAGAATTTGTCGATGAGGAAATCGAAAAGCGCCAGCATTCGATTGCCGAGGAACGTGGCTTCCATATCGCGGAACACGCGCTGGCGATTTACGGTAATTGCACCAAGAAGGAATGCCCGCACCGCCAGCACTAAAAAAGAACCGGGCTCAGCCCGGTTTTTTTTGATTAATGATTACTCAGCGCATTCGACAGCAGCTTGGCGGTAATGTCGACAATCGGAATCACCCGTTCATACGCCATGCGGGTCGGCCCGATCACCCCCAGGGTGCCGACGATCTTGCCGTTGGCTTCATAGGGCGCCGTCACCACACTCATTTCATCCATCGGCACCAGGTTCGATTCGCCGCCGATGAAAATCTGCACCCCGGACGCCTTGCTCGACACATCGAGCAATTGCATCAAGCCGGTCTTTTGCTCGAACATGTCGAACATCTGACGCAGCGACGTCATGTTCGACGACAAGTCGCTGACCGACAGCAAGTTGCGTTCGCCGGCAATCACCATGTCGTCCGCGCTCTCGGCCATGGCTGCACTGCCCACTTCCACCGCCGCCTGCATCAGGCGCCCCATATCGCTTTGTAACTGGCGCAACTCGCCTTGCAGCCGGGTCCGCACATCGTCAAACGCGAGGCCGCTGAAATGCTGGTTGATGTAATTGGCCGACTGGATCAACTGGGTCGGCGTGTAGTCCGCGTCGGTCAGCAGCAAGCGGTTTTGCACGTCGCCGCCGGGGCTGACGATCACCAGCAGAATGCGTTTTTCACCGAGCCGCAGGAATTCGATTTGCTGGAACACCGATTCATGGCGCGGCGTCATCACCACGCCGGCGAATTGCGACAGCGACGACAGCATTTGCGCCGCATTGGCGATCAGTTTTTGCGGCTGCTGGTGCTGCAGGCGCATACGCGCTTCGACCGAGCTTTCATCGATGTGCTGCACCGTCAGCAAGGTATCGACAAAGATACGGTAGCCGCGCGGGGTCGGAATCCGGCCGGCCGAGGTGTGCGGGCTGGCCACGTAGCCCATCTCTTCCAGGTCGGCCATGATGTTGCGGATGGTGGCCGGAGACAATTCCAGCCCTGAAATCTTGGACAGCGCGCGCGAGCCGACCGGTTGGCCGTCGGCAATATAGCGTTCCACCAGCGCTTTCAGCAGGGTTTGGGCACGGATATCGAGTTGCATGTTTCTAAACTTCCAGGCTACGCGTAGTTACGCTTAATTGATGTGCCTATTATGCACGCAGCCACAGGCCATGGGGACAATCATTGTTCCAGGTGCGCTTCCAACCACGCCAGCAACTCGTCGAGCGTGGTGCAGACCGCATCGGGTGCGATGCCCAGCGCCACATGGGCGGTACTGCCGGTGCGGTTCATCCAGACCGCGCGCAAGCCGGCTTGCTGCGCCCCTTCCACGTCGAATCTCAAGTCATCACCGACATACACGGTTTCGTGCGGCGCCACGCCCAGCGCCGCGCAGGCGGCATGAAAAATCGACGGGTCCGGCTTGGCGGTGCCGAAATCGCAGGCCGCCAGCGACACCTTGAAATGGTGCGCCATGCCCACGACTTCGAGGTCGGCGTTGCCATTGGTGACGGTGCCCAGCACCAGCCGGTCTTTCAATTTCAGCAAGCCCGGCAGCACATCGTCATACGGCGTGACGGCGTTGCGGGCCGCCAGGAAGTGGCGCATCGCGCCCTCGATGTGGGCCGCATCCTCACCCGCTTCGGCAAACGCCGCTTGCAGGCCCATACGGCGCAGTTGCGCCAGGTTGAAGTGCAACTGCGGCTGCTGCGCCAGCAACGCCAGGCGGCGCGCCCGCAGGGTCTCAATGGAAAACTGTTGCGCGACTTTCGGCGCATGTTCGGCCAGCCACGCGTGCAGGGTGACTTCGGCCTGCGCAATCACGGGGGCGATCGGCCACAGCGTGTCGTCGAGGTCGAACAGGATGGCTTTAATGGGAGGAGCGGAATTCATGCGGGTATTGTCGCATGCCGGGCGGCGGCGGCAATCACGGCTGCCCATGGTAAATTAGCGGATTGCCCCTATGGAGCCGCCCTTGCCTACGCCTTCCAAGCTTCGCGCCCTGCCCGCCGTCGTGTCACCACTGGTATTACTGGCTGGCTGCGCGGTACAACCCCTCACCATGCCGCCCGCTGACATCACGGCCTATGTCGTCCTGGGCGAACAGGGCGTGGCCATCGCCCGTGTCATTACCGCCGCCGCCACCTGCCCGGCGCTGACCGTCGATGGCCAGCCGCTGGCCATGACGGTACGCGCCCTGCCCGCCACCCTGCCACAGCGGCCGACCGCCTCGAAGCCGGAAGACAGCAAGCCGTCGGTCTTCCCGCAACTGACGTGCGAAGCCACGCTGCCGGCCGGCGCCGTGGCCGCCAGCGTGCAGGGCCAGGCGCTGCCGCTGCCGCGCGCCGCGCCGCAGCGCATTGCCATACTGGGCGACAGCGGCTGCCGCATGAAGAAAAAGGATAACGAGTTCCAGGAATGTAACGACCTGCAGCGCTTCCCGTTTGCCACGGTGGCCGCCGCCGCCGCTGCGTGGAAGCCGGATCTGGTGGTGCACGTGGGCGATTACCACTACCGCGAAAACGCCTGCCCGGAGGGTAACGCCGGCTGCGCCGGCAGCCCGTGGGGCTATGGCTGGGATACCTGGGTCGCCGACCTGTTCGCCCCGGCCGCGCCGCTGCTGAAGGCGGCGCCATGGGTGGTGGTACGGGGCAACCATGAAAGCTGCGAACGCGCCGGCCAGGGCTGGTGGCGTCTGCTGGACCCGCGCCCGCTGCTGCCGGGCCGCGACTGCAACGCCAAAGCCGACGATAGCAACGGCGATTACAGCGATCCGTATGCGGTGCCGCTGGGCGGCGATGCGCAATTGCTGGTGATCGACACCGCCGCCACCACCTGGAAGGGCTTCAAGCCCGGCACCACCGGCTATGAAAAATACCGCGACACCTACCGCAAGCTCGATGCGCTGTCGCAGCACACCACGTGGAATATCGGCCTGACGCACCATCCGATCCTCGGCGTCGGGGCGGAGATCAAGCCCAATGGCGACTATGACTGGCACAAGGGCGATTTGGGCTTGCAGCAAAGCTTTGGCTCGCTCAACCCGCGTTTGTTGCCAGACCAGGTGCAAACCATGCTGTCCGGTCATGTACACCTGTGGCAGCAACTGAGTTTTTCCAGCGGCCACCCGAGCCAGTTCGTGGCCGGCTTTTCCGGTTCGGCCGAAGACACCGTGCCGCTGCCGGCCGTGCTGCCGCCGCAAGCGATGCCAGCGCCCGGCGTCACGGTCGAGCATTTCAGCTCCTGGATCGACGGTTTCGGCTTCATGGGACTGGAGCGCAGCGGGCCGGGCGACTGGAACGTGACGGTGTTCGACCGCCATGGCCAGATAAAAAACCGCTGCAAGATCAGTGGCCGACGCTCCGTGTGCGACGTGGCGCAGGTAAAATAGCCGGTTTGGTCACAAGCTGTTACAAGTTCAATCTTGTGGATGCACTAGAATAGGCGCCGTTTGCGTGCGCCACAATGCCGCCACACCCCGGCCTTCCGGCCTTTGTTTTGGAGAGTTTGATGAAGAGTTTGACTATGCGTTGCGCCGCCCTCACGCTGTGCGCAACCACGCTGGCGGCATGCGGTGGCGGCAGCGGCGGCAGCATTCCCCTCAGTGGCAGCATTTCCGGCATGAACCGCGGCCCGCTGGTCCTGACCAACAAGGGCAAGGACCTGACCGTGAAAGACCCGGCGGTGACCTTCGCGTTCGAAGAACTGGTGGCCAATGATTCCGAATTTGAAATCCTCGTGAAATCGAACCCGGTCGGCCAGGTGTGCACGCCATCGAATAACAAGGGCCGTGCCAACTACTATTCGTATACGCAGACCGTCATCACCTGCACCACGGACCTGTACACGCTGGGTGGCACCGTTAGTGGCCTGAAAGGCACGCTGGTGCTGGCCAACGGGCCGATCACGGTCTCGGTGCCCGCCGGCGCCACCACCTTCAGCTTTGGCAAATCCGTACCGAACCAACTGCCCTATGGCATCACTGTCCTGTCGCAGCCCACCGGCCAGACTTGCACCGTGCAAAACGGCATCGGCGAAAAAATGCCGATCGGCGATAAAAACGA
>JAIENA010000020.1 GCA_019751755.1 Burkholderiaceae bacterium | reverse complement strand
GGATCGAAGCCTGGCGCAAGTCCAGCTGGCAGCCGCCCATGATGGCGGTAATCTCGCCACCACGGAAATCCTGTGTCGACACGCGGCGCTCGATGCCGCCGAGCAGCGCGGTCAGGCGCACAAACGTGTCCTGGCCGGCATCCTTGTCCAGCATGCCACCGACGGTTTGCTTGCGTTCGCGGGTTGACCTGAAAACCACCAGCAAGCCGGCGGCGATCATCAGCAGGGGCGCCAGCACACGCCAAGTGATATAGATCAGGCCCATGCCCTTTAACAGCATCACCACGCCGAGCGCAATCAGCACGCCCCCCCACGCCCGTCCGCCATTGGACGTACTGTCTGCGATCCTGCGCGCGCCGAGCAGGATGAGGATCACGGGCCAGAACTGGAATACGTTACCAAATTCAATGATGCCCAGGTTATCAAGCAGGAACAGCATGCCAAAGGCGATCACGCCCAGGCCCACCGCCATTTGTACCACGGCGCCGCCGCCACGATGATCGTTGCTCATGCCACATCTCCTTGTTCTTGTTTGCCCAGGTGTTTTTCCAGCAGCGGTTTCAGCACCACCTTGACACCCCACAGGATGACCAGGATCGGCCAGCTGTTATGGAAGCCCATGCCCCACAGGTGTTCCAACGATACATAAAACCAGAACGCGAAACCGATGCACGACAGGCCGCTCAAGACCAGCTTCGGCGTGGTGGGCGGCACCAGGTTCGACAGGCCCGCGATCGCCAGGAATACCGGCCAGTAGTGCCACAGGTGGCCAATTGCCAGCTGGCCGGTACGGTCCAGCAGGAACACCACGCCGGTGGCAATGATCACGGCGCCCCAGACCATCTGGTTGCGCCAGTGTTGCGTCGCTGCCTGTTTCATCGTTCTCTCCTTGGAGGTCGGTTCGGTATGGACGTAACAATACCGGGCCGCCGCCGGCCGCGAAACCGGGAATCGGTGAACGGCGGGCGGGGACCGGTGAATGGCGAAGTTTTCAGCCAACGGCGCAACGGTGTGGATCAACGTCGGGGGCGGCAGGCCGCCACCACAAACAGCAAGGGCCCGGCTGCAACAGCGCGGGCCCTTGGCAGTGGGCGCTGGCGGTGAAACTGGTGTTCAGGAACGCCCGCCCTGCATTTTCTGATCAAACGCCATCAGCCCCCAGCCCAGTTGGCGACGGACTTCCTCCGGCGTGGGCGGCGGTTTGACTTCCTGCGAACGGCGCTCCAGATACGCCCGGACGGCATACTTCGATGGGTGCTTCGTCTGTGCCATGATGGCCTCCGTTATGGTCGAAACCAGCTGGCCGGCGCCTGGCGCCTGGCCTGCCTGCGGCGTTGAATTGGTGCCGGTCCTCGAGGCGGCCGGCGCGCCTGCTGATGAAAAGCCGCGCCGCACACGCTGTTGGCTGAGTGCTGCGCTGCGCGTCAATCACGCAAGGCCAGTGTATGCCCGCGTCCGGAGCCGGACCGTACGGTGCCGCACACTGTACGTGGCGGTTGCTGCGATACCGTAAAAATGGTGCGGGAATAGTTGCTGTCGTGTTGCGTGACAGGTCTTACAGCGGCAACGACAGCTTCTGCTGCAGGAACTCGAGGAAGCAGGAAATGCGGCGCGCCAGCCCGGTGTTGCGGTAGTAGACCGCATGGATTTGCTGGCGGTAGCCGGTCGCACAGGTTTGCAGCAACGGCACCAGGCGGCCCGCCGCGATATCGTCGCGCGTCATGAAGTCGGCCAGGCATACGATGCCCTGCCCGGCCAGCGCCAACTGACGCAAGGTCTCGCCGCTCGACGCCGTCAGTGCCGGCACGATCTGCAGCGTGTTGCCGGCGGCATGGCGCAGTGGCCACTGGTTGCCGGCGTCATACTGGACAAAGCCCAGCAGGCTATGTGCCGCCAGCGCCTCCGGCGTGGCGGGAACCCCGTGCCGTTCCAGGTAGGTCGGACTGGCCAGCACATGCAGCGGACTGGCCGTCAGCGGCCGCGCATGCAGCGTCGAATCGGCCAACGCGCCGATCCGGATCGCGATATCGGTGCGATGCGCGATCAGGTCGGCAATCTGGTCATTGCTGGTCAACTCAAGCCGGATGTCCGGATACAGTGCACGAAATTGGGCCACATGGGGCACCACACAATGCAGCATAAAGGGTGACGCGGCATCGACGCACAGGCGCCCGGATGGCTGCTGACGGCGCATGCGGATGGTTTCCTCGGCCGCCGCCAGGCCGGCCAGGATGGCGCGCGCATGCTGCAGCAAGAGCTGCCCTTCTTCCGTCAAATCCATGCGCCGGGTGGTGCGCGTCAGCAGGCTGGCGCCCAGCTTTTCTTCGAGCCGGCCCAGGGCGCGGCTGACGCCGGACGTGGTTTGTCCCAGGTGGGCCGCGGCGGCGCTGAGCGAACCGCTGTCGATGACGGCAACAAAAATTTTCAGGTCGTCTGAGTGCAGGTCCACGGGCTCGGTGTGAGGAAGGCAATGCGGCGATTATAGCGAGGTTCAGCGTCCGCCTTTACCACTCAGCATGTTGCCATAGGCATTGCCGACATCCTTGGCCATGCTGTGCGCGGCTGCAGCAGCCAGCGCCGTCAACACCGCCACCACGCCCCCGACCATCCCGGCCGTCTTCCAGCCATCGGCTTCCTTGCGCTCGATGCGCACCACGCTGGTCACCTCGATGCGCAACTCGGCACTGTCAGCCTGCCCCACCAGCACCGCGCCGTCGGTACGCACAAACACCATTTCCTGCGGCAGGCCGTCGCGCGTATGGACCAGCAGGGTCTCTCCCGCGTGCAAACCCTGCGTGGCATCGCGCGCCACGGTATCGACCGCATCACGACCATCGGCCACCACCCGCATCGACGTGCATCCGGCCATGGTGATGCAGATCAAAAGTACCAGCGTTTTTTTTAGCAACTGCTTCATGTCTTGACCTTAACGTTATCAGTTTGTGCATAGTAGCAAGAAGAAAAGGATGAAAATTCAAACATTGTCACACGCTGCACTGCAGCACACTTCATTAATGAAGCAAAACAGACTCAGCCTTGTGATACATTGTCAATGTTGGTAGATAGGAAAACTTGCTGCAAAGACAAAACTGTGATGGGGATTGCAGTTTTCCGTCTACCGGCAATGTTTGATTATCCAGAAGGGGTTTTACAATGAAGAAAGTCATCTTCAGCATGGCTGCCGCCCTGCTGGTGTCCGCCGGCATGTTTTTTACGCCGGCGGCAATCGCGGAGGTGCTGGTGTTCGACGGATCGGGCAATGCCAGGATCGGCGTTTCACACGCCGCCCCGGGCGCCTATTCCGACGAATTCCTATTCAGGGTCGCCACGGAGAGCCAAGGTTGGGTCAGCGGCACTGCCATGGCTGGCAACTATGGCTTTGTGCTGCATGGCCGGACAGCACTCGCTGGTTTGGGTGGTTCTGATGCCGGCAACGTGAACCTGATCACGGCCCCCGTGCCGGAACCAGCAAGCTACGGCATGCTGGCAGCGGGCCTGGGTATGCTGGCCTTCACGGCACGCCGCAAAAAAAGCCACAAGCTGCATTGAATTTCTGTCGGCGCATCTGGTGGCGGCCACGGTTTTGCGTGGCCGTTCACCGGTTTTTTCGTGGGTTTTCCAATCCTTGATACGTCTGTATTTCGCTGATTTCCGGTTATTGGACGGCTTTGTCGCATTTTAATATTTCCCGTTTTTTCCTTATTTCTTCAGCATGCATTGTTTGTTACTATCGCGGCTCAATTCGCCCATAAGGAGGAAACAATGTTTCAGCATAAGACAGCCCGTTTGATGGCTGCACGTTTGATGGCTGCGGTGGTCGGCACCGTGATCTTTGCCAGCGCACACGCGCAAGACGCGTCAGCGCAAAAACTTGCCAATGTCGCTATTTTGGCCACCGGTGGCACCATTGCCGGCAGCGGCGCCACGTCCACCACCACCGTCGGCTACACCGCCGCCACGGTCGGCGTCCAGCAGTTGATCAACGCCGTGCCGGAACTGAAAACCGCCGCCAATGTCACCGGCGAGCAGGTATTCCAGATCGCCAGCGAAAGCATGACCAATGACCACTGGCTGAAGCTGGGCAAGCGCGTCAACGAATTGCTCACGCAAAACAATGTCGATGGTATCGTCATTACCCACGGCACCGATACGCTGGAAGAAACCGCTTATTTCCTGAACCTGGTAGTCAAGAGCCGCAAACCAGTGGTGCTGGTCGGCGCCATGCGCCCTTCCACCGCGCTGTCGGCCGACGGCCCGATCAACCTGTATAACGCGGTGCTGCTGGCGGCCCATCCGGAATCCGTCGGCAAGGGCGTGATGGTGGCCTTGGGCGACCAGATCCACGGCGCCCGTGATGTGACCAAGGCCAATACCTCGACCCCGGATGCGTTCCGCACGCCGGAACTGGGCATGCTCGGTTACATGCAAGGCAACAAGCCTTACTTTTATCACGTCTCCACCCGCAAACATACGGCCGACACGGAGTTTGATATCAGCAAGCTGGAATCGCTGCCGCAAGTCGATATCGTGTACGGCTATGCCAACATGAATACCGTGGCGCTCGACGCATTCCTGGCCGCCGGCGCCAAAGGCATTATTCACGCAGGTACCGGCGATGGCAGCGTGGCCGCCAAAGTCAAACCAGGCTTGACTGATGCCCGTAAAAAAGGCGCGCTGATTGTACGTTCGGCCCGCGTTGGCAATGGTATTGTCGCCCGCAATGGCGAGGCCAATGACGATCAACTGGACTTCGTTGTGTCCGATACGCTGAACCCGCAAAAAGCCCGGATTTTGCTGATGCTGGCATTGACCAAGACCAGCAGCACCAAAGAAATTCAGCGCATGTACTACACGTATTAAGCATAGTTCCAATACAAAAAAAACCGGGCCAACAGGTCCGGTTTTTTTATTTTAGGCGCCTTGGAATATCTTTGCACGCCTTGGGTGCGCCGGATGGCCGGAACTGGCAATCGAGTGGCAAGAAAAAGTCGCGCGTGGTGCCATATTCGTGCTGGTAGCGTTCTATAATCTGGTCGATTTCTCCGGACAGATAAATTGCCGCGATACCACGCTCAAAGGCATCGCGCTGGGCTTCCGAACGGAATGCCAGCCAATAAAAATTCCCGGGCCCCAAAATATCATGGAAAACCAACTCCCCTTCCCGGCTGGGTGTCTGCGGCATTTGCTGGCTCAGGTAATATAAAAAAATATCCCGCTGGGAAATCAAGACGTCCATCCGGTGCAATAACAAGCCTGCGGAAGGCATGGTGACCGACTCCCGGTAGGCGGGATGCTTGCCGACGACGGCATCATAGTCGCGCCCCATGACTTTGCGGGCGCTGCCAAATCCAGTGACACGATACTTCTTTAATTCATTAATATGCGTTAATACCGGAATCCGGCTGCGCACGGTAATCGCCATATTATGAAAATGCGTCACCGGCCAATGACTTAGGTACCCTGCCTGCTGATATTCTGGCTTTGCCAAGGTAATGACATCAACTTTTCCTTGGCGCAATTGCTGATCGATGCGGGCCGTGGGTAAATAGATAAAGTCGGTGGCGATGTGCTGGGTGGCAAAGGCTGCGCGCAAGACATCGACCAATAAGCCCGATTGCTGGCCCGCCATGACAAAGGGCGCAATGACATTTTGCAAACCGATTTTCAATGTGGCCGGTGTTGCATCCCGCGCCGCGCTGGCATGGATGGTCCATAACGCTAACGCGCAGGCCGCCAGCCCATGACGGTATTCGCTCACCTTCATTGTTATCCCCACAGGAATATGGACCAATTCTAACCTTTTATACCAATTACCGGCATGATCAAGCCAATATTTAGCATAAAATGGCCGAAAAGCGACGCAAACCGAACGGGACGATCAATAACCAGGGGGAATTCAGCAGTATGAGGAATGGCCTGCCCAGCAGGAATCGAACCTGCGACCCTCGGCTTAGAAGGCCGATGCTCTATCCAACTGAGCTATGGGCAGAACTGGGGTAAATAATCGGGAAATCGATTATTTAAGAAAAAGCTAAGAGAAGGGGCGAAAAAAAACGGGCAGTCTTTCGACTAACCCGTTTCTTTAAGTATTTGGTCGGAGTACAAGGATTCGAACCTTGGACCCTCTGGTCCCAAACCAGATGCGCTACCGGGCTGCGCTACACTCCGATGACGTGATTATATCCGCAGCCGGCATCCGGCGTCAATCCGGATGCCGCTGAAATTCGATCAGGCCGCCAGGCGGGCTTCAACTTTATCGGCAATCCGGCGCGCATAGGCCGCCGCCGCTTCCGCATCACGTGCCTCCACCATGACGCGGATCAGCGGTTCAGTACCGGAGGCACGGATCAGGACACGGCCCGTGTCGCCCAGTTCGCGCTCCACCGCTTCTTTTTCCGCCACCACGGCAGGATTCGATTGCCAATTGAATCCCGACTGGACGCGCACATTAATCAGCGTTTGCGGGAACAATACCAGCTCGGACGCGCACTGCTCCAGTGATTGGCCGCTGCGTTTCAGCGCCGACAATACCTGCAGCGACGAGATAATGCCGTCGCCGGTGGTATGTTTATCCGTTGCCAGCAAGTGGCCGGAACCTTCACCGCCAAGTATCCAGCCTTTTTCCTGCATCACTTCCAGCACATAACGGTCGCCGACTTTGGCGCGGGCAAAGCCTATGCCTTTTTCTTTAAAGGCGACTTCCAGTGCCATATTCGTCATTAGCGTCCCCACGGCCCCCGCAACCGGACCCGTTGCGCAACGATCCATGACCATTACATACAGCAACTCATCGCCATTATATAAACGGCCTTTGGCGTCGCACATAATTAAACGGTCGGCATCACCATCGAGTGCAATCCCTAAATCGGCACCTTTTTCCACCACGGTGGCGGCCAAGGCGGCAGGCGCGGTTGCACCAAAACCGGCATTAATATTAAAACCGTCTGGTTTATTGCCAATTGCAATAACTTCGGCGCCCAACTCATGGAAGACGTGCGGTGCGATGTTATAAGCGGCGCCATGGGCGCAATCGACCACGATTTTCAGGCCGCGCAAATCAAGCGCGCTGGGGAACGTACTCTTGCAGAATTCAATATAACGGCCCTGCGCGTCTTCCAGACGCTTGGCACGACCCAGCCTGCTAGATTCCACGCAATCCATCGGCAAATCCAACTGCGCTTCAATCTCCAGTTCGACGGAGTCCGGCAATTTCGTGCCGTGCTCGGAAAAGAATTTAATGCCGTTATCGTGGTAAGGATTATGCGAAGCGGAAATCACGACGCCGGCCTGCAAACGCAGCGCGCGGGTCAGATAGGCAATCGCCGGCGTCGGCATCGGGCCGGCCAGCATCACATCGACGCCGGCAGCGGAAAAACCCGCTTCCAGCGCGGCTTCCAGCATATAACCGGAAATGCGGGTGTCTTTACCGATCAGGACGGTCGAGCGCGCCGCCCCACCCAGGTTCTTGACCAGCACTTTGCCCGCAGCATAACCGAGGCGCATCACGAAATCCGGGGTAATCGGCGAAACACCCACCAGGCCGCGTACGCCGTCGGTGCCAAAATATTTACGTGCCATGTCTGTTCTCTAATGTTCTATGAATTCAATGATTAATTGAATTCGATGGTTAATGTGCCGCCTGCCAAACTTTCAAGGCATCGACCGTCTCCGCCACATCATGCACCCGGACGATCCGGGCGCCGTGCGCGACAGCAGCCAGCGCGCCGCCCAGACTGCCTGCCATGCGTTGATCCACGGGTTTACCGGTCACCACGCCTACCATGCTCTTGCGTGACAAACCTGCCAGCAACGGCACCCCCAACTCGTCCACCAAGCGGCGCGTGGACTTGATCAGCGCATAATTATGCTCGACCGTCTTGCCAAAGCCAAATCCGGGATCAATCCACAGACGCTCACGGGCAATCCCGGCATCCGTCAACGCGGCAATGCGTTCTCGAAGGAAATCAATGACTTCCCGCACCACATCGGTGTATTCGGGCTGCTGCTGCATCGTGGTCGGTTCGCCACGCATGTGCATAATACACAACGCGCAATCACTGTCGCGCACGGCATCAATCGCACCCTCGGCGCGGAAGCCATTGATATCGTTGATCATGTCGACACCGGCGATCACGGCTTCGCGCATGACGGCGGGTTTGTAGGTATCCACGGAAATCGCCGCGCCACAATCGCGCAATGCGTAGACCACCGGCATCACACGGCGCAATTCTTCCGCCAACGGCACCGCCGGCGAGCCGGGACGGGTGGATTCCCCGCCAATGTCAATAATATCCACGCCCTGCTCCATCATGAGCTCGGCATGGGCGATGGCGCCTTCCAGTGCGGCATGTTGGCCACCGTCGGAAAACGAATCCGGTGTCACATTTAAAATGCCCATCACCAGGGCGCCCGCCGGATGTACGGGCAAGTTGAAGCGGCCGAAGGGAATAGTTTTCATAGATGGAGGATGCCCGGCCTAAAGGCCCGGCACCCGTTGCTAAAATTGAGGAT